>JBBQXL010000005.1:0-70747 GCA_038209695.1 Hyphomicrobiales bacterium
CCCGTCCAAGGGGAATTCGCGCAAGATCAGCCGCGCTTGGCCGGTGTCGATATATTTCTTTTGCAGCTCCGGCAGCACCACCTTTTGGAACTGGGCGCAATGGGGACAGGTCATCGACGCATATTCGACGATGGTGTTCGGCGCATCCACCTTCCCCAGGGAAATGTCTTCCAACGGGCCCGGGGTCATCAGCGCGGCCTGATCGGGGTCCTTTTTCTCGCCCCCGGCGGTCATGCCGCCGTCGGAACTGGCCCGCCAATAGACGATGCCGCCGACCAGGATAGCCGCCGCCACGGCGCCGACGATGAACAGCCAAGTCTTATTGGTTTCGGTCGCCTCGACCTTTTCCTCCGGCTTGTCAGCCGACTTTTTTCCGCTTTTCGCCACTCTCTCTACTCCAGCTGATGCCTTGCCCGGCGCCTGAGGCTCGAGCCGGGCTTACCTTCGTTGAAACACCCGCTTCCTGGCAAGAGCGAGAAAGCGCCCCTCAACCCCTTGTGAGCTTGTCACGCGCGGCGGACCCTAGCCGCAGCAAGGCCGCCCGCAAGCCCTTATCGTCGATTGCGGCGGAGGGCGGCAGCGCGGCAGGGTCGATCGGCGGCGCCGCCACGGCTGGGCGCGCGGCCTTGCGCGCCACCGGCGCCTGCAAGATGCGCATTTCGGCGACGGCCCGATAGCCGAAATAGCTGTTCACCCGCTCCAGGATCTGCCCCGACCGGTGCTGCACCTCGATGGCGCGAGGGCCCTCGACCCGCAGTACCAAGATCGCGCCTTCGTCGCGGCGGCCTTTGGGCGGAGTGGCGTTCTCGGCATCGTCGCGCCGCCTCGGCCAGACCAGCTTGTCGGGCATGGTGAATTTGGCCAGCTCGGCGCCGACGATGGCAGGCCATTCGCTCAAGATCGCCGTGGTGGCGAAGCCCCGGGCGCGGGCGGCCGGGTCCAGCGCGCGGGCGGCATAAGCGCCGATCGGCCGCGCCCAGACTGCCGATCGCGCAAAAGATTTCCGCTGTGCGTCGTTCATGGTCATGAGCCGATGGTGGAGGGATCGTGCCTGCCGCTTGCGTCGCCTCGGTCCAGTCTACACCATGGCTTCGGGAGAAGCGCGGCAGGAGTTCGCTTTATGCAGAGCGGCGCGGTGGCAAGCACACCGGGGCAGGACGTCTCCGGCGCTATGCTGGCCTGGTACGACCGCGAACGGCGTGAGCTGCCGTGGCGGAGCCCGCCGGGTGAGCAGGCCGACCCTTACCGAGTGTGGCTGAGCGAGATCATGCTCCAGCAGACCACGGTCAAGGCGGTGCTGCCCCGCTATGCCGTCTTTGTCCGCCGCTGGCCCGATGTGATGGCGCTGGCCCGCGCCGAGCTTGGCGAGGTGCTCGCCGCCTGGGCCGGGCTCGGCTATTACGCCCGCGCGCGCAATCTCCATGCATGCGCCCGCGTCGTGGCGGACCAGCATGGCGGCGCATTTCCGCCGGGCGAGGCCGAGCTTCGCAAGCTGCCGGGGGTCGGCGCCTATACCGCCGCGGCCATCTCGGCCATCGCCTTCGGCCAGCCTGCCACACCGATCGACGGCAATATCGAGCGCGTGGTGGTGCGCTTGTTCGCCGTCACTACAGCTCTGCCCGCAGCGAATAAGGAGATCAGGGCGCTCGCCGAAAGCCTCACCCCCGGCCAGCGTCCCGGCGATTTCGCGCAAAGCCTGATGGATCTGGGCGCCACCATCTGCACCCCGCGCCGGCCCGCTTGCGGTCTGTGTCCGGTCAGGACCGGTTGCCGCGGCTATGCCGCAGGACTGGCCGACGCGTTGCCGTATCGCGCCATCAAGGGCGAGCGGCCGGTCCGCCGTGGCGTGGCTTTCGTTGCGCTGCGCTCCGACGGCGCCGTCCTGCTGCGCGAGCGGCCGCCGCGCGGACTGCTCGGCGGCATGCTGGAGACGCCGGGCTCGCCGCTAGAGCAAGCCGGCCCGCAGCGAAGCTCGATGCGCGACCACGCTCCGCTCACGGCCGACTGGCGCAAGGTGCCGGGTCTGGTCGAGCACACCTTCACCCATTTCCGTCTCGAGCTTGAAATCTTTCGCGCCGAGGTCGGACTGGACGCTGAGCCGAATCGCGCCGCCGAGCCTGCGCGTTGCCGCTGGCTGAAACTGCGCGAGCTGCCCGGCGCCGCGCTGCCGTCTTTAATGCGCAAAGTGATCCGTCACGCGCTGAACGAGACGCTCAGCCCTGCGGCGCCAGCTTCAACCGCGCCGCCTCGCGCAAAGCGTCGATCGGCATGAGCCGGCCTTCTGCCTCGTAATGCCAGAAGGTCCAGCCATTGCACGCCAGCGCCCCCTGCACCTGAGCGCCGATCTTGTGGATCGAGCCCTGCGCGCTGCCGCAGGCGATCGAGCCGTCGGCGCGCACTTTGGCCTCGTGTCGCGCCGCCGGATCGTAGAGCGCCGTGCCGGGCGAGATCAGCCCGAGCTCGACCAGCGCGCCGAACGGAATGCGCGCTTCGCCGCGCTTGCCCTTGGAGACTTGCAGCGTGTCCTTGTCGAACGCTTCGAGCGTGGCGAGCCGCGCCGCCGCGGCGTCGGCGTAGATCTGGTCGCGCTCGATGCCGATGAAGTCGCGTCCGAGCCGCTTGGCCGCCACCGCCGTAGTGCCCGAACCGAGAAAGGGATCGAGCACCACATCGCCTTCATGGCTCGACGCCAGGATCAACCGATGGAGCAGCGCTTCGGGCTTTTGCGTCGGGTGAGTCTTGCGGCCGCATTCCTCGCGCAGCCGCTCGGCGCCGGAGCAGATCGGGAACAGCCAATCCGACCGCATCTGCAAATCCTCGTTGAGTGCCTTCATCGCTTCGTAATTGAACGTGTAGCGCGCCTTGGGCCCCATCGACGCCCAGATCATGGTCTCATGCGCGTTGGTGAAGCGGCGGCCGCGGAAATTCGGCATCGGGTTGGTCTTGCGCCACACCACATCATTGAGCACCCAGAAGCCGAGATCCTGGAGAACGGTGCCGACGCGGAAGATGTTGTGATAGCTGCCGATCACCCACAGACTGCCGGATGGTTTCAGCACGCGGCGGCAGGCCGACAGCCAGTCGCGGGTGAAAGCGTCGTAAGCGGCGAAGCTGCCGAACTTGTCCCAGTCGTCGTCGACCGCGTCGACCCGGCTATTGTCGGGCCGGTAAAGCTCGTTATTGAGTTGGAGATTGTAAGGTGGATCGGCAAACACCAGATCGATCGAGCCTTCGGGCAGGAGGTTCAGCTGCTCGACGCAATCGCCGACGATGATCTTGTTGCGGGGGAGCTTGGCCCCCCCGTTTTCCCCCACACCCATGCCACCACCAAGGTTACGCAATACTGCACGCGCTCGCTTCAGGGCGAGACCGGCCCATGCTGGCGGACTAGGGTAAAGGCGGACTTAACTGAGGAGGACATCGGCCCGCCATGACCAAGGATATCGTCATGCTGCACGGCGCCAACGCGGGCGGCTGGTGCTTCGATAAGTTCAAGGCGGTATTCGAGGGGCTGGGCTGGAGGTGCCACACCCCCGACCTGATCGGCCACGGCAGCAAAGTTGCGGACGCGGCCAAGACCTTGGTCGGAATCGGCATGGTCGATTATCGCGCCGAGCTCGAAGCTTTCCTCAACACCCTGCCGCCCCGGCCGGTGCTGCTCGGCCATTCCATGGGGGCGGTGCTCGCCCAGCAATTGGCGGCGCAGGGCCTCGCCCGTGCGCTGATCCTGGTGGCGCCGGCGCCGCGGGCCGGCATCCTGCCGCCGACCGAGGCCGAGAAGAATCTCGACCGGGACCTGATGGGGCTCGGCAGCTTCTGGAACAGCGTCATCAATCCCGATTTCGATCTCGCCCGCATCTACACGCTCAACTGCGTGCCCGAGGCCGAGCAGCGCGCCGTGTTCGACCGATTCGGCCCTGAATCGGGCCGCGCCTTTTTCGAGCTGTTTTTCTGGATGTTCGATCGAACCGGCGCGACCGCGGTCGATACCGATGCCGTGACCGGTCCGGTGCTATGCCTGGTGGGCGCCGACGACCGCCTCGTGTCGCCGCAAACCGCGCGCCAGACGGCACATGCCTATCGCGATGCCACGTTCTGGGAACTCGGCGGCCACGGCCATCTGCTCGTGCTCGAGCCGGGTGCCGAGGACCTCGCGCGGCGCATCGCCGATTGGATTCCGGCCTAAAGCTGGTCTTCGTCGGGCAGGGGCAGCTCGGCCCCGTTGGTGAGCAGCCGCAGCGCCCGCTCGATCGGGCTGAACGAGCGGCGGTGATGGGTGCACACGCCGTGCTTCTCGATCGCGGCCGCATGTTGCCGCGTGCCGTAGCCTTTGTTGCTCTCCCAGCCATAGCGGCGGTAGCGGCGCGCAAGCTTCACCATCATCCGGTCGCGCGTCACCTTGGCCACGATCGAGGCCGCGGCAACCGACAGCGACAGCCCGTCGCCGCCGATCACGGCGCGCGCGGGGCAGGGGAAGCGGCGCGGAATGATATTGCCGTCGATCAGCGCGCAGCCCGCGGGTATGCCGAGTCCGCGATAGGCCGCCCGCATGCCCCACAGGCTCGCCTGAAGAATATTGTCGCGGTCGATCCGCCTGACATGCCCGACCACCACCGACACGATCGCGGTGGCGATGATCTCGGCATAACGATCCTCGCGCGTTTCCGGCGAGAGCACCTTCGAGTCGTTGAGGCCTTCGGGAATCCGGTTGGGATTGAGGATCACGGCCGCGACCACCACCGGCCCGGCCCATGGCCCGCGTCCGGCCTCGTCGATGCCGGCCACCGGCCCATGATATTGGGCCATCAACTCGGCCTCGTAATCGAAGCAGGGTTGGGGGCGAAGCAGCAGCGACTCGGCGGGTAGTCCCATGGTCCGGGACTCTGACGCAAAGCGCGCGCCGTTGGCAACTCGGACGTGGTACGGCCGCCGGTCTTGTGGAAAACCGCCGGGCGCTGGTTACGCTCGGCGCGGGTGGCTGCCCGCTCTTTGCGGGAAAACCAGGATGCAGCCAATCATCAGCGCCGCAATGACCGCCGTGGCGACGGGCCGGCTCCAGGCCAGGCCGCCTTGGTCCAACGGCTTATCGATAAAATCGCCGACCGTAGCGCCGAGCGGGCGGGTCAGAATGAAGGCGGCCCAGAACAGCAGCACGTGCGATATGTCGGTCCAATAATAAGCGGCAATCAGCACCGCCAAGCTGGCAGCGAACACCAGCGCGCCGCCTTCATAGCCAAGGCCCGAGTCGGCGAGCCAGTCGCCGAGCGCGGTTCCCAGAGTCTGTGAGACGGTGATGGCCGCCCAGTAGAACGCCTCCACCTTTGGCGTGCTCACCGTTTGCACCGAGATCGAACCGAGCGACCAATACCAAAGGCCAAGAACCGCCATCAGGCCGGCGAACAAGATCAACGAACCGCCAGGATAGCCGACGCCCAGCGAGCGGGTGGCGAAGTCGGCCATCGTGGTGCCGGCGGTCGTCGACGCCACGATCGTCGCCCAATAGAGGAAGGGGTGGAATTTCTTCGCGGCAATCTGGATGAGGACCAGCATCACCAGGACGGTGAGGAAAATCGCCGTGCTGACGAGATAGCCCAGGTCCCAAGTCATGCTCACCGTGTCGCCGCCGGTCTCGCCAAGCGTGGTGGCGAGGATCTTGATGATCCAAAAGCCCAGCGTGACTGCTGGGACTTTGGTCAGAGAGTCATTGGAAATCTGCGTCACAGCCCGCTGCTCCCGGCTCCCGGCGCGCGTTTTGGCACCGCGCCACGGCGACCGTAATGCGGGCTATCGCCACATCAACCAAAATCGGGCGGGGGCCGGGTTTTTACAGGAGCTTGAGTTGCTGGCCGGGCAGGGTCGGCGGCGTGAACAGATCGGTGCGCAACTCGACCGAAGCCTGGTTGAGCCCCAGCCGCTCGGCGGCGAGTTCGAATCTCCGGCCGATCATCCAGGCATAGGGACCTTCGCCGGTCATGCGCTCGCCCCATTTCGCCTCGTACAGCCGGCCGCCGCGGGTCGAGCGCATCAGCGACAGCACGCGGTTGGCCCGGTCCGGGCAGTTGGCCTTGAGCCATTCGGTGAACAGATCGCCGATCTCGAGCGGCAGCCGGAGCAGCACGTAGCCGGCCTGGCGGGCGCCGGAAGCGGCCGCGCGTTCGAGGATGCGCTCCATCTCCATATCGGTCAGGCCGGGAATGACCGGCGCCACCATCACCGAGGCCGGCACGCCGGCATCGGCCAGACGCTGCACCGTCTCGAGCCGTTTGTCGGGCGTGCTCGCCCGCGGCTCCATGGCGCGTGCCAGCCTGCGGTCGAGCGTGGTCACCGATAGCGCCACCTTGACCAGACCGCGCTCGGCCATCGAGCTGAGCAGATCGAGATCGCGCAACACCAGCGACGACTTGGTGACGATGCCGACCGGATGGTTGGCCGCGCTCAACACTTCCAGAATGCGGCGCATGATCCGGTAGCGCCGCTCGATCGGCTGATACGGGTCGGTATTGGTGCCGATGGCAATGGTGCGGACGGAATAGCGGGGATCGGCCAGCTCGCGCGTCAGAGCCTCGGCGGCATTGGTCTTGGCGAATAGCTTGGTCTCGAAATCGAGCCCCGGCGACAGCCCCAGAAAGGCGTGGGTCGGTCGCGCGAAGCAGTAGATGCAGCCATGATCGCAGCCCCGGTAGGGATTGATCGAGCGGTCAAAGCCGATATCGGGGGATTCGTTGCGCGTGATGATGCGCCTGGCCGGCACCTCTTGCACTTCGGTGGCGAGCGCGTCGAGTTCGCCGAGCGACTCCCAGCCGTCATCGACCGGCTCATAACCGACCGGCTCGAACCGGCCGGAGCGGTTGGTCTGCGCGCCTCTGCCGTGTCGGCGGCCGGCGGCGACGCCGCCGTTTTCGAGCGGGTAGCTCTCCGAATCGGGTGCTTTTCTGAGCGCAATCGACATGTGCTCTATATAGTTACTCCGTTGGAACAAAGCAAGAACATATTCAAGGCCCGACGGGACGATTGCCCGGCAAGGGCCAGACGCTATAGTTCGCGCCATGATTTCGGTGATCATCCCGACCCTCAATGCCGAGCGTACTCTGGCGCATAGCCTTGCCGCCCTTGTGCCCGCGGTGGTCGACGGTATCGTGCAGGAGGCGATCCTGGTCGACGGCGGCTCGACCGACGAGACCCGCGCCATCGCCGATGCCGCCGGCGCCCATCTGATCGACGCCAGGCGCGGACGGGGATCGCAGCTGGAAGCGGGCGCAAACGAGGCGCGGGGGGACTGGCTGCTGTTCCTCCATGCCGACACCGTGCTCGAACCGGGCTGGGCCGAGGAGGCGCAGAGCTTAATGGAGCGGGTCGAGAGCGGCAGGCGCCCTCAGGCCGCGGCGGCCTTCTGCTTTGCGCTGGACGATGACGGCCTGATGCCGCGCTTCGTCGAATGGCTGGTGGGGTTGCGCTGCCATGTGCTGGCGCTGCCCTATGGCGATCAAGGTCTCCTCATCTCGCGCAATCTCTATCACCGGCTCGGCGGCTTCCGGCCCTTGCCGCTGATGGAGGATGTCGACCTGGTGCGGCGGCTCAAGCGGCGCGAATTGGTGATGCTGCAATCGCGCGCGGTGACCAGCGGCGAGCGTTATCGGCGCGAAGGCTATCTCGCGCGGACCCTGCGCAATCTTGGTTGCATGGTGCTCTATTACCTACGCGTGCCGCCGCGGGTGCTTGCGCGGCTTTATGGCTAGGCGACACGCCGGGTCGCCGCGCCGCGCGAGCTTCGTCAAGCATCTGATCATCATGGCCAAGAGCCCGCAGCTGGGCCGCGTGAAGCGCCGGCTCGGACGCGACATCGGCGACGTCGCCGCGCTCCGCTTCTATCGCTTCTGCCTGTCTCATGCCGTGTTGCGGCTGGCGAGTGACCGGCGATGGCGCACGGTGCTGGCCATCGATGCCGACCGCGACACCGCTGCGCGCATCTGGCCGTCCCGGCGGCAGGTCGATCGTGTGCCGCAAGGGCAGGGCGATCTCGGCCGACGCATGCAGCGCCTGCTCGTGAATTTGCCGCCGGGACCGGCGATCATCGTCGGCAGCGACATCCCGGCCATCCGTGCGCATCACATTGCCGAGGCCTTCAAGCTGCTCGGCGGCGGCGATGCCGTGCTCGGGCCGGCACGCGACGGCGGCTACTGGCTGGTCGGACTGAAGCGGAGTCCAACAGTGTTGAGGCCCTTTGCCGGCGTCCGCTGGTCGAGCCCGCACGCTCTTGCTGACACGCTCAAAAATCTCGCGGGCAGGCGCGTCGGCTTCGCCGCTTTGCTGTGCGATGTCGATACTGCCGAGGCTTGGCGGCGCGAGCGCGCCCATGCTGAGCGGCTCATCGCCCCGGCGACATGAATGTCGCACCAGTAACGCGTTTAATCTAACTTTAAGGAGGCTGGGCTAACTGCTTGCAATCCTGAGTAAAGGAAGCGCTCATGCGCATCGCGTTAGTTGATCCTAGCCGTACAACGCGATTGATCGTGGCTCGCATGCTTGAAGCACGCGGGCACGAGGTGCTGCCGTTCTCCGATGAGCTTGACGCTCTTGCTCAGATCAGGACCGATCCTTGCATCGATGCCCTGATTACCAGCGCCGAGCTCAAACATATATCGGGTGTCGAACTGTGCTGGGAGACAAGGCTGCTCGCCACCTGCCGGCGTCCGATCTATGTGCTGATGATGTCCAGCCAATACGATCAGCGCAGCCTGATCGAGGCGCTGGATTCCGGCGCCGACGATTTCATCGGCAAGCCGCCTTCGGCCGAGGAGCTTGGCGCCCGGCTGCGCGCCGCGGAGCGCATCATGTCCATGCAGCGCGAGTTGCTTCGTCTGGCCACCACCGATCCGCTGACCGGCTTATGCAATCGCCGCGGCTTCTTCGAGCAGGCGACCGAAGCTTGCGCGCGGCTCATTCCGCCCGACGGCAGTCTGTCGGCTATCATCCTCGACATTGATAATTTCAAGCTCATCAACGATTCTTACGGTCATGAGACCGGCGACGCGGCGATCCGCATCTGCGCGCGCGCCGCACGCCTGGAAAAAGCGGTGGCGGGACGCCTCGGCGGTGACGAGTTCGCCCTACTCCTCGAAGATAAGACCTTGACGCAAGCGATCGAGGTTGCCGAGGGCCTGAGACTGAAATTGGCCGGGCGCCCGTTCGATACCGGCAACGCCCGCATCACTCTGACCTGGAGCATCGGGGTCGGCGAGGGGCGGTCGGGCGACAGCGTGGACCAGATTCTGGCCCGCGCCGATGCCGCGCTGTACGACGCCAAGCTCGGCGGCCGCAATCGCGTGGTCGGCGCTCATGCCGGCATTCTGACACGGCCGGCCGTGGTCGCCAACGGGCTTGCCCGCGCCTCCGCGCTCTGATCATTTCTCCGCGTCGTTAGCTCTCTCCTTCCGGTGCTCCTCGAGCCGCGGCATGATTTCCACGAACGAGCAGGGGCGGTGGCGGTTGTCGAGCTGCGATTTGAGGATGCCCTCCCAGGCGTCCCGGCACGCGCCCGGCGAGCCCGGCACGCAGAAAATATAGGTGCCGTTGGCCAAGCCGCCGCAGGCGCGCGATTGCACCGTCGAGGTGCCGACCTTCTGGTAGCTCAGCATGTGGAACAGCGCCGAGAAGCCGTCGATCTCCTTCTCGAATAGCGGCTTGACCGCTTCCGGGGTGACGTCGCGCCCGGTGAAGCCGGTGCCGCCGGTGGTGATCACCACATCGACTTGCGGGTCCTTGATCCAGCGCTTGACTTGCTTGCGGATCGCTTTCTGGTCGTCCTCGACGATGGCGTGCTCGGCCAGCTCGTGACCGGCTTCCTCGATCATGCCGACCAGCAGTGGACCAGATTTGTCGGTCTTATGGGTACGCGTGTCCGACACCGTGAGCACGGCGATCCGCACCGGGATGAAGGGTCTGCTCTCGTCGCTGCGGCTCATGTCTCAAGCCTTTCCTTGACCATCAGCAGGTCGCGCCAAACCAGCCGTTTGTCGGCAGGCGTGCGCAAGAGATAGGCGGGATGCAGCGTGGCCAGCGTGGCAATGTCGCGGCCCGCGCTCGGATAAGACAGCCATTTGCCGCGCAGCCGCATGATGCCCTCGGTCACGCCGAGAATGGTCTTGGCCGCGGCGCCGCCGAGCAGCACCAGCACATCGGGAGCGAGCAGCTCGATCTGCCGGGCCAGGAACGGCGCGCAGTCCTCGACCTCCGCCGGGGTTGGCGTGCGGTTGCCCGGCGGCCGCCAATAGACTGTGTTGGTGATGTAGACGTGTTCCTCGGTCAGACCGATCGCTGCCAGCATACGGTCGAGCAGTTGCCCCGCGCGGCCGACGAACGGCTTACCGCTGAGGTCCTCGTCGCGGCCGGGCGCTTCGCCGATCAACATCAGTCGAGCATCCTCGCGTCCGCGCGCGAAGCACAAGCTCTTGGCCGTGCGCTTGAGCGGGCAGCCATCGAACGCAGCGGCCAGGGCCTGGAGCTCGGCAAGACTGGCGGCCTGAGCAATGCTGGCCGGGTCTATGCTGGTGATGACCGCCGGCGGCTGCGGTCCGGCGCGTGGCCTCGGTTCGGCGCAAACGGGGGAGGGCGCGGGCATCGGCACGGCAAAGCAGTCGACCGGCTGCTCGCCGATCGCCTCGTCGACGCCCATCGCCGCGTACCAGGCCAATAAGGCTTGAACCGTCTGTCGTTCCGTTGCAGTCATTCGCTGTCTTTGGCGCTCCCGGCGCCTCATACCATATTGAGGGATACTGGAGTCCTGCGCTGGCGGGAATGACTCCTCTTATTTGGAGCAAAACCTTGAGCGAAGCGACCGAGCCGGAAGCCGCCGAACGCGAGACCATGGAGTTTGACGTCGTCATTGTCGGCGCCGGACCGGCCGGGCTCGCCGCCGCCATCAGGCTCAAGCAGCTTGCCGCCGACCAGGGCAAGGATATTTCCGTGGTGGTGCTGGAGAAGGGCTCCGAGGTCGGCGCCCATATCCTGTCCGGCGCGGTGATCGATCCGGTCGCGCTCGATCGCCTGCTGCCCGATTGGCGCACTATGGGCTCCCCGCTCGAGACCCAAGTCAGCGAGGACCGCTTCTACTACCTGTGGAAGAGCGGCGGCATCCGCGTGCCCAATATCTTCATGCCGCCGCTGATGAGCAATCACGGCTGCTACACCGGCAGCCTCGGCGCCCTGACCAAATGGCTCGCCGAGCAGGCGGAAGCGCTCGGCGTCGAAATCTATCCCGGCTTCGCCGTTGTCGATGTGATGTTCGGCGCGGGCGGCGAGGTCGAGGGCGTGATCACCGGCGACATGGGCGTGGCCCGCGACGGTAGCCACAAGGACAGCTACACGCCGGGCATCGCACTCGCCGGCAAATACACCCTGTTCGCCGAGGGTGCCCGCGGATCGCTGTCGAAGATGCTGATCGGCAAGCTCGGCCTCGATGCCGAGTCGGGCCCGCAGAAATTCGGCATCGGTCTGAAAGAATTGTGGGAGGTGCCGGCTGAGAAGCATAGGCCCGGCTTGGTGCAGCACACCATGGGCTGGCCGCTCGACGACAAGACCGGTGGCGGCTCGTTCCTCTACCATTTCGGCGAGAACTTGGTGTCGGTGGGCTTCGTTGTCCATCTCGACTACGCCAATCCCTATACCAACCCGTTCAAGGAATTTCAGCGCGCCAAGACCCATCCCTCCATCCGCGCGCATCTCGAGGGCGGCAAGCGCATCGTCTATGGCGCCCGCGCACTGACCGAAGGCGGGCTGCAAGCTATCCCGCGGCTCGTCTTTCCCGGCGGCGCGCTGATCGGCTGCGCCGCCGGCTTCATGAATGTGCCGCGCATCAAGGGCAGCCACAACGCCATGCTGAGCGGGATGATGGCGGCGGAAGCCACGTTCGCGGCGATCGGGCAGGGGCGCTCGCGCGACACGCTCGAAGCCTATCCGCAAGCCGTGCAGGTGAGCTCGATGGCGAACGAGCTGAAACGCGTGCGCAACGTCAAGCCGCTCTGGTCGCGCTTCGGCACCCGCCTCGGCGTCATGCTCGGCGGCATCGACATGTGGCTCAATACCATCTTCCCGTTCCTCGGCCACACGCTCAAGCATTTGAAGCCCGACTATGCGAGCCTGCAAAAGGCGGCCGACGCGACGCCGATCGATTACGACAAGCCCGACGGCGTCGTCAGCTTCGACATTCTCTCGTCGGTGTTCCTGTCGAACACCAATCACGCCGAGAACCAGCCGGTGCATCTCAGGCTCGCCGATCCGTCGATCCCGATCGAACAGAATCTCCCCCTCTATGCCGAGCCGGCCCAGCGCTATTGCCCGGCCATGGTCTACGAGGTGGTGGCGGAGGGCGACGGCGAGCGCTTCCAGATCAACGCCCAGAACTGCGTCCACTGCAAAACCTGCGACGTTAAGGACCCGGCCCAGAACATCACTTGGGTCCCGCCCGAAGGCGGCGACGGACCGAATTACGTCAATATGTGACGCGCGGGCCCGATGCCGCAGTAATCGGCCACAAACCAGCCGCCTTTAGGCTCCAAGCAAGCTTTTGGTTTGTTCGAAAGCCTAAAAGCGCTAACCTTGGTCGGGGATCCTACAACCGCTGGTTTTGGGGCGGCGTGACAGCCGTAAAAACATGACGATGGTGAATAAGGCGGCCCTACGCAAATGGGCGCCGCGGTCTCTTCTCCTTGCGGCGCTGGTCGCGGCTCCGGCCGCCTACTCAGAAGTCATTTCCGACGTGTCAGACGATCCCGGCACGCTGCTGGGCAACTACCTGTCCGGACGTGTGGCCCGCGGCGACCACGACACCATCGCCGCCGCCGATTTCTATTCCAAGGCTCTGGCCGAGGATCCCGGCAACGAGATCATTCTGGAGCAGACCTTCCTGCTCGAAGCCGCCTCCGCCCATTGGGATCGCGCCATCGAGCTTGCCAAGGAGCTGGTCAAGATCGAGCCGGGCCACCGCATCGCCCGCTTCCTGCTCGGCTGTGAGGCGTTCAAGCAAGGCCGGTACAAGGACGCCGAGGAGGATTTCGCGGCGGCGCGCCAAGGGCCGATCGCCGATCTGACCTCGACCCTCGCCCGCGCTTGGGTGCAGGAGGCCGACGGCCAGCCCGACGAAGCCTTCGCCACGCTCGACAGCCTGAGCGACGCCGACTGGGCCCAGTTCTATCAGCGCTATCACCGTGGTCTGATCGCCGATCTGGCCGGCAAGCACGACGTGGCGCGCCAGGCCTTTGCCCAGGCATTCAAGAAGAATCCGTCGACGCTGCGCGTTGCCGACGCCTATGCGCGCCATGCGTTGAACAACAATAATCGCCGGCTCGCTCGCCAGACGCTGACTACCCATATCGCCAAGTCCTCGGGGCATCCGCTGTCGGAGGCGCTGCTCGCCGAGATCGACGAGGGCAAGACGCCGCCGCTTCTGATCGCCACCCCGCAGCAGGGCCTCGCCGAGGTGTTCTACGGCATCGGCGATGCGCTGGCCGGCGAAGGTGGGCTCGACATGGGCATCATCTTCCTGCAATTCGCGCTCTATCTCGAGCCCGATTTTCCGCTCGCTTACGCGGCGCTCGCCGAGGCTTATGACGGCGCCAAGAAATACGAGCTCGAGATGCAGGCGCTCGACCGGATCAAGCCGGACTCGCCGCTTTGGCTGAATGTGCAGATTCAGAAGTCTTTCGCGCTCAATTCGATGGAGCAGGTCGACGACGCCAAGGCGCTGCTTGAGGGACTGGTCAAGACCGATAACAAGGACGTTCGCCCGCTCGATGCGCTCGGCAACATCCTGCGCTCGCATGAGCGTTACGAAGAGGCGCGCGACTACTATACCCGCGCGCTGGCGTTGATCCCCAAACCCACCAAGGACAATTGGACGTTGTTCTACTCGCGTGGGGTGTGCAACGAGCGGCTCAAGGACTGGTCGGGCGCCGAGGCCGATTTCAAGGAAGCGCTCGTGCTGTCTCCGGACGAGTCCCTGGTGCTCAATTACCTCGGCTATTCCTGGGTCGACCAGGGCAGCAACCTGAAGCAGGCGATGGACTACATCCGCAAGGCGGTGAAGCTCAAGCCTGACGACGGCTACTATGTCGACAGCCTGGGCTGGGCCTATCTCCGGCTCGGCAATCTGCCGGCTGCGGTCGAGAATCTCGAACGCGCCGTCGAGCTCAAGCCCGACGACCCGATCATCAACGACCACCTTGGTGACGCCTATTGGAAAGTGGGCCGGACGCTCGAAGCCAAATATCAGTGGCAGCAGTCCCTGACGCTGAAGCCCGAGGACGACCAGATCGTCACCCTCAAGAAGAAGATCGAATCGGGCCTGCCGGAGACTGCCGAGACGAAATCGGCACAGGACCGCACCATCGAGGCGGGTGAGAAGACGCCGCAATAGAACGCATGCGCGCGGAGGAGCGGCATGACGGCGCTCCGGGATATCGGTCGGGCTAAGCTCAATCTGACGCTTGGCGTGCTCGGCCGCCGCGCCGACGGTTTTCATGAGCTCGACAGTCTGGTCGCCTTCGCCACTATCGGCGACGAGGTCGATCTCCAACCGTACAGCCCGCTTGAGCTTGATGTTGAAGGCCCGTTCGCCTGGAGCTTGGGCGGCGACAATCTCATCATCAAGGCCGCCACAGCCGCTGCGGCCGCGGTGCCGGGCCTGACGCTCGGGCGCTTTCGCCTGGTCAAAATCCTCCCCGTCGCGTCGGGCCTTGGCGGCGGCTCGGCCGATGCCGCCGCCGCTCTGCGGCTGATCGCCCGCGCCAATGATGGCGCATTGAGCGAGTCAGCCCTGGCCGAGCTGGCGCCCAAGCTTGGCTCCGACGTGAGCGTCTGCCTCGAGAGCAGTCCCGCGTTGATCGCCGGCCGCGGCGAGAAGGTCGCGCCGGTTTCGGGCTTCCCTTCTTGCAGCGTGCTGCTCGCCAATCCGGGACAGGCGCTTGCCACCGAGGCGGTCTATGCCGCGCTGCGCGCCGCCCCCTTGGTCGCGACACCGCGCCCTCTCGCCGACCGGCTGAACTTCCACGGCGATTTCGAGGCACTGATCGCCTATGTGACCCCGCGCGGCAACGATCTCGAAGGGCCGGCGGCCCAGATCGTGCCCGAGATCAGGGAGGTGCTCGCCGCATTGCTGACGTTGGAAGGTGTGCGCCTTGCCCGACTGTCCGGCAGCGGGCCGACCTGCTTTTCGCTATTCGCCACCGAATCCGAAGCCAAGAGCGCCGGAGCGCGGCTCGCAGCCGAGTTTCCCACTTGGTGGATCGCCGCGGCGACGCTTGCCGCTTAGAACGGGCGGTCGACGCAGAATTCGATCGCCTCCCGCAATGCCGCCTTGGCGCCGGAATCGGGGAAGATGGCCAGCGCGTCGCGGGCGATGGCGCCGTAATGGCGGGCCCGTTCCATCGTGTCTCTCAAGGCGTCGTGCTGCGTCATTAATCTCATCGCCTCGGCGAGATCGTCCTCGCCGATCTCGCCGTCCTGGAGCGTGCGCTGCCAGAACGCCCGTTCCGATTCATTGCCGCGGCGGTAGCACAGCACCACCGGCAGCGTGATCTTGCCCTCGCGAAAATCGTCGCCCACGCTCTTGCCGAGCGTCGACGGCTCGCCCGAATAATCGAGCGCATCGTCCACCAACTGGAAGGCAAGGCCGAGATTGCGGCCATAGGAGCGCAAGGCGGCGGCCTCCGATTTCGGCCGCTCGGCGATCACCGCGCCGACTTCCGCCGCCGCCGCGAACAGCGCCGCGGTCTTGGCGTCGATCACCGCCAGGTAGTCGTCCTCGGTGGTCTCGGTGTTCTTGGCGGTGATGAGCTGCATCACCTCGCCCTCGGCGATCACCGCCGCCGCGTCCGACAGGATGCGCAAGCACCCGAGCGAGCCGACATCGACCATCATCTTGAACGCTTGGCCGAGCAGGAAATCGCCGACCAGCACGCTCGCCTCGTTGCCCCATAGCAGCCGCGCCGCCGCCTTGCCCCGGCGGAGGTTGCTCTCGTCGACCACGTCGTCATGCAGCAGCGTCGCCGTATGCATGAACTCCACGCTGGCGGCGAGCTGCACATGGCCATCGCCGCCGTATCCGCACAGCCTGGCGGCGGCCAGCGTGAGCATCGGGCGCAGGCGCTTGCCGCCGGAATCGATCAGATGCCGGGCAAGCTCGGGGATCAGCTCGACATTCGATCTGGCGCGGTCGAGGATGATGCGGTTGACATGAGCCATGTCCTCCTCGACAAGCGCCACGAGTGGCGCGAGGCTCGCTGTTGGATCGTTCGCGCCGGCAAGATTAACCACTACTCCCAAGGGACTTTCTCCTATTATCGGCCGGAGGCCAGTTTAGCGGTATTGTCGGCGGTCCGCCGTCAAGGTCAAGCCGCTCCGGCATAGGACATGAGGCTCAGGCCAGCCATGAAGGAATTATTGCGGTCGAACGATCCGGTGCTTCTGTCCTATGTCAGCGCCCTGCTGGAGGAGGGAGACATCGCCTTTATGGTCGCCGACACCAATATGAGCGTGCTTGAGGGCTCGATCGGCGTGCTGCCCCGGCGCGTCTTGGTCGAAAGCGAGAAGATTGGACAGGCGCGCAACATCCTCACCGAGGCCGATCTCGGCCATGTCATCACCGACGATCAAAAAACCTAGCGTCCGGCGGGCGCCGGCCGACGTCACCAGCACCGACGATTTCCTCGGCGGCCGCATTAGCATCGTGCAGCCGCGCGGCGGACATAGGGCGGGCAGCGACGCGGTTTTTCTTGCCGCTGCGGTCCCGGCGCAAGCCGGCGAGCGCGTGCTCGATATTGGCGCGGGCGTCGGGGTGGCCGGGCTTTGTCTGTTGGCGCGCGTGCCTGGCATCGCCGTGACCGGCGTCGAGATCGACCCCGCGCTGAGCGCACTGGCCGCTCGGAACGCCGGGCGGAACGGCTTTGCCGAACGGTTCGAGATCATCAATGCCGATGTCACCTCCCCCGGCAAATTGCTGCGCGCCGCGGGCCTGAAACGGGAGAGCTATCATCACCTGATCGCCAATCCGCCGTTCCACGCCGAAGGCAGGGTGAGAGAGGCGCCCGATGCCACGCGCGCCACCGCTCATGTCATGGGGGCGGGCGGTCTTGCCGCCTGGGTGCGCTTCTTCGCCGCCATGGGCGCGCCGAACGCGCTGCTCACGCTGATCCATCGGCCTGATCGTCTTGGCGAGTTGCTGGCGCTGCTTGACCGAAGATTCGGAGACATCGCCGTCTTGCCGCTGTTCCCCAAGAAGGGCGAACCGGCGACCCGCATCATCGTGCAGGCCAAGAAAGGCAGCAGGGCCGGGCTCAGCCTTTTGCCTGGCCTGCTCTTGCACGAAGAAGACGGACGTTACACTGAAGCGGCTGAAGCCGTGCTCAGGGGCGGCGCGGCGCTTGCCCTGCGCGCAGCGCCCAAAAGAAAGGGCCGCCGCCTAGGGGGGTAAGGCGGCAGCCCTCGTTCGCCCGAGGTGAGGAGGGGTCTCGAGCTCGCGAGGATGGTCTAGCGCGAGCTCGTTGAACCGAAGCTGAGGGCGCCGTTCATCTGACGTTCAGGGAAGACCTTTTTAGAAAAGCCAAAGGGCCGCGCCCGGTTCGGGAACGGCCCTTTGCAATCGTCAGGCGCCTTGGCGGCGCGTGAGCCTAGTACCAGCCGCGATAGTAGCGGCCGCGCCAATAGGGGTAATAGCCGTAGGGGTAACCGGCGGCGTAGGGCCCCCCGTAGCGATAACGCGGAGCGTACCAGCCCCAGCGCGGCCCGACATAAACGTTCACACCGGGTCCGCCCCAGCCGCCGCGACGCCATCCGGCTTCCGCGGAATTTGGGGACAGGGTGACGAAGGCGAGCACGAGGGCCGCCAGTGCCACCGCCAAAGTCGCAAGCTTGCTCATCGATTCCTCCTCGAAAGTTTGCCGGCAACGCGGTCTCCGCCGAGACGCGCCGCCGAGGCGGGGTGCACCCCACCTTCAACACCGATTATAGCAAGGAGTTCTGGCGGCCTCATGGCATCGCTAAGTTGCGCTAACCAAACGCTTAAAGGCCGCCGCCATCTGATTTTTATTGGCACAGAATTAGCCGCGCCGCCTTTTATTTGGCGCAAGCTGCGCTATACCTTAAGCAGCCATGAACGCTTTCCTCGACGACCTCACCCGCCCCGACAGCTGGAAGAGCTATCTGCCCACCGCCTGGACCAAGCGCGGTCCGGTCATTCCCGTGCTCAGATTCAGCGGCGCGATCGGCGTGGTCACGCCGCTCCGGCCTGGGCTGTCGCTGTCAACGTCCGCCGCCGCCATCGACAAGGCGTTCTCGATGAGCGGCGCCAAGGCGGTCGCCATCCAAATCAACTCTCCCGGGGGCTCGGCGGTGCAGTCGATGCTGATCTACAAGCGCATCAGGGCGCTCGCCGTGGAGAAGAACCTCAAGGTCTATATTTTCGCCGAGGACGTCGCCGCCTCGGGCGGGTACCTACTCGCGCTGGCCGGCGACGAGATCTATGCCGACCCAGCCTCGATCGTCGGCTCGGTCGGCGTGATCACATCGGGCTTCGGTCTGCACGAGCTGATCAGCAAGATCGGCGTCGAGCGCCGGGTCATCACCGCCGGCGCTAACAAGGATACGCTCGATCCGTTCCTGCCGCAGAAGCCGGAGGACGTCGAGCGGATCAAGGCGCTCCAGCTCGACGTGCATCAGTCCTTCATCGATCTGGTCAAGACGCGCCGCGGCGACAAGCTCGACAAGGCCGACATCGACCTGTTCACCGGCGAATTCTGGTCCGGCAAGCGGGCGCTTGAACTCGGCCTGATCGACGGGCATTCCGATCTCCGCACCAAGATGCGCGAGATTTACGGCGACGATGTCCGTCTCAAGCTGGTGATGCCGTCGACCTCGTGGTTCCGCCGCCGGCGCAGCGTGTTCGCCGAGGGTGGCGCGTTCGAGCTCGGCTTCTCGCCGGGCGTCTTTGCCGCCGATCTCATCTCGGCGATCGAAGCCCGCGCGCTGTGGTCGCGGTTCGGATTTTAAGATGCCGCAAATACTCCTCCTGTTCGCCGCGGGCGCCGGCCTGGTTCTGGCCGGACGGCGCTGGTATGTGCGCGAGCGCAGCCGCATCGCCGCCGAACTGCGCGCCGCCAAGGAGGCCATGGACCAGGATCAGGCCAGCCCGATCGTGCCGCTGGAAGCCGACCCCCTGACCGGCGTCTACCGGCCGAAACGGCTGCACTAAGGCCCTATCAGCAACGCAACCCGTCATGGCCGGGCTTGTCCCGGCCATCGACGTCTTGGTCATGACGATTCAAATAGAACCGATTTTGCTTTAGCGTCCCGCCAGATTTCAGAGTCGCCTCACAACGGTTGTCCCGACACCCATGTCCAAGCCAAGCAAATCCGCTAAGCATGGCGCGCCGTCCTTCCAGGACTTGATCCTCAGGCTCGAGCGCTTCTGGGCCGATCGGGGCTGCGTCATTCTCCAGCCTTACGATTTGGAGATGGGGGCGGGGACCTTCCATCCGGCCACCACACTGCGCTCGCTCGGGCCCAAGCCCTGGCGCGCCGCCTATGTCCAGCCCTGCCGCCGGCCCAAGGACGGCCGCTACGGCGAGAACCCCAACCGGCTCCAGCACTACTACCAGTTCCAGGTGATCCTCAAACCCTCGCCGCCCGACCTCCAAGACCTCTATCTCGAAAGTCTCGTCGCCATCGGCATCGATCCCCTGAAGCATGACATCCGCTTCGTCGAGGACGACTGGGAGAGCCCGACCCTTGGCGCCTGGGGGCTCGGCTGGGAGGTGTGGCTGGACGGCATGGAGGTGACGCAGTTCACCTATTTCCAGCAGGTCGGCGGCTTCGACTGCGACCCCGTCTCCGGCGAACTGACCTATGGGCTCGAGCGCCTCGCCATGTATGTGCAGGGCGTCGATCGCGTGTTCGACCTCGACTTCAATGGCGGGGAGGGCAAGTACAAGGTCACCTATGGCGATGTGTTCCTACAAGGAGAGCAGGAATATTCGCGCTACAATTTCGAGTACGCCGACACCGGCCTGCTGCTCGATCATTTCCGCGACGCCGAGAAGGAATGTAAAGCGCTGTTGGCCAAGGGCGAAGACGGCAAGCGCCATGCGATGGTGCTGCCGGCCTACGACCAGGCGATCAAGGCCTCGCATATTTTCAATCTGCTCGACGCCCGCGGCGTGATCTCGGTGACCGAGCGGCAGGCCTATATCTTGCGCGTGCGGGATCTCACCAAGGCCTGTTGCGCCGCGTGGCTCAAGACCGAGGCGGGCGGCGCCGATGCTTGAGACCTATCGCGACACTGAGCCACCGCCGCAAGCTCGCACCCCGGCGCTGAAGCCGCGACTCAAATCCTGGACCGGCCGGGTATGGCGCTCCTCGCCGCAGAGCTTCCAGCTGATGCTGAAGCTCGATGCCAGCCTGGCGACTTCCGAGATCGAGGATGCGGGCTTGCGCGCGGCGTTGTCCCCCTTCGCCGCCGACCTCATGAGCTTCCCGCTTTATCTCGATTACACCGACGAGAACCATCTGCCGGTGTCTTGGGCAGTCGGCGCCTTCTATGTCGAGCGCGGCAAGAACGCCTTCATGCGCTTCTACGATTTTCTGGAATCGGTGCCGGCGCATGTGCTGGTGACGCTGCTGCCGGCTGCCGGCGCCCAGTCAGATCTCATCTTAAGTGTCATTCCCTATGTCGTTGAAACGAATCGATTGATCTTCGCCATCGCCGACTACGATCTCGGCTTTCATAACCGCATCGGCTAGGACATGGCTGAGCTCCTCCTCGAACTATTCTCCGAAGAGATCCCGGCGCGGATGCAGATCCGCGCGCGCGAGGACCTTGCGCGCCTCCTCGGGCAGGCGCTTGCCGGAGCGGGGCTCGAATATAAAGACATGACCACCTTCGCCACGCCGCGCCGCCTGACCGCGGTGGTCACCGGCCTGCCGGCCCGCTCGCCCGATGTGCGCGAGGAGAAGAAGGGCCCGCGCATCGACGCCCCCGAAGCCGCCATCAAAGGCTTTCTGAAATCGGTGGGACTCAGCTCGGTGGATCAGGCCGAGCAGCGCGACGACAAGAAGGGCGCTTATTACCTGGCGACCATCGAGAAGCGCGGCCGTCCCACCGCCGAGGTCATTGCCGGCATCGTGCCCGAGATCGTCACGAGCTTCCCGTGGCCGAAATCTATGCGCTGGGGCTCGGGCAGACTGCGCTGGGTGCGCCCGCTCCATTCCATCCTCTGCCTGTTCGACGGCAAGGTGGTCGAGTTCGAGATCGCCGGCATCAACAGCGGCAAGAAGACTAGAGGCCATCGCTTCATGGCGCCCGAGCCGTTCGCCGTTAAGAATTTCGCCGACTATGTGGGCAAGTTGCGTGACGCCAAGGTCGTGCTCGACGGCGACGAGCGCGCCAAGATCATCCTCGACGGCGCCCGCGCGCTGGCCAAGAAGGAGAAGCTGACCCTGGTCGAGGACGAGGGCCTGCTGGCCGAGAATGCCGGGCTGACCGAATGGCCGGTGGTGCTGATGGGCGCGTTCGACCAGGCCTTCCTGGCGGTGCCGCCCGAGGTGCTCGCCACCTCGATGAAGGCGCATCAGAAATGCTTCTCGCTCCGCCAGGGAGACAAGCTCGCCAACCGATTCATACTAATCGCCAATTTGGCGGCGAAGGACGGCGGCAGAGCCATTACCGCCGGCAGCGAGCGGGTAATCGCCGCGCGGCTGGCCGACGCCAAATTCTTCTTCGATCAGGACCGCAATGTGGGTCTCGAAGCCTGGGTGCCGAAGCTGAAGGAGATCATTTTCCACGACAAGCTCGGCAGCCAATATGAGCGCGTGCAGCGGGTGCGGATGCTGGCCCGCGAGATCGCGCCGCTGGTCGGCGCCGAGCCTGACGATGCCGAGCGCGCCGCCATCCTGGCCAAGGCCGATCTGGTCAGCGGGATGGTAGGCGAGTTTCCCGAGCTGCAAGGGGTGGCTGGACGCTATTACGCGCTCGACCAAGAAGAGAGTCCGAACATCGCCGACGCCATCGCCGCTCATTACAAGCCGGTAGGCCCCTCCGACGAGGTGCCGCGCGAGAAAGTGGCGATTGCCGTGGCGCTGGCCGACAAGCTCGACATGCTGGTGGGTTTCTGGGCCATCGACGAGAAGCCGACCGGGTCCAAGGACCCCTACGCGCTCCGCCGCGCCGCGCTCGTCGTGATCCGCATCGTGCTGGAGAATGGCCTGAGGCCCGATCTTTGGCTGCGCATGAGAAACCTCGCGCTAGGCTGGCAACGTCATTTCGCCGAGATGGGCTCCGAGGGCGACTTTGAAACGCTGCTGGCGATGCCGGATTACATAAAGGCGATGCCAGAATTTGAAGCGTTATTGGATAAGGCACTTTTCGAGGACGCAGTTCGAGGAATTGCCCGAAGCATCTTTTTTGATGCCGTACAAACAGCGGACAGCCTGATCTCATTCTTGGCCGACAGACTCAAGGTGCACCTGAAAGATCAGGGGGCGCGGCATGATCTGGTCGATTCCGTACTCGCGCTGGGCAGCGACGATCTGTTGATGATCGTCAAGCGGGTCGAGGCCCTGGGGCGTTTCCTCGACACCGAGGACGGCGCCAACCTCCTCATCGGCACCAAGCGCGCCATCAATATTCTGCGCATCGAGGAGAAGAAGGACGGCGTCACCTACGACCAAGCCCCCGACCCCAACCTCCTCAAACGACTCGAAGAAAAAGCGCTGGCCAAGACGGTCGACGAAGTCGAAAAGGCGGCGGCCACGGCAGTCGCCCGCGAGGATTTCGCTGCCGCCATGGCGGCGATGGCGCTGCTCCGCGCGCCGGTCGATGAGTTCTTCGAGTCCGTCACCGTCAACACCCAGGAGCCGGGTCTGCGCGAGAACCGGTTGCGCCTGTTGAACCGCATCCGCGCCACCACCCTGACGGTCGCGGACTTCTCCAAGATCGAAGGCTAGTCGTTCGTCGCAGGAGCCGCACCAATGTCGCCTTGCATCACCCTCATCACGCTCGGCGTCGGCGACGTCGCCAGGGCCACCGACTTCTACGAGCGGCTCGGCTTCGTGCGGTCCAAGACTGCGAGCCAGGAGGCGGTCACGTTCTTCAAGGCCGGTCCCGTCGTGCTCGGCCTGTTTGGCCGGGAGGCGCTCCACGAGGACGCGTAAGCGGGCGATCTATGGAACGGCAATGGCGGTATCGCAGTTGCACAAAATGTCGCAAGCGAAGCCGAGGTCGATGCTGTTATGGCAAGCACCGCAGCCGCCGGCGCGCGCATCGCGAAGCCGGCGTCCAAGACGTTCTGGGGCGGCTATAACGGCTATTTCGCCGA
Source organism: Hyphomicrobiales bacterium (assembly GCA_038209695.1). Taxonomy (GTDB): domain Bacteria; phylum Pseudomonadota; class Alphaproteobacteria; order Rhizobiales; family Methyloligellaceae; genus Methyloceanibacter. The sequence continues at coordinate 23,361 of JBBQXL010000005.1, forward strand.
TCCTGATGGGCATCTCTGGGAAATCGCCTTCAACCCGTTTTGGGGCTTGGACGAGGACGGCCTGATCGTGCTGCCGGAATAAGTGGGACTTAAATGCCGGATCATCTCTTTGTTTATGGCACGCTCCGAGCCGAAAGCGGCCACCCCATGGCGCGTCGCTTGCGAGTCGGGGGAAGGCTTATTGGCCGGGGAAGTGCGCCCGGTCTGCTTTATGATTTCGGGAGCTGGCCCGGCGCATTTTTCGGGCTTGAAGAGAAGTATCGCGTAATCGGTAGCATCTTCGCTCTCGGACCGAATCCGAGACTGCTCGCCGACCTCGACAAATATGAGGGCGTGGTGCCGACCGAGGAGGAGCGTGAGTTTCCCGAGTCCGAAGGTCTGTTCCACCGCATCGCCATTGAGGTCCATCTCGACAAAGGCGGCAGCGTCGAGGCCTGGACTTATGCCTTGAAGGAGGCGCCCCGCGCCCGCCTGATCGGCACCGGCGATTTCATCGCCGATCGCAAATTGCGCGTGCCGGGCGTCCGTCGCCCTTAACCCATTTAAGCTGACAGGTGTTTGTGTGAAGGTCGAGGGGCCGCTACAAGGGCTGACCGATGGACCACACCATGACCAGAGCGGAGTCCGCGCCTAAATCCACGCCGAAATGGGTTTATACCTTCGGCGCCGGCCGTGCTGACGGCTCGGCTGCGGAGCGTGACAGCCTCGGCGGCAAGGGCGCCTATCTTGCCGAGATGTCGCGGCTCGGCCTGCCTGTGCCCCCCGGCTTCACCATCTCGGCCGAGGTCTGCGCCGTCTATTACGAGCTTGGCGGCAAATTGCCCGACGATCTGAAGCCGATGGTGAGCGCGGCGCTCGACCAGGTCGGCAAGATCGTTGGCGCGGAATTCGGCGACGTGGAGAATCCGCTGCTGGTCTCGGTGCGCTCGGGCTCGCGCGCTTCGATGCCGGGCATGATGGATACCGTGCTCAATCTCGGCCTCAACGACCAGACCGTCGAGGGCTTGGCGCGGCGCTCCGGCGACCGGCGCTTCGCCTACGACACCTATCGCCGCTTCATCCAGATGTATGCCGACGTGGTGCTCGGCCTCGATCACGAGCTGTTCGAGGAGATCCTGGAGAATTACAAACATCTCAAAGGCTTCGAACTCGACACCGAGCTCAGCGCGGAGGATTGGCTCGATCTCATTGGCCGCTACAAGACCGTGGTCGAGACCGAGCTCGGCAAGCCCTTCCCGCAGGATCTGCATGCTCAGCTATGGGGCGCCATCGCCGCGGTGTTCGGCTCATGGCAGAACGCCCGCGCCATCGCCTATCGCCGCCTCCACGACATTCCCGACGATTGGGGTACTGCCGTCACCATCCAGGCCATGGTGTTCGGCAATATGGGCGAGCGCAGCGCGACCGGCGTGGTGTTCACCCGCAATCCCTCGACTGGCTCGCGCGAGCTGTACGGCGAGTTCCTGGTCAACGCCCAGGGTGAGGACGTGGTGGCGGGCCTGCGCACGCCGCAATCCTTGACCGAAGCCGACCGCCGCAGCTCCAACTCGAACCGGGTGTCGCTTGAAGGCCTCATGCCCGACGTGTTCGCCGAGCTTGAAGCGGCCTGCGCCAAGCTCGAGGCCCATTTCCGCGACATCCAGGACATCGAGTTCACCGTGCAGGAAGGCAAGCTGTTCATGCTGCAGACCCGCTCGGGCAAGCGCTCGACGCAGGCCGCGCTGAAGATCGCTGTCGACATGGCCGAAGCCGGCCTGGTCACCCGCGAGGAGGCGGTCCGCAGCATCAATGCCGGACAGCTCGACCAGCTGCTCCATCCGACGCTCGATCCCAAGGCCGACAAGACGGTCCTCGCCAAGGGCTTGCCCGCCTCGCCGGGCGCCGCGTCGGGCGAGCTGGTCTTCGACGCCGACGAGGCGGTGCACCTCAAGGCGCAAGGCCACACCGTGATTCTCGCCCGCGTCGAGACCTCGCCCGAGGACGTGCAGGGCATGCATGCCGCCGTCGGTATCCTCACCACGCGGGGCGGCATGACCAGCCACGCGGCGGTGGTGGCGCGCGGCATGGGCCGGCCGTGCGTGGTCGGCGCCTCAGCTGTAGTCATCGATCTCGAACGCGAGACGCTCGCTGCCGGCGGCACCCTTTTGCACAAGGGCGACGTGGTCACCATCGACGGCTCGACCGGCGAGATCATCAAGGGCCGCGTGGCCATGCGCGAGCCCAAATTGTCGGACGACTTCCATACCTTGATGCAGTGGGCCAATAGCTTTCGCCGGATGAAAGTCCGCGCCAATGCCGATACGCCGGACGATGCGCGCCAGGCGCGCGCCTTCGGCGCCGAAGGCATCGGGCTTTGCCGGACCGAGCATATGTTCTTCGAGGGTGCCCGCATCCTTGCCATGCGTGAGATGATCCTCGCCGAGGAGCCGGAGGGACGCCGCGCGGCGCTCGCCAAGCTGCTGCCTGCGCAGCGGCAGGACTTCATCGAGCTGTTCGAGATCATGGCGGGGCTGCCGGTGACCATTCGCTTGCTCGATCCCCCGCTGCATGAGTTCCTGCCGCACACCGACGAGCTTGTCGCCGAGGTCGCCGCCAGCATGGGCGTGAGCGTGGCGAGATTGCGCCGCCGCGTCGCCGCCCTAAGCGAGTTCAATCCCATGCTCGGCCAGCGCGGCGCGCGGCTCCTGGTTAGCTATCCCGAGATCGTCGAGATGCAGGCCCGCGCCATCTTCGAAGCGGCGATCGAGGCGGGAAAAGCTTTGCATGAGCGCGTCATCCCCGAGATTATGGTGCCCCTGGTCGCCACCAAGGGCGAGCTCGACCTGGTCAAGAATCGCATCGCCGGCGTCGCCCGCGCGATCGAGCAGGAGCGCGGGACCAACGTGGCCTATTCGGTGGGCACCATGGTCGAGCTGCCGCGCGCCTGTTTGATGGCCGGCGAGATCGGCGAGAGTGCCGAGTTCTTCTCGTTCGGCACCAATGACCTGACCCAGACAACCTTCGGCTTGAGCCGCGACGATGCCGGACGATTCCTGGGCGAGTATGTCGACAAGGGCATTATCCACCACGATCCGTTCGTGACCCTCGACCCGGCCGTGGGCGAATTGATGCAGATCGCCGCCGAGCGCGGGCGAAAGACCCGGCCCGAGCTCAAGATCGGCATTTGCGGCGAGCACGGGGGGGATCCGGAAACCATTGCTTTCTGCGAAAAAATTGAGCTCGATTATGTTTCGTGCTCGCCTTATCGGGTGCCGGTCGCCCGTCTCGCTGCCGCCCAGGCTGCATTGGGGCGCCCGGTAACCGATTGTTAGCGATGGCCTGCAACAAACCCGGGCCCGCGTTGCTGTTCACCACAATTTATTCTAATTTGTCGGGCACCGTTAAGGTAACGAGACGGGACTCCGGGCATGGGACCGGTGGGGGACTTCAAACTAAATAGCTGATTTTCCCACCTTTTTGCCTGGTTAGGGTTTTTGGGGACTCTCCCAACGTGGGTTCTTGCCTGCCGAGGAGGGTAAAATAGCGGGGGAAGACCGGCCGACGCGTCGGACGGATTTTCCCGCAGGGTTACGGGGTAGAGGGACAATGGGCCGACGCTTGCCTCGTCGCGTGTGGCACACCGTGGCTGCGCTCGTGCCGCTACCCTTGATCTGTTTGGGTTATGTCGCGGCTGTGCCGGGCAACCCCATCGCCTTCCAAATCCAGCTTTATTTCGCGGGCCAAGGTTCGGCCCAGCCCTTGACGCATCGGGCCGAGGCCGCGCCGGAGCGCTTACCGCGCGAGGCTGCGCTGCTGTTCCACACCGGCGGCAAGGGGCCGCGCGCCGACCAATATCTCGTACCCAACACCGTCACTTCGGCCGGCAAGCAGCTCATCGCCGCGAGCCTTGGCGGCGACCCGGGCGTGACCGGCGCGCTGTGGAACCGCAATGAGGTGAACGGCGCGATCAAGGCCGACCGGCTCCATCCGACCAGCTCCGCCGTGGCGATGAGAGGCTCGGTGGGGGCTCCGGCCGGGCCGTCATTGATGAGCGCCGGCGCCGCTTCGGCTTTCAACGCGAGTTTCGACGTCGATGGCTTCAGGCCCTCGGCTGAAGAGGTGGCCTACCATCCGACCCCCGAGGGCTTGGATTTCCGCTACAAGGGCGAAAGCCAAGCCGAGTTCGAACAGCGCGAGCGCCGCTGCCTCGCCATCGCCATCTATTTCGAGGCGCGCGGCGAGCCGGTGCAGGGCCAGGTTGCCGTCGGCCAGGTCATCCTCAATCGGGTGAGAAGCCCAAATTTCCCGGAGACCATCTGCGGCGTCGTCTATCAGGGCCAGATGGAGAAGGGTTGCCAGTTCTCCTTCACCTGCGACGGCAAGACCGACATTCCGCGCGACAACGAACAATGGGCGCTCGCCCAGGACATTTCCAGGCAGATCACCTCAGGCGAGCTTTGGCTGCCTGAAGTCGGCTACTCGACCTTCTACCACGCCAATTATGTGAACCCGCGCTGGGCCGGCAGTATGAACAAGATCGACAAAATCGGCCGCCACATCTTCTACAAGAAGCGCAACGAGGAGCCTTACCTCGTCGAAGCCGCGGCCGACGATGCAGCTGCGCCGGAGCAAGCACCGGAATCTTTATTCTCCCTCACCCCAGCACTTTCGCTGGTGTCGGCAGTGGCCGGGACCGGCTCAGCCTCTAGTCCTGCCATTCCAGCGATGAGTCTAGGCTTCGCGGCGAGTGAGTAAGCGCGCCGACCGAGATCACGTCGACGCCGGTCTCAGCGATTTTCCGCACCCTCTCTAGCGTCACGCCGCCCGACGCCTCGGTCGCTACCCGTCCGGCCACCAATTTCACCGCCTGCCGCAGTGTCTCGACATCCATATTGTCGAGCAGCACCGCATCGATGGGAAAGCGCAGCGCCTGTTCCAGCTGATCGAGCGTATCGACCTCGACCTCGACCTTGATACCTTTCAGCTTTCCGCGCCCTGGGCCCAGCCTCTCCAGCGCCTTGGCAAGACCGCCGGCGGCAGCGATGTGATTGTCCTTCACCAGCACAGCATCGTAGAGGCCGAAGCGATGATTGACGCCGCCGCCGGCCCTGACCGCGTATTTCTCCAAGGCGCGCAATCCCGGCGTAGTCTTTCGCGTGCAGGCGATGCGCGCGGCCGTACCCGCCACCGCCTTGACGTAAGCAGCGGTCAGGGTGGCGATGCCGCTCAAGCGGTTGAGGTAGTTGAGCGCGGTCCGCTCGCCGGTGAGCAGCGCGCGGGTCTTGGCCGACACGGTGGCGATGGTGTCGCCATTGGCGACCTTGCCGCCATCGCCGACGACCTTCACGAAGCGAGTATCGGGATCGAGCGCCTTGAAGGCGGCCTCGGCAAGATCGAGTCCGGCGATCACCCCTTCCTGGCGCGCCACGATGGCGGCCTCACCGTGCGCCTCCGCCGACACGATGCCGTCGGTGGTGATGTCCCCGGCGGTGGCGAGATCCTCTTCCAGCGCCGCCGAAATAGCGGTCGCGACCAAGCGCGGCGGTAGCTTCAGCTCAGGCATGGAGCGCGGCGCGGCCGAACGCGTGGCGCCGGCGCGCCGATGCGCCCACCCCGCTCGCCGCGCGGGCGATGATCTCGGCTTGAGCGAGAGTGAGGAAGCTGCGCTTGGCAAGCTTGTCGTCCTGCATCGGATAGTCGCTGCGGAAATGCGCCCCGCGGCTTTCCTTGCGCTCGAGCGCGGCGACCGTGATCAGCTTCGCTGTGGTCAGCATATTGGCCAGACGCTGGTTGCCCTGATTTTCGCGCTCGAGCACGCCGATCGTCTCGATCGCCTTCAACAGCGAGTGTTCGTCGCGAATGACGCCGACCTCTGCGGCCATGGTCAGGCGAAGCGTCTGCTCGGCGCTGCTATTGCTGCCGCTCGGCGTCGTTGCCTGAAGCTGAACCTCGCGTGGCGCCAGCGTCGTGGGTAGGGCGGAAGGCAGCAGGGCGGCGATATCGCGGGCGACGCGGGCGCCGAACACCACCGCTTCTAGAAGGGAGTTGGACGCGAGCCGGTTGGCGCCATGGGCGCCGGTCGAGGCCACCTCGCCGCAGGCCCACAGCCCGTCGACGGTGCTTCGCCCCTGCGCGTCGGTTAGGATGCCGCCCATATGGTAATGGGCCGCCGGGGCAATCGGAATCGGCTCGCGGATCGGATCGATGCCGGCGGCACGGCAAGCGGCCATCACGGTGGGGAAATGGTCGGCAAGTTCGGCCGCCAGCTTCCGGCAATCGAGAAAGGCACCGCGCCCGCTGGACACTTCGCGATGGACGGCCCGCGCCACCACGTCGCGGGGCCCAAGCTCGGCGTCCTCGTGAACCGCGCGCATGAAACGCTCGCCGCGACCGTTGATCAGCAGCGCCCCTTCGCCGCGCAGCGCCTCGGTGGCGAGCGGGGCCGGGTCGCGGCCGATATTGATGGCGGTCGGATGAAACTGCACGAACTCCGCGTCGGCGATCACCGCGCCGGCCCGGGCGGCGATGGCTATGCCTTCGCCGCGCGCCTCGCGCGGATTGGTGGTGATGGCATAGACTTGGCCGGCGCCACCGGTGGCGAGCACCACGGCGCTGGCAGGCAGGACCAGCCGAGGCGGCAAGATGTCAGCCGAGGTGGCGGCGAGCTCGACGCCCACCACGCGGCCATCTTTGAGCCGGAGATCGCTGGCGGCATAGCCCTCGAGCACGCTGATCGACGGCGTGCGCCTGACCGCCTCGAACAGCGCCGCCATGATGGCGCGCCCGGCGGTGTCGCCCTTGACATGGAGGATGCGGTTGCGCCCGTGCGCCGCCTCGCGGCCTAGGCTGAAATGGCCCTCGAGATCCTTATCGAACGGCACGCCATAGGACAGCAGATCGGCAATGCGGTCGCGTGCCTCGCGCGCCAACAGATGCGCGATCTTGTCATCGACGATGCCGGCACCGGCGAGGATGGTGTCGGCCGCATGCGCCTCGGGCGTGTCGCCTTCAGCCACCGCCGCGGCGATGCCCGCTTGCGCCCACAGGCTGGAGGCGCCTTCGCCGAGATGCGCGCCCGCCACCACGGTGACGGGGAGGGGCGCAAGCTTAAGCGCGGTGAACAGGCCGGCCAGGCCGGCACCGACCACGACCACGCCGCCGCTGGCTGCTGGCGATGGGAATTGGCTATGCGCTGTCATTGGCGGATGCACCCGTTCCTTTGCGGCCAGCGTCAATGGTTGAGATTGATCATGCGCTCGACGGACGCACGCGCCCGGCCGGCGATGAGCGGGTCGATCGTGACCTCCTCTTTGAGGAACACGAGGCTGTCGAGAATCTTCGGCAGCGTGATCCGCTTCATATGCGGGCAGAGATTGCAGGGCCGCACGAACTCGACATTGGGCGCTTCGACTGCGACGTTGTCGCTCATCGAGCACTCGGTCACCAGCAGCACCTTGGAAGGCTGATGGTCGTGCACCCATTTGATCATGCCCGAGGTCGAGCCGGTGAAGTCCGCCTCCGCCAGCACGTCGGGGGCGCATTCGGGATGGGCGATGATCCTCACGCCGGGATCGGCCTCGCGATAGGCGCGCAGCTCCTCGCCGCTGAAGCGCTCATGCACCTCGCAATGGCCCTTCCAGGTGATGATCTCGACCTTGGTCTGGGTCTGCACCCATTTGGCGAGGAACTCGTCGGGGATCATGATCACCCGTTTGGCGCCGAGCGACTCGACCACCCGCACCGCGTTGGACGAGGTGCAGCAGATATCCGACTCGGCCTTCACCTCGGCCGAGGTGTTGACATAGGTGACCACCGGCACGCCGGGATAGGCCTCGCGCAGCGCCCGCACATCGGCGCCGGTGATCGAGGCGGCGAGCGAGCAGCCCGCGCGGAGATCGGGGATCAGCACCATCTTGTCCGGATTGAGCAGCTTCGAGGTCTCGGCCATGAAATGCACGCCGCCCTGGATGATAATGTCGGCGTCGGTCTTGCCGGCCTCGCGGGCAAGCTGAAGCGAGTCGCCGACCACGTCGGCGACGCAATGGAAGATCTCGGGCGTCATGTAGTTATGCGCCAGCACCACGGCGTTGCGCGCGCGCTTGAGATCGTTGATGGCCTTGATGTAAGGCGCGAAGCCCGGCCACTCGATCGGCGGGATGACGCGCGACACGCGCTCGTAAAGATGTGCGGTCTCCCGCGCCACCTCCGGCGTATAGGCGAGGTCTGGGAGCAGGGTGGGTGGAAGCGCCATTTGCGCTTTGCGCCCACCAAGCGCAGTGCTGCCTTGAAGCCCCGTCATTGGATGTCCTCCCGTAATGCTCACAGTGAGCATATATGGGTCCTAAAACATCCGGCACAAGTGCCGGCCCCTATTCTCACTTGGAGTATAGGGGATGTATTACGGCCTTTCAAAGGGGCTGCGGCATCTTCACCCGCGATTGTGAACGACTGTGGCCCACAATCCACGCGGGGGCTTGATGGCAATTCCGAGCCTAAATGCGGGCAATTCCTGGTGGCCCTAGCCTGCGTCAGGGATTAACCTGAGGCTGGGTACGAGGGGTCCGGGATGCGTGGTCGGTGGGTAATTGCCGCCCTTCTTGCGGCGGCTCCAGTCTTGCTGTTCGGCGCTGTGACGGTCCTGCCGGCATTGGCGCAGGACAATCCGGCGGCGGCTGAGGACGTCGCCGATCCGAACGCAGAGGGCACCGTCCCGGCCGAGCAGCAGGCCGATACGCCCGATGCCGCCATGCCCGCCGACGCCGGAACGGCGGAACAGGCAACCGCCCCCGCCGATTCGGACCAATCACCGACCGAGCAGCCGAGCGCCACGCCGGTTCAGACCGTCGACATTCCCGCGCCGGCATCCCCGGTCGTTGAAGCGATCAGGACCAAGCTCGCCGATCCCGCCTTTCGCCAGGGTGCCTCGGCCGCGGATCTCGCGGCGCTGGAAGCCTTCTACAACGCGCATATCGAGCCGATCTGGATGACCGACATGGGCTTCTCGAGCGAAGCGCAAGCCGCCATCGACGAGGTGCTGCGTGCCGACGATTGGGGACTATCCGCCGCGGACTTTCAAATGCCTCCCGCGGGCGATCTTCCCGACTCGGTCGACGACCAGGCTGCAAACGAGATCAAACTCGATCTCGCTATCCTGAAATATGCGCGTTACGCGCGCGGCGGCCGCACCGTGCCTGCCCAGCTTAGCAAGCTCTACGGGATGAGCCCGAGCTTGCGCGATCCGAAGGCGGTGTTGGTTGAGATCGCCGCTGCGCCGAAACCCGATGTCTATTTGCAGGGATTGCATCCCAAGCATGTGCAGTTCCAACGCTTGCATCAGGCGCTGCTCAAGGCACGCGCCGAAAGCGAAGCCGGCGCCAAGCCCGCCAATATGCAGAAGATCATTGTCAACATGGAGCGCTGGCGTTGGATGCCCGAAAATCTCGGGTCGCTTCATGTCCTACTGAACGTTCCCGCCTTTACCGTCTTTGTCGCTAGGGATGGCAAGGCGATCTATCAGGACAAGATCGTCGTGGGCGAGCTGAAATATGCGACGCCGGTGTTCTCCGCCGATCTGAAGTCGGTCGTGTTCAATCCTGAATGGACCGTGCCTCCGACCATCGTCAGGGAGAACCTGCTGCCGAAATTGCGGGGAGGGGGCGGCTTTTTCGGCGTCAACACCTCGATCCTCAAGCAGCACGGGCTCACCGTGAACTATAACGGCAAGCGTGTTGATCCGAGCTCGATCGATTGGAACCACGTCAACATGGGGGCGATCAGCTTCAACCAGGCGCCGGGCCCCGAGAATGTCCTCGGCAAGGTGAAGTTCGTCTATCCAAATCCCTATTCGGTCTACATGCACGACACGATCAAGGAAGGGTTGTTCAACAAGGATATGCGGGCCGAAGGGCATAATTGCCCGCGGGTCGAGCATCCCGGCAAGATCGCCGCCGTGATCCTGGCGCAAGATCAGAACCTGCCCCAAGCTGAAGTCGATAAGCTGCTCGCGAGCGGTTATAACGCCGGGGTCAGCATCAAGAATGGCGTGCCCGTTCACACCGCCTATTTTACCGCCGTGGCCGATGAGCAGGGCAAGGTCGCGACCTTCCCCGACATCTACAAGCTCGACGCGCCGGTTGCCGCGGCGATCCTCGGCAAGACGGCGAAACCCGAGGCAGTGGCGGACAACGAGCCCAAGCCGGCCAAGCCGATCGCGGCGCCGGAAGCCGACCCCGCACCGACCTCTGCAATTCGTCGGCCGCCGCCGCCCCCCGCCGCAGGCTTCGCCGGCGCCGCGCCGTGAACCGGCGGATTTAGGCCAGCGGCTCGTCCTTGAAGCTTTATCCGGTGCGAGGGGCGCCGTCTTTTGCTAGGCTTCAGCGCCGGTCTAGGCGTGCTCGGCAAAGGAGCATCGGCGTGCAGTCGCAATTCACGGTCGGAATAAGTGTCGAGGGCAAAGGCGACCGGCTGGTGGTCAGGGCCGAAGACGCTCTGATCGCCGCGCTGAAGGTCAAGGCCGAGCGGCCCGAGGCCGTGATTACCTATGTCCGCCGCCTGAACCGCCGGGGCGATCAGCGCCATCCGCCGCACCGGCTGGTTGACACCCGCGCCTAGCGCGTCCGCTGCACCAAGGCATAGACGGCGAGCGCGCCGAGGAGCAGACCGCCGGCCAGGAGCGGCGCCTCGAAGTCGCCGGTCGCGACCCGCACCACGATCAGCACGAAACACACCAGCGTGCCGAGCGCCGGCAGGAAGCGCGGTATCTCGAACCGTCCGCGGTGCTCGCCCTGGCGGCCCTTCAGGATGAACAGCGCACCGTTCACCACCATGAACACCAGCAACAGCAGCAGCACCGTCGCCGCCGCGAGCTCGGCGATCGTGCCCACGAGCGCTAGCGGCGCCAGCACCACTAACAGGGCAATGACGGCGACATGCGGTGTCTGCCGTTTGGCGTGAACGTGGCCGAGGCCCGACGGCAGCATTCCCTGGCGGGCCATGCCGTAGATGAGGCGCGAGGCGGTGATGTAGTTGACCAGCGCGGTGTTGGCCACGGCGAACAGCGTGATCGCGGTGAACACCACCGGCGAGATCGACGGGGCCGCGCGCGCCATCACCTCGGTGATCGGACCCTGCGCTTCCGCCAGCTCGATCCACGGCACCACCGAGACGGCGGTGACCGCGACGGCGATATAGAGGATCGCCGCGGCGGCCATGGCCAGGATCAGGCCGAGGGGGAGAGTGCGCTCCGGCTCGCGAACCTCCTCGGCTACGTTGTACATGTCCTCGAAGCCGATAAAGGCGAAGAAGGCGAGCACCGCGCCCTGCATGACCAGCAGGATGGCGTGGTCGCTGCCGGGCAGCGCCGGCGTCTCCAAATAATCGACCGAACCCCAATAGGACATGCCGGCCAGGATCACCAGGATCAGTCCGCCGGCCTCGACCAGCGTGCACAGCACATTGACCCACATCGACTCGCGGATGCCGCGGAACACCAGCCCGGTCAGGATCAGCAGGAAGCCAAGCGCCAGCAGTGGCACCGGCAGGCTCTCGATGCCCAACAACGTGGCGAGATTGGCGGCGAATACCTGACTTTGCGTGGCGATCGAGGTGAGCCCCGAACAGACCAGCGCGAGCCCGACCATGAGGCTCAGCAGTGGAAAGCCATAAGCTCGCTGGGTGACATAGGCCGCGCCGGCGGCGCGCGGATAGCGCGAGCCGAGCGAGGCGTAGGACAGCGCGGTGAGCAGCGCCGCGACCAGGGCGACGAGGAAGGAGATCCATACCGCGTTGCCGGCCTGCCCGGCGGCCTTGCCGATCAAGCCGTATATGCCGGCGCCGAGCATGCTGCCGAGACCGTACAGCGCCATCTGCACCGGCCCGATGGAGCGGCGAAGCTTGGGCTCCTCCGCGGCGGATGCCGCGCTCGCGGTGTCGGATTCATCGCTCATGCGCCGCGACCCTAACATGCGGCCCCAGCCTGTCCTCCGTGGGGGGCTAAGTTTTCCGCCTTGTAAAGGCCGCGATCTTAGCCTATGTAATGTGCATCGACATTTGGCCGGACCATGTGGCCGTTTCGCCTTAGCTGATAGCCAGGCGCACGTTCAGACCCTCCAAACATCGACGAACTCGCTTCAGGTCGGGCCAAGGCTCGGTCTTTAGCAGAACTGCAACTGACTACAGCGAAAGGACGACCCCTTATGACTAAGGGTACTGTGAAATTCTACAACGAGCAAAAGGGCTTCGGCTTCATCGAGCCGGAAGACGGTAGCAAAGACGTGTTTGTTCATGCCACCGCGCTGGAGCGCGCCGGCATCAGCAGGCTGGTCGAAGGCCAGAAGGTCTCTTTTGACACCGAGCTGGACAGCCGCAGCGGCAAGACCGCCGTGGCCACGATCGAAGCCCTCTAGTCCTTACGGACGACACGAGCTTTGATGAATTGAGAGCCGTCCCCTTCGGGGGACGGCTTGTTAGTTTTAGGGAACTTGGCTGACACGCCGCTCGTCGGTGGTGGGAATTAGCCACACCGTGACGCTGTCCGCGTCCTCGAATGGATCGGACCCGGCCGCCTCGTCACTCAACTTGCTCCAAATCGTCGCTTGTTTAGCGCTGGCTCGGCGCGCGGTGATCTGCGCCTGGCCGTTCCAGATGCGCCTACCGCCGCTGTGAAGCGTCTCCAGCGTGTGGCGCATGACGGCATGAATATCGAGCCAGGCTTGGGCGTTGACGTCGTCGACCGCGCGAAAGGCGAAGATCGCCCGGCCGTCGATCTCTGCGATATAGGTCTGCATGGAACCTCTTTGAGTCCAGCCGAGCCTATCAGCCGCCGACGGCGGGCGCTATGCCGCTCGCTTGCTCTTGCTTTTAGTCTTGGTGGGGGTTTTGGCCGCCCCTGCGCGCGGCAGTGGAAAGTCGGCGCTCTCGTATAGACGCCTGATGCCGCGGCTGTCGAAGCGCGCCTCCTCGACCTCGAGATAGGTGCCCAACAGACAATCGGCCGGCAGCTCCTCGATGGCGAAGCGCACGGCCTCGGCGGCCTCGTCGAAGCGCTTATAGGTAATCCCGCGCGAACGGGCCTTCCAGCTCCGGGTGGGGAACAGCTCGGCTTCTGCCGTGTAATCGAAATTGGACATGACGCTTCACCTTCAATCAGTCGTTAGAATAAGGCCTCCATCCCCCAAATGCGGGGCGGGCGGCCGCTCCATCATGGTTAGAAGCCGGCTAACACCGACGGCCAGTCAGCAGAGTGCTCGATCTCCGCTGATGAACATCCGAACTGGCTGTCCGCTCCAAATTTTTGGGACAACAAGATCTGAATGGGCCCCAGTGGGGGCAGAGACTAAATATAGTGCTTTATCGCGCTAAAATCTAGTGGCCGAAAAAATTCATTCGAGCATTTCCTGGAACGCCAAAAGAGTTCTTCCAGCTGCGTGGATATCTGCCCAAACGTCTTGGTTAGCTCTTCAGCCGGTATCCGGTCTTGAAGATCCACCACACCAAGGCCAGGCAGATGGCAAGGAACAGGCCGACCATGGCCAAACTGATGGCCGGGCTCACATCGGACACCTCGAAGAAGCTCCAGCGGAAGCCGCTGATCAAATAGACCACCGGATTGAACAGCGTGACCGTCTGCCAGAACGGCGGCAGGATATGGATAGAGTAGAACGTGCCGCCGAGAAAGGTGAGCGGGGTGATGATGAGCAGCGGCACCAGCTGTAGCTTCTCGAAGCCGTCGGCCCATAGCCCGATCACGAAGCCGAGCAGGCTGAAAGTCAGCGCGGTGAGCACCAAAAAGCCGACCATCCACACCGGATGGGCAATATGGAGCGGCACGAACAGCCAGGCGGTGGCGAGGATGACCAAGCCGAGCAGAATGGACTTGGTCGCCGCCGCGCCGACATAGCCGATGACGATTTCGATCGCCGAGATCGGCGCCGACAACAGCTCATAGATCGTGCCGGTGAAGCGCGGGAAATAGATGCCGAACGAGGCATTCGCCACGCTCTGGGTGAGCAGCGTCAGCATGACCAGGCCCGGCACGATGAACACGCCATAGGGCACGCCGTCGATCTCGCTGATGCGCGAACCGATGGCCGCCCCGAACACCACGAAATAGAGCGAGGTGGCGATCACCGGCGACACGATGCTTTGCAGGAAGGTGCGCCCCCAGCGCGCCATCTCGAATTTATAGATCGCCTTGATCGCCGGGAGGTTCATCGGTCTCGTCTCACCAGATCGACGAAGATGTCCTCGAGCGAGCTTTGCGTGGTGTCGAGATCCTTGAACCGGATGCCGGCGCGCGACAAATCGGTGAGTAACCCGGTGATGCCGGTGCGCGTCCCTTGCGTGTCATAGGTATAGACCAGTTCGCTGCCGCCATTGGCCAATGCCAGGTGATGGCCGTTGAGCTCGGGCGGTATGGTGTCCAGCGCCTGATGCAGCTGCAGCGTCAGCTGTTTCTTGCCAAGCTTATGCATCAGCTCTTCCTTGTCCTCGACCAGGATGAGCTCGCCTTCGTTGATCACGCCGATCCGGTCGGCCATGTCCTCGGCCTCGTTGATGTAGTGGGTGGTGAGGATCACGGTCACGCCGGACTTCCGCAACGCCCTCACATTTTCCCACATGTCCTTGCGCAGCTCGACGTCGACGCCGGCAGTGGGCTCATCGAGGAACAGAACGGTGGGCTCGTGCGACAGCGCCTTGGCGATCAGCACCCGCCGCTTCATGCCGCCGGACAGCGTCATCAGCTTGGAATCCTTCTTGTCCCACAGCGACAAATCCTTCAGCACCTTCTCGATATAGGCCGGATCGTCCCATTTGCCCCACAGCCCGCGGCTGAACGAGACCGTCGACCACACCGTTTCGAACATGTCGGCGGTCAGCTCCTGGGGTACGAGCCCGATCATGGCCCGGGCGGCGCGATAGTCGGTGCTGATGTCGTGGCCGTCGACCGTCACCGTGCCGGCGGTAGGGGAGACAATGCCGCAGATGATGCTGATCAGCGTGGTCTTGCCGGCGCCGTTCGGGCCGAGCAGGGCGAAGATCTCACCCTTGCGGATGTCGAGATTGATGTCCTTGAGCGCCTCGAAGCCCGAAGCATAGGTCTTCGACAGGTTGTTGATGGAGATGATGGGCTTCATGGCGGAGTGGCAACAGGGCAGGAGAGGAGGCGTATAGAGGCTTCTTATACGGCAATAATAGGGTCGAGGCGCCCTATGGTCTCACACGCTTTCCAGCCGGAAGTGCTCGACCACGCTCGGCTGAATGGCGCGGGCATGCAGCATCAGCAGCACCAATCTTGCGTCGAGGCTAGCGCCTTCGTCCAGCGCCGCATCGATCCGCCGCTCGACCTGGCCCGCAAGCGCGGAGCTGTTGGCACCGGCAAAGGATGGCGCGCCGATCATGCAATAGGCGATCATCTCGGCCGCCGCCCGGTAGGCTTGCGGCGCTGGGTCGGAGCCGGGCGCCTGCTCCTTGAGCATCTTCACCGCCGCCAGTCTAACCGCGTCCGGCACCAGGTTGGGATGCAGGTCGACCGAGCGCAGCGCGCCATCGAACTCGCGCAGCTCCGCCGAACGGCCGAACCTGCCGAACAGACCGAGAGACAATCCGCGTTGTAACATTAGTGATCCCTCGCCCACGAGCTCGCGCCGCAGAGCCTAGCTGCGCGGGCCGGCGGGCGTAAGCCGGAGGATCTTGCCTTTTTGGGAGTCGGTGAGGGCGTAGACGGCGCCGTCCGGTCCTTGCACCACGTCGCGGATGCGGGCGCCCATGTCGATCCGCTCTTCGTCGGTCACCTTTTCGCCGTCGAGGGTCAGCCGCACGATCCCCTGCGCGGACAGGCTGGCGATCAGCAAATTGCCTTTCCAATCCGGAAAAATGTCGGCGGTGTAGAACGTGATGCCAGAGGGCGAGATCACCGGGGTCCAGTGATAGATGGCGTCGCTGAATTCGGGGTGAGTCGGCGGATCGGGGATTTCGGTGCCGTCGTAATTGTTGCCCCAGCTCACCACCGGCCAGCCGTAATTCTTGCCGGCTTGCGGAATGTTCAGCTCGTCGCCACCGAGCGGGCCGAATTCTGTCTCCCACAATTTTCCGGTCTCGGGGTGAATGGCGGCGCCCTGTATGTTGCGGTGACCATAGGACCAGATCTCGGGCAGCTTGCCGTCCTGTCCGACAAAGGGATTGTCGTCGGGCACCGAGCCGTCCGGATTGATACGCACGATCTTGCCGAGATCGACCGATAGGTCTTGCGCCGGACCGAACGTGAAGCGCTCGCCGAGGGTCACGAACAGCTTGCCGTCGGGAGCAAACACCAGGCGGCCGCCGAAATGGTTGCCGCCGCCGACCTTGGGCTTTTGCCTGAAGATCACTTCGACATCGTCGAGGCTACCGTCGCCGAGCTTGCCACGCGCCACCGCCGTTCCCATGCCGCCTTCGCCACGCTCGGCATAGGCCAGATAGACCCGTTGGTTCGACGTGAACTTGGGATCGAGCGCGATGCCAAGCAGCCCGCCTTGTCCCTGGCCAAATACTTCGGGCACGCCCTTGAAGGGTTCGGAGACCGTGCCGCCCTTGGCGACGATGCGGAGTCGCCCCGGCCGTTCGGTCACGAGCATGCGCCCATCGGGCAGGAAGGCGAGGCCCCAGGGAAACTGGAGCTTGTTCGCCACCGTCTCGACTTTGATGGTGCCGCCCTTGGTTTCGATTGTGGCATCCGCGGCGACGCTGGGTTGCGAACATGCCGACAGCGACACCGTCGCCACCAGACAGCTCGCCATCAGCTTGCTGCGGAAAAACGCTTCACGTTGCAACGCGATGTGACTCACAATTGTCCTCCGGCTTGCGGCGATTCTATTGCAACGTCTCCAGGCATTATAAGTTCTCATTTCCGGCAATACGCCGTGAGAATCACCCGCGCCCGGCCTTGACGCGTAAACCTGGAGCCGGGCGCTCCAGCACCACCTCGCGGCGGAACCGATAGAGCCGGGCAGGGCGCCCGCCGGCCGCGGTGGACATGTTACCGGTGGTCTCGACCAGGCCGCCCTGTTCGACCAGCCGGCGGAAATTCTGTTTGTGCAGCAGCGTGCCGAAGATCGCCTCGACCGTCTTTTGCAGGTCGTAAAGGGTGAACTCAGGCGGCAATAGCTCGAACACTACCGGGCGATATTTCAGCTTGCCGCGTAAGCGCCCCAGCGCGGTGGCGAGGATGCGGCGATGGTCGAACGCCATGGGGCGCGCGAACTCGGGCAGGTCCGACCATTGCTCCGCGGTGTGACGCCCGTCGCGCTCGGCCTCAGGCACCAGTCCCGCTTCGTACAGCAGCTCGTAGCGCTCGAGCACCCGCTCCTCGTCCCATCCTCCACCGATGCCGAACGAGATCCGCAGGCGCTCGGAGCGTCGCAGCGCGCGCACGGGCTCGTCGCGCAGGGGCGGCCGGTCGGCCCATTCCTTGAGTCTCGGCTCGATCTCGGTCGATAGAATGTCGGGCTTGCCCTTGCGCCAGTCCTCCCAGGGGAAATAGGAGTACCACGGCGACCAGTGCGACCCGAGCAGCTCGTCGTCCGCCTCGCGGGTCAGCGCCAGATAGCCGACCGAGAGCGTGTGCTGCCCTCCGGGCTCGGTATGCCGGCCCCGGTCGCCGAACGTATAGAGCTGCTCCACATAGCCGAGCTCGAGTCCGGTCTGCCGCTTCACCCATTCGCGCAAGCCAATCTCAAGCGTGCGGTGAGCGCGCGGCGCGAACGGGCCGAACGGAAGCGCGTCCCACGCGCCCGATCCCGCCGTGCCGGGACGCACCACTAGGATATAAGGCTGGCCCTCGCGCACCGTGACGATGGCGGCGTTAAGCCCCAGCTCGATTTGCGGACCGGCGCTGTGCGTTTCCTGAGCGGCAACCGATTTCGGTCTTGCTGCCATGGCGGTGGTTAGGCGGCGAGAAGCGCCGGCAACGCAAACACCTCGGCTTGCTCGGCGACCTTGCCGCGGCCGATATCCTCGACCGCAGTGATCATCCGGCCGTCCCGTGACAACACCTCGTCGGCCAGCGCGACCAGCAGGCGGTTGGGATAGGCGGTCGGGGAGGCGCGGCGCAGCGTGCGCGCCAACTCAAGCTCGGCGCCTTCGGGGTTCAGCGCGCATAGCGAGATGAACGCCGCCGCGGTGGAGCGGCTGATGCCGGCCCAGCAATGAATGAGCAGCGGCGCCTGCCGGTCCCAATCGCGCGCGAATTTGATCAGGTCGGCGACATGATTCTCGCAAGGCAGCACCAGGCCGGGCCGGGGCTCGCAGATATCGTTCATGGCCAGCCGCAAATGCCGGTCGGGCCCGATGCCGGGCGGCGTGTCGATCAGGGTCTCGCCGTTGATCAGCGTCACCAGATGGCTGACATTGACGTCGGTGACCGTGGTCTCGACCAGGCTCAACGGCGCGACATAGATGGTCTTGGGGCTCATGCTGGGGGCACTCTAGTCGTTTCTCTGGGCAAAATCAGCGTGGTCATTGTTCGCAGTGCTTTCGGGTCAGAAATCTCGGCCGTGACGCATCACTGATGGAGCTCATTGAATCGCTTCAGAAACTCGACCTCTCCTTGTGCCGCAGGAAGCGGGCTTAAGTGCGACAGACGATTGACGAGAGCTGGACTCAAGCCCCGCGGCTGGCCGAAAAAGCGACGCGCCTCAGACCGCGAAAACCCGGCTAAACAGGTGGCCTCGTAGTAGGCGGCGATCTTATCAGCCCGCTTGATCAACTTCGTGACATCTTCGGGCAGGTCCCCCGGAACGCTGAAGCGAATATGGACGGCGGCGAGCAGCCTGGCCTCGAACGCGCGATAATCGAGCGACAACGCCGCCTTGAACGGGCTGATCAGGTCGCCGATGACATATTCCGGCGCGTCGTGGATCAGCGCCGCCAGCCTGAACTGCCGGTCGAGCCTGGGCTCGAGCTCGGTGACGATACGCTCGACCAGGAGACTATGCTCGGCCACCGAGAACGCATGCTCGCCGTTGGTCTGACCGTTCCAGCGCGCGACTCGGGCCAGCCCGTGCGCAATGTCCTCGACCTCGATGTCGAGCGGCGAGGGATCGAGCAGGTCGAGTCGCCGCCCGCTCAACATGCGCTGCCAAGCGCGTGCCCCGGTATCGGCGACGACGCTACGCATGGACTATCCAATCCTCGGCGAGAAACGGTGCAGGATCATCAGATTGGTCTAGGGTGAATAATTGTCGAGTCACGTCACGAAGAAGTAGACTAAAAGCGCTCGGAATGTCATTCATTGCGACGATTGTCACCTAATATCGGGATCAACCTAACTTCGAGACTCGGGAGACGCACATGGCCAAACAGCCTAGATATTCCCTCGTGCATAACGAAAAGTCGAAAAAGTGGGAGCTGAAGCACGAAGGCTCGGGGCAAGTCGTCAAGCGGTTTGCCACCAAGGCTGCGGCCACCAAGGGCGGAGTCTTGGAGAGAGCCGTTAAGGGCATGGGCTCGGTTCGCATCAGAAAGCGTAACGGCAAGATCCAAGAAGAGCGCACCTATCCGCGCAGCATGGATCCGCGCTCTAAGGGTTAGGTCGCGCCCGGTCGAGTTTGACGCAAGCCGCATGCCGCGGGCACGACGTCAAGTGGTCGTTGACCATGCCGGTTGCCTGCATGAAGGCGTAGATAATCGTCGGGCCGCAAAATTTGAATCCGCGCGCCTTGAGGTCCTTTGACAGGGCGCGCGAAAGCTCGGTCTCGGCCGGGACCTCGGCCATCGTCTTGTGGCGGTTGACGATCGGCTTGCCGTTCACGAAGTCCCACAGATAGGGCCCGAAGCAGGCGCCGGCCTCCATGATCTCGAGCCAAGCGCGCGCCGAGGTGACGGCACCCTCGATCTTCATGCGGTTGCGCACGATGCTCTGATCCTGCATCAGGGCTTCGACCTTCTTGTTGGAGTAGCGCGCGATCTTCTCCGGCGAGAAACCGTCGAACGCACGGCGGAAGGCCTCCCGCTTGCGTAAGATAGTGATCCAGGACAGCCCGGCCTGAAAGCCGTCGAGCACCAGCTTCTCGTACAGCGCCCGGTCGTCACGCTCCGGCACGCCCCATTCCTCGTCGTGATAGGCGACATAGAGCGGATCGGTGCCGGGCCATGGGCAGCGCTTGGCGGCGGTCGCTCCGGTCATGCCGTGATCTCGGCACCGGGCACGGCGAAGCGCGCGAAAGACGAACGCCGCAGCGCGATCTTGACCCTGCCGGCAGTAAGCGTCTTGCCTGCTGCCAAGGCCTCCTCGGCCCGGTCGAGCCGGATCAGCGCCAGGCCCGAGCCGCCGCTCACCGAGCCGAGCGCCCCGATCGCCACCCCATCGGCCTCGACACTGGTGCCGGACGCCGGCAACGGCGCTTCGCCCTCGACCGGCACGATCCGTTTCCGCGCCGTGCCGCGATGCTCCATGCGCGACACCACCTCCTGGCCGACATAGCAACCTTTGGCGAAGTCGACGCCGTTCAACTGATCGAACAGCGCCTCGTGCGGGAAAGCCTCGCCGAAGCCAAAATCGCGCCCGCCTTCAGGCACGCCCCGGCTGATGCGGAAGGCGTGATAGTCCGCGTCCGACGCCGGCTCGCAGCCTAGCTCGGCGAGAGCCGTGCCCTCTGGCAGCAATAGGCGGAAACCAAGCTCGGCGAGTCTCGGGTCGGCATAGACGATGGCGCCGTCTTGCGGGCCAGGGCTCCCGCCCCACGCCGCCGCCACGACGCGTGACGGGTCCTCGGCGATCCCGACCTGCGCCCGCAAGCGGTAGAACGTGAGCCGCTGCAACAGCTCGTCCGCTTTGTCTTGCGCCACATCGATGAGAAATTCGCCGCCGTCCGGGGCCACGAAAAAGTCGAACAGGATCTTGCCTTGTGGGGACAGCAGGCCCGCATGGATCGCGTGGCCCTGTTGCGCCTTGCCGATATCGTTGGTGATCAGCCCTTGCAGATATTTGCGCGAATCGGCGCCACCCACGCGCAACACCGCGCGGGAGGGCAAAAGACTCGCATGGCAATGGCTCATACCGGCCCCTTCTGCTACCAAGACCTTCGACATTTATGGGAGGGGCTGAGCCCCCGCAAGAGAAGCCGTTGGCCGCAATCTTCGATCTTGTCTTCAAAGGCGCCACCGTCGTCAATCAGGACGGCGCGGCACTAGCCGATATTGGCGTGAGGGACGGCCGGATCGCAGAGATCGGTTCGATCGGCGAAGGGCTCGCCGGCGAGACCGTCGGCGCGTCGGGGCTCCACATTCTGCCTGGCGTGATCGACACCCAGGTCCATTTCCGTGAGCCCGGCCTCGAGCACAAGGAAGATTTGGCTACGGGCAGCCGGTCGGCGGTGCTCGGCGGGGTGACTGCCGTGTTCGAGATGCCGAACACGAAACCTCCGACCACCAGCGCCGAAGCGCTCGCCGCCAAGGTCGCGGCCGCGACTGGCCGCATGCATTGCGACTTTGCCTTCTTCGTCGGCGCCACCCGCGACAATGTTGATGATCTCGCCGCGCTTGAGCGCCAGCCGGGCGCGGCCGGCGTCAAAGTGTTCATCGGCTCCTCCACCGGCGACCTTCTGGTCGATGACGAGGAAACCTTGCGGCGCATCCTCGCCGCGGTCAGCCGGCGCGCCGCCTTCCATTCCGAGGACGAGGCGAGGCTTCGCGAGCGCATCATGCACCAGCGCGAGGGCGATCCCGCCAGTCACAGCGAGTGGCGCGATCCACAAGCGGCGCTGATGGCGACCGAGCGCCTGCTGCGGCTGGCGACCCAAGCCGGCAAGCGCGTTCATGTGCTCCATGTCTCGACCGGAGAGGAAATGGCGCTACTGGCCCGGCACAAAGATGTCGCCTCGGTCGAGGTCACGCCGCAGCACCTGACGCTTGCCACGCCTGACGCCTACGAGGCTCTCGGCACCAAGGCGCAGATGAACCCGCCGCTGCGCGATCGCTCCCATCGCAAGCGGTTATGGTGGGGCCTCGAACGCGGCGTGGTCGACGTGCTGGGCTCGGATCACGCACCCCATACGCTCGATGAGAAGAGCAAGAGCTACCCGGCCACGCCGTCCGGCATGCCTGGGGTGCAGACCTTGGTGCCGGTGATGCTCGACCACGTCAATGCCGGCCGCCTGACGCTGGCCCGGTTCGTCGATTTGACCAGCGCCGGCCCGCAACGCATCTTCGGCATTGCCGGCAAGGGGCGGATCGCCGTGGGCTACGACGCCGACTTCACCATTGTCGACTTGAAGGCCGAGCGCGTGATCGAAGACCAATGGATCGGCAGCAAATGCGGCTGGACCCCCTTCGCCGGGCGACGGGTAAAAGGCTGGCCGGTCGGCACGCTGGTGCGTGGGCGGCTCGCCATGTGGGAAGGCGAGACGCGCGAGGCGAGAGGCAAGCCGGTCCGCTTCGGCGAGGCGCTTCCGGCTACTGAATGAAATAGTGCCACACCCCGTTCGGCGCGATGCCGAGCCGGTAATAGCTGTATTTGCCGGCCTTCTTCATCGGCACCGCGAGCGCCGGAGCGACGATGCGGTAAAGCTCGACCTCCTGGGCAGGGGTGAGCTTCGCCAGGTCGGTTTCGGCGAAATAGGGCCAGACATACATCTCGTCCTGGGCCTTGCCCACGCGCACGTAACCGGAAGACATCACGTCGAGCATGGCCGCCAGCACGTCGCGCCCGGTACCGTCGGCTGATTGTTTCTTCCAGAAGGCGATGGGGTCGTCGACATAGGAAGCGGCGACCATCGGCTTCAGCTCGTTCGATTCGAATACCGGCCGCAGGGTCTCGATCTCGCCGCTTTGCGCCGCCGTCGCGATCTGCTCCAGCATGTGCTTGACCGGATCGGGCAGCGCGTTGAAATCATAGAGCACCGTCGGGGTGCCGGCGGTCGCGCCGGAAGGGGATTTGGGTGCCTCGTTCTGAGCGTAGACAAGGGCTGCACCGCCGGTTACCAATGCGGCGAGGGCAATCACGACCAGGATTCTGCGGCGATTCATGACTGACTCCGTGACAGCGCGATCAATTTCGCAGATCGGGAAGCGAGCGCAAGTGCGTGCCGTAACGACGCCGGCGCCAAGCGCTCCCGCTTCGGCGTCATCTCCGATGAGCGAATAGGCCCTGGCCTTGCAGGCAGGCGCGCAAATCGTCCTAACCACCCTTCAGCTCGTGCTTGCCGGCCTTGGCATCGGCGTGCTGATGGCGGCGCCGATCGGGCCGGTGAACGTTCTCGTCATTCAGCGGGCGGTGGCGGGCGGCTTCTGGGCCGGGCTCGCCGCGGGCCTCGGCGCCGTGGCCGGCGACGGGTTGTTGGCGGCGATCGCCGCTTTCAGCGTCACCGCCATCTCCAATGTGATGACGGCCTATGCCGGCTACATTCAATTCATCGGCGGCCTGCTGCTGATGGCCTTCGGCCTTGCGCTATTGTTCACCCGGCCTGCTCTGACCATTCCGCTGGGAGAGAAATCGCATCTCCTGGACCATACCGGCATCATTCCGCAGACCTTTTTCCTCACCGTCACCAATCCCGGCGCCATTCTCGGCATGGCGGCGATGATCGGCGGCCTCGGTTCGCTGATGGGCGGCCTCAATACCTATCCCGAGGCGTTGCTGTTGGTGGCGGCGGTGATGGGCGGCAGCCTGTTGTGGTGGCTCGGTCTGTCGGAGCTGATCGCCACCATCAGGCACATGCTCACCGAGAGCCGGCTGAAGCTCATCAATCGCATCGCCGGCACGGTGCTGATCGCCTTCGGGCTGATCCTGCTGCTCGACGGCTTCGTGCTGCGATAACGTCTATGCGGATTATTGCGAGGTGCGGCGCAGGGTGAACTCGCCGTGATGAATGCGGCGCGACAGGCCGCTGGTCATCTTGGCCACCGCGTCCTCGCCATAGACGCCAATGAGGTCGGCGAGGGCCGCAAACAGGGCGGCATTGGCGAGCATTTCCGGCTCGACGCCGTCATGCAGTGCCTCTTCCCAGGCATCGAGGATGTATCTGAGCGCCGCCTGCTTTAGCGCCTCGCCTTCCGGGGAGCGCAGCGTTCGACGTACTGATCGCAAATCTGGCGCCCCCTTTATGGCTGGCGAAAACCTTAGGTGTGACAATTACACCCCCGTTCCGCCGCCAGGCCGACAGAGTGAACTAACGGTTAATCCTTAGCCTTAAATTTTAGTGATTAATCAGGGGGCTCAGGCTCTTGCGCCCCAGCTGGGGCCGCCTCGGCAGGCTCGGGCGCGGCGGCCTGAGCCCTGTCTGCCGCACCCGCCGCGCCGTCTTGGGTCGCCCCGGTCTGATCCCTGCCGGGCGTCGGGGCTGCATTATCGGCATCAGGTGAGGCATCGGGCTTCGTATCGGCCGGCCCTTTGCTGGCAAAAGTCGAGCCCTGCGCCAGGGAGGCGGCGATTGAGGCGCCTTCGCTGCTGAAGCGGACGGTGGCAACCGTTGCGGATTGGGTGCAGGAGCGGTAGGTGCGCCGGTAGCCGCGATAACCGTCATTGAAGCTGTTGACCAGCTTGGCCCGGCGCACCGCGGTAGTGCCCTCGTTCCGCAGGATATCTTTCATCTGGTCGCGCCAGATCTGGCCTTCCTCGGCCCCGCACAGCTCACGCAAATAATGCACGGCGCCGAGAATCTCGGCCAGGCGCATCAGCTTGTTGTCATAGGGGCGATCGTCGGGGGGAGGCGGTATCGAGCTCTCCCTGGGCACGATCGGCGGCAGGTCGTCGCCGGGAGGCTTGGGGGCCCTGACTCTTGGCTTGGGGGCGACTGGTTTAGGCTGGCTGAACCAGTCAAAAAACTGGGCCTCGGCGACGGGCGCCCAGGCCATGCATGTCCAACTCGCGCACAGCGCGGCGAACGCAAGTCTCGGAAAGCGCCATTTGTGCGGACCCATGGAGACTGAGTAGCGCCAATTTTTGTTGAAATCTAGCCGTCAGGGCGTCCGCAACCGATGCGCCGCGGTCCAAATGAGCTCGGCCGTGCCCTCGGTCATGGCCAGGGCGTCGACATCGTCCAAATGCACCCATTCGGCCGCCTCCGCGTCGCTTCCGGCCTTGAGGGTCCCGCCGCTGGGACGGCCGTAATACACGGTGAGCCGGCAGGTGACGGGTTCGCCGCTGCCGTCGCTTCCGGCCGCAACCCTCACGGTATCGACGATCCCCTCGATTTCGGCCTCGATGCCGGTCTCCTCCTTGATCTCGCGGCAGACCGCCTGGCGCGGCGTTTCGGTCCCCTCGACCTTGCCGCCGGGCAGGCTCCACAACCCGGCGAACGGGGCGCGCCCGCGTTTGACCAGCAGGATTTTGCGGTCCTTGAACAGGGCAATGCTGGCTCCGTCGCGGAGCGCGGGATCGTGGCTGGTGAAGGGGGGCGCGGTCATGGAACGGCCTTGAGCTTGGGCCGCGCGCATTCTCAGGTCAATCAGCGGCCGCCGAACAGCGCGTCGATCGCGGCTTGGCCGCCGATATCGCCGAGCGTGCCGGGATCGGCGCGGTCGGCCAGCGCCTCACCGTTGGCGATGGCGTTAGCCTCGTCGATCAGGACGCGAAGCCGCTGGGCGGCCTGCTCGCAGGTATTGTTCAGGGGGCCGGCGCTGCCGGTCAAATTGGCAGCCACCTCGGCGACCAGGGTGACGGCCTCGCCATGCAGGCGGGCCACGGCCTCGTCGAAGCGGGCGCGGATCTTGGGCGGCGCCCGGCGATAGGCGGCAATCGCCAGGTTTCTGTCGCGGAAGCCCGATTCGGCGAAATGCTCCTCATAAGTGAGCGGCCGCCACGACAACAGGTCGTCGGAAAAATCCTGCGGCTCGGACGAGATCGCCTCGAACAGCATCACCAGCTCATGGAAATGATTGAGATAATCGCTTGCGAGCAGCGTCGATTCGTTGATGTTGGTGCCGGGGATGTGCGAGCGGAAATGCCCGATCATGGCCGAACGGAAGGCCGAGACGATATCCTCCCGGCTCACGTCCTCGTAAATATCCCCTTGGGGACGATTGGGTTTCTCGGCAGCAAGCATCGCTGTAAGGACTTACATAACTGGGCCTGGAACAAGGGGGAGTGTTGCCCGATCATGATTGCCAAACAGTTACCGGGACCCCACCCGCATGTGCTCACGCTATAGCCTCACCTCGCCGCCGGAGGCGGTACGCGCCTATTTCGGCTATGGCGACACGCCGAACTTCCCGGCGCGCTACAACATCGCACCCACCCAACCCGTCGCCGTGGTGCGCCACGATCGGGACGGGCAGCGCCAGTTCAGGCTGATGCGCTGGGGCCTGCTGCCGTCCTTCGTCAAGGACCCCAAGCAATTCCCGACCCTCATCAACGCGCGCGGCGAAGAGGTGCTGGAGAAACCCTCGTTTCGCGGCGCCATGCGCTACCGGCGCTGCCTGGTCCCGGCCGACGGGTTTTATGAATGGACCGGGCCCAAGGGTAAGCGCCGGCCCTTTCTGCTGCGCCCGCGCCAGCCGCATCTGATCGCCTTTGCCGGCATCTATGAGCGCTGGCGAGACCCGGAGGGCGGCGAGATCGATACCGTCGCCATCCTCACCTGTGCCGGCAATAATAGTGTCGCCCCGCTGCATGACCGCATGCCGGTCGTGCTTCCGGCTGAGCGGTTCGAGGCTTGGCTCGACGTCAAGGGTACGACGCCGGAGGTGGCGCTCGCGCTGTTGCAACCCGCCCCCAATGATTTGCTCGAGGTGATCGAGATGGACCCCAAGATCAACGATTCCAAACGCGACGAGCCGGGCATCCAACAGCCGCTTGAACCGTCGCTGCTTTAGAGGTCGATGCCATGCTCCCAGCTGAAATCATCAAGCGCTTTCGCATTGAAACCGGCAAAGGCTTCAAACTGTGCGATTGCGATCCCGGCGACACGTGCGGGCTCGACATCGGCAAGAAGGACGCCAAGGAGCTGCTCGAGACCGGCGTGAAGCGCCTGTCCAAATTGCAGGAGCGACTCTATGCCGACGGGAAGTGGGCCATTCTCGCGCTCCTGCAAGGGATCGATACCTCGGGCAAGGATGGCGTCATCAAGCACGTCCTGTCCGGGGTCAATCCGCAAGGCTGCGAGGTGCATTCCTTCAAGCAGCCGAGCTCGCTGGAGCTATCTCACGACTTTCTGTGGCGCGGCGCGATAGCGCTGCCGGGCCGCGGGCGCATCGGCATCTTCAACCGCTCCTATTACGAGGAGACGGTGGTGGTGCGGGTGCATCCTGAATTGCTCGAAAAGCAAAATCTGCCGCCGAGGCTGATCACCGACGACATCTGGAAGCAGCGCTACCAGGACATCAACAATTTCGAATTGCATTTGGCGCGCAATGGCACCGTGCCCCTCAAATTCTACCTGAATATTTCCAAGGAGGAGCAGTTAGAACGCCTGCTGGCGCGCGCGGACGATCCGGACAAGAGGTGGAAGTTCTCCCTCTATGACGTCGAGGAGCGCAAGCTGTGGGACAAGTTCATTGCCGCCTATGAGGACACGATCCGCCATACCGCGACCGAGCAGGCGCCTTGGTATGTCGTGCCGGCCAACCATAAATGGTTCTCGCGGCTCCTGGTCGCGGCAGTGCTGGTCGAACGGCTGGAAGCGCTCGATCTGCAATTCCCGAAATTCGACGAGGCCAGCCGAGAGGCGCTGGAGAAGGCGCAGGCCGCGCTGCACGAGGAGGAGAAGGCACTGAAGCGCTGAAGCGCGCAGCGCTCCTAATTTCTAACGGCAAAAAGTAATGTAGCACCAGCTTCCGCGCGGCGTGCGTACGGCACACTCGCTCAAGGCGCGCGCTTTCGCCGACGAACAATAGGAGTGCGCTCCCCAGCCCCATCCATAGGAACTGCGGGCCTCGCAATAGCAGGCGAATGCTTGAGAGGGCATCGCGGCGACGACCCCGGCCAAAATTGCGGCTGACGCGATGAGCAAACTCGTCCTCTTCATGCTGCCTCCCAAGATCTTCGTTCAGATGCCGAAACCATGGCCAATCCGTACACAATTTAATGTGCCGCCACTGCGACGTGGATTGGACCACGGTAGCTTATATGGTACCAATACTTCAGTGCCAAGAATACCGCTGAGGAGAAGGAAGATGTACAAGAAAGTTACGGTGCTGACGGCTTGCATGGCCGCTACAGCTCTTTTGCTCGCGGTGGGTTCGGCTCGGGCGGAGGACGTTGCCGGCGAGGGTGGGGGTGCCACCGCGGGCGCTGCGGACATGCCCGACATCTGCAAGGCCCAAGCTGCAAAGCGAAGCCTGACTGGCGCCGAAGCAGATGAATACCTTAAGAAATGCGCGGCGCCCCTAGCCAGCGACACCGAACGAAGCGCGGTGCCTGAAGACGAGCGGCAAGAGGGCCAGCTCTAGCTCAATTTGATCACGGCTCGGACGTGACGAGCAGGATGGCAAGCCCGTCATGGCCCTTGGCGCCAACGGTCTTGAAGCGCCGTGCCGCTCGCCCGCGGGTCGGTGGCGGCAAGCTCGAAGAAGCGGCGGATGCCTTGCACATTGGCATCGCCGTCGGCGTCCAGCACGGCGCCTTCGCGCACGACATTGTCGACGATGATCAGCGAACCGCGCCGTGCCAGCTTGACCGCCCATTGGAAATAGCCGGGCGTGCCGGGCTTGTCAGCGTCGATGAAGATGAGATCGAACGGGGCTTCGCCGGCGAGGTTCGGCAGTGTGTCTTGCGCGCGGCCGACCCGCACCTCCACCACCCCAGCGAGCCCGGCGCGGGCGATGTTGGCGCGAGCGACGTCGGCACAGTCTGGATTGGCCTCAAGCGTGATGAGCCGCCCATCAGGGGGGAGGCCCCGCGCCAGCCAGATTGTGCTGTAACCGCCGAGCGTACCGATCTCCAAGATGCGGCGCGCGCCGGTCGCTCGCGCCAGCAGCATCAGCAGCTTGCCCTGATTGGGCGCCACATTGATCGGAGGCAGTCCCGCGGCTTTGGTTGCCGCCAGCGCCGCGTCCAGCGCGTCGTCGCCGGGCACCAGGCAGTCGGCGAGATACTCGTCGATCGCGGTCCAGTGTTCATCGGTCTCGAGCCGCTTCATCACAACAGCTTCCCCGGATTGAGAATGAAATTGGGGTCGAAGGCGGCTTTGATCTTGCGCATTAGCTCCATCTCGAGCGGCTGTTTGGCATGGGGCAGGAGATCGCGCTTCAAGCGGCCAATGCCGTGCTCGGCGCTGATCGAGCCGCCAAGATCGAGCACGATCTCATGCACCGCGGCGTTCAGCGTCTCCCAATAATTCAAGAAGATGGCGCGGTCCATGCCCACCGGCTGGCTGACATTATAGTGGATGTTGCCGTCGCCGAGATGGCCGAACGGAACCGGCCGCGCGCCGGGGATCAGCAGCTCGACCAGCTGGTTGGCCCGGGCCACGAACTCCGGCACATGCGCCACCGGCACGGCGATGTCGTGCTTGATGCTGCCGCCCTCGTGCTTCTGCATCTCGCTCATCAGCTCGCGCAATCGCCATAGCTCCTCGCTTTGCGCGAGCGACGAGGCAATCACGGCGCTGTCGATCTCGCCGGCCGCAACGGCCTCGCCGAGCACGCTCTCGGCCAGCCGGGGCAGCTCTTCGCCCTCGCGCGGACTGGTGAGGTCGAACAGCACATACCAGGGATAGGGTGCGGCGAATGGATCGCGCACCGCGCTGCCGTGATTGAGCACGAATTCGACGCCGATCCTCGGCAGGATCTCGAACGCGGTCAACGCCGGCCCGGCGCGCTCCAGCACGCGGGTGAACACATCCGGCGCGGTTTCGAGCGCGCTCAGGCCCGCCATGCAGGTCACCTTCTCGGCCACCTTGGGGAACAGCCGCAGCACCGCCGCGGTGATGATGCCGAGCGTCCCTTCCGAGCCGATGATGAGGTCCTTGAGGTCGTAGCCCGAATTGTCCTTGCGCAGCGATTTGAGCCCGTTCCACACCTGCCCGTCGGCCAGCACGACTTCGAGCCCAAGGGTGAGGTCGCGGGCGCTGCCATAGGCGAGCACCGCCATGCCGCCGGCATTGGTGGCGAGCACGCCGCCGATCTGGGCGCTGCCCTCCGAGGCGAGGCTCAAGGGGAGCAGGCGCCCCGCGGTCGCCGCCACCTGCTGGGCCTGCGCCAGCACCAGCCCGGCTTCCACAATCATGGTGTTGGAGGCAAGGTCGATGTCGCGCACGCGATGGAGCCGTTCGAGTGAGACCACCACCTCGTGGCCGGTTTCGAACGGGATCTGGCCGCCGACCAGCCCGGTATTGCCGCCTTGCGGCACGATTGCGGTGCGCTTCTCATTGGCGAGTTTCAGAATGCTGGCAACCTGTTCGGTGTTGCCGGGCCTGAGCACCAGCGCCGCCTTGCCGCGATAACGGTCACGCCATTCCACCAGATACGGCGCCATGGCCACCTCGTCGCGAATGGCGTGCTGCTCGCCGACGATGCGGGTAAACGCCTCGATGGTGCCCTGGCTCGGCTTCTTATGCCTTGGTGCGGACTTCATGGGAGAGCGCTAGCGCTGATTGGCCGCGCGCTGCAAGCGGTCGTTGATGGCCTCGCCAAGCCCCCGGGGCGGAATCGGCATTACGGCGATGGCCGAGGCGCCCGCCCGATCGAGCTCTCGAAGCGCTGCGAATAGATTGGCCGCCGCCTCTTCGAGATTGCCGTTCGGGCTGAGATTGATGGTGACCCGCGCGCCTTCGGGCACGTCGCGGCCAAAGGCCAGCAAAGCCTCATCGGGCGCGACGCTGGTCGCCGCGAGCCTAAGCGGCGTGTCGGGCGCGTAATGAGTCTCGAGTTGTCCCGGCGAAGCACCGCGATGGTTGGCATTGGCCGCGTCAAGTGGCGCACCCAGCACAAGTTCGATCGCCTCGCGGGCAATTGCTCCCGGCCTTAGCAAAGCAGCCGCGCTGCCCAATACGGCGATCACCGTCGACTCGATGCCGAGCGGGCAGGGGCCGCCGTCGAGAATCATGGCGGGCCGTTCGTCAAGCTCGGCCTCGACATGCGCTGCGGTGGTCGGGCTGACGCGGCCCGAGCGGTTGGCGCTCGGCGCGGCGATGGGCAGCTTCACCGCTTCGAGGAGAGCCTGCGCGACCGGATGCGCCGGGGCTCTCAGCGCGATCGTGTCCAGGCCCGCGCTGACCAGTTCGACGATGCCGCAAGCAGGGCACTTGGCGAGCACCAGCGACAACGGCCCCGGCCAGAACGCCTCGGCGAGAATCCGCGCCGTGTCGTTAACTACGGCGTAAGTCTCGGCCTCGGCGAGGCCCGGCACATGCACGATCAGCGGGTTGAAGCGCGGCCGCTCCTTGGCGGCGAACACTTTGGCCACGGCGCGGGCATCGAGCGCATTGGCGCCGAGCCCATAGACGGTCTCGGTGGGAAAGGCGACGATGTCGCCGCGCGCGAGCGCTTCGGCTGCCTGCTGGATGGCTTTGTCAGTGGCGGGAACGACGGCCATCGCGCCATTTCGCGTGTTACCAGGGAGCGGTCAAGCTAGAGTGCGCGACCGACCCGACCCTGGTAACCATATCCGGCCGATGACCACGCTCCTGCTCACCCATCCCGCCTGCCTTCAGCACGACACGGGCTATGGTCATCCCGAGCGCGCGGACCGGTTGCGGGCCATCGAATCCGCTCTCGAAGCTGAGCGCTTCCACTATCTGGTGCGGGAGCAGGCGCCGCTCGCCGATCTCGCCGCGATCGAGCGGCTCCATCCAAAGGTCTATGTCGAGATGGTCGAGGCCTCGATTCCGAAGCAGGACCACGCCTGGCTCGACCCCGACACCGTCGTCTCGCCGGGCAGCTGGGAGGCTGCGCTGCGGGCGACGGGCGCCTGCATCCACGCGGTCGATCAGGTCCTAAGCGGCAAGGTCGACAACGCCTTCTGCGCGGTCCGGCCTCCGGGCCACCATGCCGAGCCGTCGCGGGCCATGGGCTTCTGCCTGTTCAATACAGTGGCGGTGGCGGCGCTCCATGCCCGCGCCGCTCATGGCGCCAAACGCGTGGCGGTGGTCGATTTCGACGTCCATCACGGCAACGGCACGCAAGCCGCGTTCTGGACCGACCCGGATCTGTTCTACGGCTCGACCCATCAGATGCCGCTATTCCCCGGCACCGGCGCGCGCGACGAGACCGGCGTCGGCAACATCTGCAACGCGCCGCTCAAGCCGGGCGACG
Organism: Hyphomicrobiales bacterium; assembly: GCA_038209695.1. Taxonomy (GTDB): domain Bacteria; phylum Pseudomonadota; class Alphaproteobacteria; order Rhizobiales; family Methyloligellaceae; genus Methyloceanibacter. The sequence goes on from JBBQXL010000005.1 coordinate 55,506, forward strand.
ACGGCGACGATTTCCGCGCCGCGTTCGAGAGCCGCATCCTGCCGGCGCTCGACCAATTCGCCCCTGACGTGCTGCTCGTGTCGGCCGGGTTCGACGCCCATGTCAAAGACCCGCTCGCACAGCTCCGACTGGTTGAGGCGGATTTCGCCTGGGTGACCGAGCAGCTGTTGGCGGCTGCCGCCAAGCATACCGGCGGCAGGCTCGTCTCGACCCTGGAAGGAGGCTACGACCTCGACGCGCTGGCCAGTTCGACCGCTATCCATGTCGAGACGTTGATGGGCGCTGCCTCTTGAGCCTCTTGATTGCAGACGCGGGAAAGCGCTAAGGCAGGTCATGGCCGCACCGACCGACCATTCCGACATCAAGACCATGAGCTTCGAGCAGGCGCTCAAGGAGCTCGAAACCATCGTCGACCGCCTGGAGAAGGGCGATGTCGAGCTGGAAGCCTCGATCCTAATCTACGAGCGGGGCGAGGCGCTGAAGACCCATTGCGACGGGCTGCTGCGCAAGGCCGAGGCCCGGGTCGAGAAGATCTCCCTCAATCAGAACGGCCAGCCCACCGGCGCCGAGCCCCTCGACGTCGAGGACTAGCGCTCTCTTGCTGGCGGCGCGCTTTTAGCCCTTGCGCTGCGCGGGACATGACACGATTTGACCGGTCTCATAGGATAGTTGCCAGCCAGGCTCGTGGCCGATAAAGGTGCATCTCGCGTTTGATCCATCGCCTCTTTTCCCAGAAATCAGCCGGGTAAAGCGAATGAGCGCCGAAAGTCCTACGCCGCTGCTTGATCGGATCCACGAACCCAAGGATTTGCGCGGTCTTCAGGATCATGAGCTGAAGCAGCTCGCCGAAGAGTTGCGCCGGGAGCTGATCGCTGCGGTAGCGGTGACCGGCGGCCATCTCGGCGCCGGCCTGGGCGTGGTCGAGCTCACCATCGCCCTCCATCATGTGTTCGACACTCCGGCCGACAAGCTCATCTGGGATGTCGGTCACCAATCCTATCCGCACAAGATTCTCACCGGCCGCCGCGACCGCATCCGCACCCTGCGCCAGCCGGGCGGGCTGTCGGGCTTCTGCAAGCGTGCCGAGAGCGAGTACGACACCTTCGGCGCCGGCCACTCCTCGACCTCGATCTCCGCCGGGCTCGGCATGGCGGTGGCCCGCGACCTCGGCGGCAACACCCACAACGTGGTCGCCGTGATCGGCGACGGCGCCATGAGCGCTGGGATGGCCTATGAGGCTATGAACAATGCCGGCGCCATGGATTCGCGGCTGATCGTCATTCTCAACGACAACGACATGTCGATCGCCCCGCCGGTCGGCGCCATGAGCGCCTATCTCGCCAAGCTCATCTCCGGCGGCGCCTACCGTCGCCTGCGCCGCTTCCTGAAGCAGCTCGCCCACAGGGTGCTGCCCAAGAGCTGGCAGCGCCGTGCGGCCCGCGCCGAGGAGTTCACCCGCGGCTTCTGGACCGGCGGCACGCTGTTCGAGGAACTCGGCTTCTATTATGTCGGCCCGATCGACGGCCACAATTTCGATCATCTGCTGCCCGTTCTGCGCAACGTGCGCAACATGCGGAACGGTCCGGTGCTGGTCCACGTCGTGACCCAGAAGGGCAAGGGCTACGGGCCGGCCGAAGTGTCGGCGGACAAGTTCCATGGCGTTGGCAAGTTCAATGTCGTGACCGGCGCGCAGGAAGCGCAGGCGGCGGGCACGCCGCCGAGCTACACTAAAGTGTTTGCCCAGAGCCTGATCGAGGAAGCGCGCGCCGACGATAAGATCGTCGCTATCACCGCGGCCATGCCGTCAGGCACGGGGCTCGACCGCTTCGCCGAGATTTTTCCCGAGCGCTGCTTCGACGTCGGCATCGCCGAGCAGCATGCGGTGACCTTCGCCGCCGGCCTGGCCGCCGAAGGTTTCAAGCCCTTTGCCGCCATTTATTCGACCTTCCTCCAGCGCGCCTACGACCAGGTCGTGCATGACGTTGCCATTCAGAAGCTGCCGGTCCGCTTCGCCATCGACCGGGCCGGGCTGGTCGGCGCCGACGGCCCGACCCATGCCGGCGCGTTCGACGTGGCCTTCCTGTCTTGCCTGCCGGGCATGGTGGTGATGGCGGCGGCCGACGAGGTCGAGCTGACGCATATGGTGGCGACCGCCGCTGCGATCGACGACGGCCCGTCGGCGTTTCGCTATCCGCGCGGGGAGGGCACCGGCTTGCCCCTGCCCAAACGCGGCACCGCGCTCGAGATCGGCAAGGGCCGGGTGCTGCGCGAAGGCTCGGCGGTGGCACTGCTGTCGTTCGGCGCGCGGCTGCCAGACTGTTTGGCGGCCGCCGACCAGCTCGCCGGCTTCGGCCTGCCCACCACCGTCGCCGATGCCAGATTCGCCAAGCCGCTCGACCTCGACCTGTTGCGCCAGCTGGCGGGCAATCACGAGGTGCTCATCACCGTCGAAGAGGGGTCAAGCGGCGGGTTCGGCGCCTTGGTGCTGCAAGCGTTCGCCCGCGAAGGCCTGCTCGACCGCGGGCTCAAGATCCGGACGCTTCATCTGCCTGACCGCTTCATCGAGCAGAATAAGCCGCAGGCGATGTACGAAGAGGCCGGGCTCGATGCGCGCGGCATCGTCGCCGCCACATTCTTGGCGCTCGGCAAGGATCTCGGCGGCGCCGAAAGAGTGCGCCTCGCCTGATAAAATCTAGTCGATCTGGCAATCTTGGCTGAACTTGCCGACCGCGTCGGCGCGGCCCTGGTCGGACAGCGTGGCGCTGGTCTGACCTATCGTCACCGCCACCGGGCCCGCTTGACGCAGCACCTCGAGTACCGGCTTCACCTCAATATCGCTTGCTTCCGCGAAAATCATGCCGTTGGCATCGTCCAGCGCGGCCTCGCCCTCGACTTGCGACTTGGCGCTCCCGGCTGACAGCGCGATGGTGAGCGCCTCGCCCGGCTTGGCGCCGTCGATGGCGATGTGCAGATCGAGCACGGCGATACCCATGCCGTCGAAGCAGGACAGCAGAAGCAGCGGAGATTTGGCCGGGTCGAGCGGCCCATAGGCGAGCGAGACGAAGCCTTCGCTCGCCCGCTCGAGCCACACCAGACTCTCCTCCGCGCGCGCGGCGCTCGCGAGCGGCAACCCTCCGGCGGCCAGGCAAGCGGCGAGGAGAAGGCGCGCTTGGATACGGCTCATCATGACTGAATGCCTTCGTGTCGGTGTGAGTTGCAGCCCGAACGGTGCCTTTGTTTAGTCGAGCTTGCAGACCTTAGCAAATTCGGCGACCGCGGCGGCGCGTCCCTGGCCGGGCAAGTTGGCGGTTACCTTACCCATTTTGACCACCGCCGGCCCGGAGGTCTTCAGTACGGCAAGCACCGGCTTGACGGCGATAGGTTTCGCCACGCCGAAGATGAAGCCGCTCATCTGGTCGGTCTCGGTCTTGCCCTTGAGCGCGAGTTTGGCCGCGCCGGCGCTGATCTCGATGGCAACCGTCTGGCCGACTTTGGCGCCCGGGATATCCTCGTACACCGTGAGTTCGGCTTCCTTGTTTCGAGTGTCGCAAAGGAGGGCGAATACATAATCCTCCCCCGTCTCGGTCGAGCCATAGACCAGAGAGGCGTTGCCCTCGAATGTATTGGCCATCCATGCGAAGCCCGGCTCAGGCTCGGCGGCGGCAGTCAGAGGCGCAGCCATAGCCAGACATGCCGCAAGCGCAAACGCGGCCGGTCTACCTGCCAACAGCATGGAGCCTGGTCGCCGACACGGCCACTTGCATCGCCGGGAAGAAGCCGGCGAAGCGGGGATCGAACTCATAGTAATTGCAGGTGAGCTCTTCCCCCTGGGCGATATCGGCGAGCGCATAGCCTTTGTCGAAGATGCGGAAATCCGTGTTGGGCGTGAGACTGTGGTTCATGAAGCGCCCATTGTCGCTGTCGACGACCATGACCCCCGGCATGTCCAGATGCGGATAGCTATAGCGCGCGATGAAGTCCTGCACATGCTGCGGCAGCCCCTCGGTCTCGCCCTGGTAGATGAAGATGTCGAATTTGGGGTTCAGGTTCCAGAGCAGACTGCCGCCCGGAATGAACTCACCGGCAAAAACGCCGAGGCCATCGATGGCGCTCGGTGCAACATAGCTGCTGACCGTCAGCATCGTTTGGTTCCTTGATGTAATTGAAATTCAAATCCACTCATGCGGTATTTCCCGTGGCCTCCGTGCCAACGGCAACGAGGCTCCGCTTGCGCCGGAAGCGCCGCCGCTTGAGCGCCTTGATGCGGCGCTCGAGATAGGGCGAGAAATGTCCGGCGTAACGCTCCCACAGCTGAGGGATGCGCCAATCTTGGCCCGAGACGCGGCCCCGACAGGAGGGCGTCCCGCAGCCGCACTCGAACTCGTCGTAAGCCGAGCCGTCACACATCGCGTAGTCGATGGTGACCTCTTCGCCGGGCTGGATCCGGTGCAAGGCGACGATCGCCACCTGCCCATCGAGGCCGGCATTCGGTTCGCACGAGTGATTGATAAAGTCCGGCGGCTCGTCGGGCGAGAGCGAGGCGAGATAGAGCCTCTCCTCGACCTGCACCGTGTGACGCCTGATCTCGGGTGGCAGCTCGTCCAGTTCGTCGGCGCTGACGATGCGTCCGCTCCAGACGGCGACCAGCTCGCCGGCTTCGATCGCTTCCCGAGCGTAGACGGCTTTGCCGCCGGTCACGTCACGATTTTGGACTTCACATTTATCGGTAAGGTAAGCCGTACTGTCCGGGCTCACGAGACCTCCGCGTATGCGCGCCGAGCGGGGCGCTCCGCAGTATAGTGTGGGCGGCGTCCGGCCGCTCCCGGCATGACATCCGCGCGCGAGAATCCCCGACGCCCGCGAAGCATATGAGAAGCTTTTGTGCCCATCTACAAAAAAAACGTCTCGACCAATTATTAGTGGAGAGCGGCTTGGCGCCGACCCGCTCCCGTGCGGCCGACCTAGTGCGGCGGGGCCTGGTCAGCGTGGCGGGTGTCACCGCTCTCAAGCCCGGCGCTCAGGTCGCGCCCGGCGCCGAGCTGAGACTAAGCCCCGGCGCTAGCCGCTATGTCTCGCGCGGCGGGGAGAAGCTCGAAGCCGCGCTCGATGCCTTCGGCTTCGACCCAAACTGTACGATAGCCCTCGATATCGGCGCCTCGACCGGGGGCTTTACCGAGGTGCTGATCGCCCGCGGAGCCGCCAAGGTCTATGCCGTGGATGTCGGCCGGGACCAGCTCCACGCCACGCTCAGGGCCAACCCACGGGTCACCGCCATGGAAGGCACCGACGCACGGGCCCTCGATCGGCAGGTGATTCGCGACGAGGTGACCGCCATTGTCGCCGATGTCAGCTTCATCGGGCTCCATCTGGCGCTTCCCGCCGCGCTCAGCCTTGCCGCGCCGGGCGCCTGGCTGGTGGCGCTGGTCAAGCCGCAATTCGAGGCCGGGCGCGCGGCGGTCGGCAAACGCGGCATTGTGCGAGATCGCACAGAGCGAGAGAAGGCGGTCGCGAAAGTGCGCGCATTCATCGAGGGCGAGGCCGGCTGGACCGTCGTAGGCGAGATCGCCTCGCCGATCCGCGGCGGTAGCGGCAACGAGGAATTCCTGATCGGCGCGCGCAATGGAGCTTGAACTCAGGATCGGACCGCTTGGCGCTAAGGGCGACGGCCTGGCCGAAGGTCCCGACGGGCCGCTCTTCGTGCCGTTCGCCTTGCCCGGTGAGCGCGTCCGGGTCGCGGTCGAGCCCGGCACCGGCCGCGCCGGCCTGCTGGAGGTGCTCGAAGCGAGCCCGGACCGCGTCGAGCCGATCTGCCCCAATTTCGGGGATTGCGGGGGCTGCGCGCTCCAGCATCTGCAAGTCCAGGCCTATCTCGACTGGAAGCGCGAGCTGGTCGTAACGGCCCTCCGGTCGCGCGGGCTCGAGGCCGAGGTCGACAAGGTACGCACGGTGCCGCCCCGAAGCCGGCGCCGCGCCGCACTCGCGCTCGGCCGGGCCAAGGAGGGCGCTGCGCTCGGCTATCGCCGCGCCCGCTCCCATGAGCTGATCGACGTCACGGTCTGCCCGGTTCTGACCCCCCGCATCGTCGCGAGCCTGCCCAAGCTCAAACAGGCGCTGGCGCCGCTGCTCGGCGCCAAGCGCGAGGCCCGCGTGAGTGTTACGGAAACCGAAAGCGGCCTCGATATCGTTGTCGAAGGCATCAGTCCGAGTCTAGCGGCCCTGGGCGCTTTTGCCGGCAAAGCCGCTTCGCTCGGCGTGGCGCGACTCACGGCCGATAGCGAGAGCATCGGCCCGGTCGCTGCGCCGGAGGTCGCCCTCTCGGGTGTAAGCGTAAGGCTTCCCCCGGGCGCCTTCCTCCAGGCCTCGCGCGAAGCCGAAGCCGTTCTGGTGGAGTTGGTGCTCGCGGGAGTAGGGGGCGCTAAGCGCGTTGCCGATCTCTTTGCCGGCCTCGGCACCTTCACCTTTGCGCTGGCGCGGAACGCCGCGGTCGACGCCTTCGAGTCCGATGAGGCGGCGCTTCACGCGCTTGCCGAAGCGGCGCGCAAGACGCCGAAGCTCAAGCCGGTGCGGACGCATCGCCGCGATCTGTTTCACGCCTCGCTCGGACCGCAGGAATTGCAGGCCTATGACGCGGTAGTGTTCGATCCGCCGCGGGCCGGCGCTGCCGCGCAAGCCGAGGCGCTGGCCAAGTCAGGCGTGCCCAGGCTCGTTGCCGTTTCGTGCAGCCCTGGCACCCTGGCGCGGGATCTTCGTATCCTGGTCGATGGCGGCTACCGCATCACGCGGGTCACCCCGGTCGATCAGTTCCTGTTCTCGCCGCATGTCGAATTGGTCGCGCATCTCGTGCGCTGATCGAGCCTAGCCTTTGCCGGTCTGGCCGCGGTGGCGGAGATAATGATCGGCCAGCACGATGGCGACCATCGCCTCGCCGATCGGCACCGCCCTGATGCCGACGCAGGGGTCATGGCGGCCCTTGGTCGAGATCTCGGTGTCGTGGCCCTGAGCATCGACCGTGCGGCGCGGCGCCAGGATCGAGGAGGTCGGCTTGACCGCGAACCGCGCCACGATCGGTTGCCCGGTCGAGATGCCGCCGAGGATGCCGCCGGCATTGTTGGTCAGAAACTCTGGCGAGCCATCCTTGGTCATGCGCATCTCGTCGGCATTCTCCTCGCCCGAAAGCGCCGCCGAGGCGAAGCTGGCGCCGATCTCGACACCCTTTACCGCGTTGATGCTCATCAGGCCCGAGGCGATGTCCTGGTCGAGCTTGCCGTAGACCGGCGCGCCGAGACCCGGCGGCACGCCCTCGGCCACGATCTCGATCACCGCGCCGGCCGAGGAGCCCTTCTTCCGCACTTGATCGAGAAACTCGGCCCACACCCGTGCGGTCTTGGCGTCGGGGCAGAAGAACGGGTTGTTCCCGACCTCTTCCCAATCCCAATTGCCGCGGTCGATCTCATAGGGTCCGATCTGGGTTAGTGCCCCGCGCACGCTTAAGCCTGGCAGGACTTTCCGCGCGATGGCGCCGGCGGCCACCCGGTTGGCAGTCTCCCGCGCGCTGGCCCGGCCCGACCCGCGCCAATCGCGCACGCCGTATTTGGTGAAATAGGTGTAGTCGGCGTGGCCGGGCCGGAACTTGTCCTTGATCTCGCCGTAGTCCTTGGAGCGCGCGTCCATATTTTGGATCTCGAGCGCGATCGGCGTGCCGGTGGTGAGCTGGGTGCCGTCCTCGCCGGTGAACACGCCCGACAGGATGCGCACCTGGTCCGGCTCCTGGCGCTGGGTAGTGTAGCGCGACTGGCCGGGCTTGCGCTTGTCGAGGAAAGCCTGGATCTCGGCCTCGGTGATCGGGATGCCGGGCGGGCAGCCGTCAACCACGCAGCCGATCGCCGGCCCGTGGCTTTCGCCCCAGGTGGTGATACGGAAGAGATGGCCGAAACTATTGTGTGACATGGGTTCTTTTAAGAGCGTGGCAGGGCTGCGGCAAGCGGGGGGAGCCTACCCCGAACTTCGCAACAAACCCTTTCTCAGGGCTCGCCATCCGCCTTCGCGCACCCGATATCCTGCGCGGGGCGGCGTTGCCTTGCATGGTAGAATGGGCGCGCAGCCCACGGAGAGTTTCGATGAGTGTCATTGATACCCGCAGCCATCAGATGTTTCCGGTCCTGGACGCCGTTCAGGTCGAGACCGCCAAGCGCTTTGCTAGCGGCCCGGCCCAGGATTTCGCGCCCGGAGAAGTGGTGTTCGACGCAGGCGTGGCCAACGCGCCGGCCTGGCTCGTGCTGAAGGGCTCGATTGACGTCGTCCGCCGCGATGGTCTCAAGCGCGAGACGTTCATCACCACCCACCATCCCGGCCAGTTCTCGGGCGAAGTCAGCCAGCTCGCCGGGCGCCAGTCCTTGGCGGCGGGCACCGCCGGAGCGGACGGCTGTACCGCGCTGCCGTTCGACGCGGCGCATGTGCGTGCGCTAATGATCGGCTCGGCCGACATCGGCGAGATCATGATGCGCGCCTTCATTCTTCGGCGCATGGGACTGCTCGAGGAGGGTGGCGTGGGGTCGATACTTGTCGGCGAACCCGGCACCCCCGACCTCACCCGACTCCAAGGCTTCCTAGCCCGCAACGGCTATCCCTGTACCGTGCTCGACGCGACCAACGACGCCGTCGGGCGGGCCGTCGTGGAACGCTTCGGCATTCTCGCCAACGAGCTGCCGATCATGCTCTGCCCGAACGGGACGATGTTGCGCCGTCCGACCAATGCCGAGGCGGGGGGTTGTCTCGGCATCACCCCGGAACTCGACCCGAAGAAGATCTACGATGTCGCCGTGGTTGGCGCCGGGCCCGCCGGGCTCGCCGCCGCCGTCTATGCCGCCTCCGAGGGTCTGTCGGTGCTGGTGCTCGACGAGCGGGCCTTCGGCGGACAGGCCGGCGCGTCGGCGCGGATCGAGAACTATTTGGGCTTTCCGACCGGCATAACCGGCATGGCGCTCGCCGGGCGCGCTTTCAATCAGGCGCTGAAATTCGGCGCCGAGATCGCCATCCCGCTTGAAGTGGCGCGGCTCGACTGCGGCGAGTCCAATGGTGCCATGCGCTTGGAGCTCACCAATGGCGGCGCGGCGCGCGCGCGTACCATCGTGGTTGCCTCAGGCGCAAGCTACCGGCGGCCGCCGATCGCCAATCTCGCGATGTTCGAGGGCAGGGGCATTTCCTACTGGGCCTCGCCGGTCGAGGCCAAGCTCTGCGAAGGCGAAGAAGTGGCGCTAGTGGGCGGCGGCAACTCGGCGGGACAGGCCGTGGTGTATCTCGCGCCCAAGGTGAAGCGCCTGCATCTCGTGGTGCGCGGAGCAGGCCTGGAGTCCTCAATGTCACAATATCTCATCGAACGGATCGCCGCGCTGCCCAATGTCGAGCTTCACACCGGGACCGAGGTGGTCGGGCTCGAAGGCGACGAGTCGACCGGACTGACCGGCGCGGAGTTTCGCGAGCGCGCTACCGGAGACGTGCACACCTGCCACTTGTGTCACCTGTTCCTGTTCATCGGCGCCGATCCCAACGCGTCCTGGCTCGATGGCTGCGTGGCGGTTGACGGCAAAGGCTTCGTGGTGACCGGAACGAGGTGCCCACATTCGAATGCCCGGGCGCCGCTGCCGCTCGAGACCAGCAAGCCGGGGGTTTTCGCCATCGGCGATGTTCGTGCCGGATCGACCAAGCGGGTGGCCGCTGCGGTCGGCGAGGGCGCGGCGGTGGTGGCGCAGATTCATTCCGTGCTCACGCCGGAGCCGGCCGAAGCCGTCTGAAATAGCAACCTATTCCTTCGCCACCGTGACGTCGGGGGCGTCCTCGGCCTTCATGCCGACCACGTGGTAGCCGGCGTCGATATGCAGGATCTCGCCGGTCACCCCGCGGCCGAGATCGGACAGCAGATACAGCGCGCCCGCGCCCACATCCTCGATGGCGACGGTGCGGCGGAGCGGCGAGTTGTTCTCATTCCACTTCAGGATATAGCGGAAGTCCGCAATGCCCGAGGCGGCCAGGGTCTTGATCGGCCCGGCCGAGATAGCGTTGACGCGAATCGCGCCCTTGCCGAGATCGACGGCGAGATAGCGCACGCTGGCTTCGAGCGCCGCCTTGGCCACGCCCATCACATTGTAGTGCGGCATCACCTTCTCGGCGCCGTAATAGGTGAGGGTGAGCAGCGATCCGCCGTTGGGCATCAGCGCCTCGGCGTGCTTGGCGAGCGCGGTGAAGGAATAGCAGGAGATCAACAGCGTCTGGGCGAAATTGTCCTGGGTGGTGTCGACATAGCGCCCGTCGAGTTGCTCCTTGTCGGAGAAAGCGACGGCATGAACGAGGAAGTCGATGGTCCCCCAGGCGTCGCGCAGCGCCTTGAACACGGCCTCGACCGAGACCTGGTCGGTCACATCGCAGGGCAGCACCAGCTTGGAGCCCACCTGATGCGCGAGCGGCTCGACCCGCTTCTTGATGGCCTCGCCCTGATAGGTGAGCGCCACTTCGGCGCCCTGATCGGTCACGGCCTTGGTGATGCCCCAGGCGATCGAGCGGTTATTGGCGACGCCGAACACGACGCCGCGCTTGCCCGCCATCAATTTGCCGCCCTCAGCCATCGGCCTACCACCCTTCAAAAGGAAGGGCTTTATAGGGCCGCGGCAGTCAGGCCGGAAGGCTTTTCGCCCTAACGGGGCTTGAGGCCAATCGGCGCGGCGATCGGCGCCTAGTCTTTATGCCACCCGGGAAAGCAAATTGCCGAGAAGACTTCCTTGCTGCGACGCCTCTTTTTGGCAGGCCGCCTGCGCGCATCGCGTGAGCAAAGCGGCGTGAAGCGCTCGCCCTCTTGCTGCCCGTCGCCGTTCGCGCCGCGGCCCAAGAAATTCTGGCGGGCTGCACCGGCTAAGCTTTGACTGGAATAGGACACATCAACCCCCTTTCAACCCGAGAGCGACCACGAGCCGTTAGATTCGCGGCAGGCAACGCCCTCGATTTCCCGCTGATAGGTGCCGAGCGCGAGCGAGTAGACGACGTGGCGGCACACGCGGCCCTGATCGTCACGAAACACCGACACCGGCTTGATTCGGCCGACCAGCCCGCGCTCCGGGCGCTGCCAGACCAGCGTCACGCCGTCGCCGAGCTCGGACAGTGCAAGCTCGAGCGCCTGCATCGCCGCGACCCGGTCGCTCCGGTCTAATCTCGCTTTGAGCTCGGTGAGGCCAAGCTGCGGGCCCTCGGAGGCCACAGCCGCATCCGCTCCACTCTCCCCGGCCATGAGGGGAAGAGGGGCGGGCGCGAATACTGAAAACACGAGAGCGCCCGCCCCAATGATGATAGGAGCGTTCAAACGGAACGTACGCATAACCAATCGTCCCCAACTCTGACGCGGGAATCACTAAGTCCCCCCGCGCCCACTATCAACAGCACCCATCGTGCCCTATCAGGGTGAGGAAAAAGTAAATGCCCGTTCCGCCCCGGGATGGAGCGAAAAAAACTTGCTTTCCGGGCGTTCTGGCGAGGATCTTCGAGAATGGACCACCAATCGCGACCGAACGGCTTGGGCGCCGACTTCACTGAGGCCACCGACCCGTTCGCCTTATTCGGCGCCTGGATGGCAGAGGCGAAGGCGACCGAGCCCGTCGATCCTGAGGCCATGGCCCTGGCCACGGTCGATTCCGATGGCCTGCCCAATGTGCGCATGATTCTGCTGAAAGGCGCCGACAGCCAAGGCTTCGTGTTCTACACCAATTGCGAAAGCGCCAAGGGCCAGGAGCTCACCGCAAACCCTGAGGCCGCGCTGCTGTTCTATTGGAAGAGTTTGGGGCGCCAGATTCGACTGCGCGGGCTGATAGAGCCGGTAACCGAAGCTGAAGCCGACGCCTATTTCGCCACGCGGCACCGCGACAGCCGCATCGGTGCCTGTGCCTCGCGTCAGTCGCGCCCTCTCGCGAGCCGCGCGGCGCTCGAAGCTGAAGTGGAGCGCCTCACCGAAGCCTTCGGCTCGGGCGAGGTGCCGCGCCCGTCTTATTGGCGCGGCTATCGCCTGGTCCCGCTCGAGATCGAGTTCTGGAAAAGCGGCTCGTTCCGTCTGCACGACCGGATCGTGTTCCGCCGCCCCCAGCCGCGACAGCCCTGGACCAAGACCCGGCTCTATCCGTAGCTGACGTCACCAAATCCCGGGACTTTTTGTTACGAATCTGCGTTGCGCGCTGGCGCGCCACCACAAACCCGCCACGCCCTGGCGATAAATCTTAGTCTGCGGTCCAAGGCGCGAATCTTTGCCGTTGGCCATGACGGCAGAGTGCTGTCGCAGACCCGCGCAAGTTCGCTATAAAGAGGGTCGAGGCATGAAATGCTCGTGCGCACGGCACGGCTTCATTTAGGTGAGGGCGGCGAAGTGAGCTTTTCCATGGCGCGCTATGCGACCGCGCGTTACGCCGTCAAGGAGGCGCGCGAGGCCGTTTGGGCGCGACGCGTTGCGCTGTTCTTCGTGCAGCTCCTGATCCTGACGGTTCTGCTGCACCGCTTCGCCTCGTTGGCCACGCCCGCGGCGCTGAACCTTATCGGTGTGTGCATCGCCGGGCTCCTCATCGCCGTCGCCATCGCCGTGGCGTCCATCGCGCGCATCTGGTTCGGCGGCCAGGCCGGTGCGGCCCAAGCCTTCGCCGCCATTCTCATCGCCTGTATCGGCCTAGCCGTGCCGGTGTTCTACCTCTCCCATGCCGCCTTGCTGCCGCCCTTGACCGACATCGAGACCTCGCCGGAGGAGCCGCTTGATTTCAGAGTGCTGCCCGCCCAGCGCCACGCCGACGCCAATTCCATCAAGGAGCCGGATGCGGCGGCGGTCGAAGCGCAAGTCGAGGCCTATCCCGATATCGGCCCGATGGTGATCGAGCGCTCGGCGCCCGAGGTGTTCAGCATCGTGCACGAGGCGGTGGATCGGCTGGGCTGGACCATCGCCCTGGACGAGGCTCCCGGCGAGACCGGCATCGGCCGCATCGAGGCTAACGACCGCACCCTGATCATGGGATTCACCGATGACGTGCTCATTCAAGTCAAGGGCGATGACGCCCACGCCATCGTCGACGTGCGCTCGGTGTCGCGTTACGGCATACACGATCTCGGCGCCAACGCCGCCCGTATCCGCAGGCTGTTCGAAGAGGTGAACACGGCGCTGGAGAAGGGCGAGAAGACGGTGCTCGAACAGGCGGCGCCCAAGGAAGAGGCCCCCGACAAGCAGGATTCCGTCAAGAAGCGCGTCAAGAAGCCCGCAGGCAAAAAACGCTCGACAGGCCGCTAGGCCCGTCCGTCGTCACCAAGTCGCGGCTGATGAGGTGCTCGAGATGGGCGAGCACCGAAAGCGCGGCAGCGCCTTTGAGCCCGGCATCGAGCGTGCCGTACAGCCGGGCGACGATATGCGGGACGGTGCAAATTCCCTCGTCCAAACAGGCAAGGATGGTCTGCTTCCGCCACTGGCGATGCATGATGTAGGCCTTGACCACCCGTTGGGGCGTCTGGATGCGGCCGCCATGAGCGGGCAAAAAAATCTTGTCGTGCCGCTGCATCAGCCGTTCCAGCGAGGCCAGGAAGTCGGCCAGATTGCCTTCCGGCGGCGCGATCACTGTGGTGTTCCACCCCATCACATGATCGCCGGTGAACATGGTGCGCTTGCCGACCAGTGCGAAGCAGAGATGGTCCGGTGCGTGGCCGGGCATATGCAGTACGTCGAGGGCGAAGCCCCTTCCTCTGACCGTGTCGCCATCGGCAAGCGTGCGGTCCGGCACGAAGTCGGGATCCACGAAGTCGTAGCTGAGGCCTGGCGCGCCTGCGCCCCGCGCCGTTCCGGTCGGCCCGAACGCGGCGATCTCTCCTCCGGCGAGAGCCTGCAAGCCGCGCGCGCCCTCGCAATGGTCGCGATGGCTGTGGGTGATCAGGATAGAGGCCAAGCGCTCGCCTTTGATCGCGCCCGCTATGGCCTCGAGATGGTTCCGGTCGGCCGGGCCGGGGTCGATGACGGCGACCTCTCCGCTGCCGACCACATAACTATTGGTGCCAAGGAACGTGTAAGGGCCGGGATTATTGGCAACGATGCGCCGGACGTCGGGCGCGACCTCCTGGGCGACGCCGTAGTCCACATCCTGACTACGATTGAAAGCAAGCTCCGCCGACATGGTCTCTTGTCTTGTTGGTCTTCTCGTCGATCCCGCGCCTATTTTAGCGGAGCGTGCGAGCGGCGGCAGCGCCGCCCTTTTGGCAGCGTTAACTTCTCATCGCTTTGAGCGCAAAATGTGGCCTGTCACAGGCACTTGGACCCAGACGCGGGCGCGGCGGCACCCGTAAACGGATACCGCCGCGCGCTGCGACGCAGCAGGCAAATCCAGTCGCTGGGTTTACCCTATATGATGCTGCATTCGGACCTTAGTATCCGGTGCACTGGTAGTAGCGGTCCCACCAATAGGCGCTTCCGGTGGTGATCGCCCGGCTATAGAGCCAGCCGCACCCGCCGCCGCCATAGGCGTAGACGCCGTACCAGGGGTACCCGCGGCGGTAGTGGCCGTATTTGCCGTGGTGATGCGAGTAGTAATTCTTATTCCAGTTGCCGCCATGAGCATAATGCTGGCTGTGGCCCTTGCCGCTATGGCCATGACCGTGGCTAACGCCGCCGCCGCTTTTGAAGCTCATGTGGCCGCCGCTGTGGCCATGACCGCCGCCATGACCGCCGCCGTGGCCGCCGCCGCGACCGGCATCAGCGGTCGACACTGCGCCGGCTAAAGCGAAGAATGCGGCAACACCGACCGCGATGATTCGTGTGGTACTTCTCATAGAGAGGCCTCCTGTAGCTGAGCCAATTATGCCCCAGCCATAGTTTAAGAATTGCTCGGGGAGCCGAGCCTCGACCTATCCAACCCGTCAGGGCCCTGTGCGTTCCGTGGGCATCGAGTTGGGACCCTTAGGCTGGAACGTGTTCCGCGCGAGGGTGTGGTCAAAATGGTCGGAGTGGCAGGATTTGAACCTGCGACCCCCGCGTCCCGAACGCGGTGCGCTACCAGGCTGCGCTACACTCCGGCTGGCTGAAGTCCTCGTATATACGTGAGCGTCACAGCCCGCAACAAAGGCGTCGGGCCGCCTGGTTTGGCCCAAATGGCGTGCGTTGCTCCCAGCCGCCGATGCTGCTAGGAGGGCATCCGCTCACCATATTGTCTAGAGCGCCCGTCCGGGAGCCCTCTCGGGCAGGGAGACGT
>JBBQXL010000006.1:0-61905 GCA_038209695.1 Hyphomicrobiales bacterium
TGGGTGAGCTGTTTGGCCTCGAGGCGAATCTGCCTGCTGGGCTGGCCCGCGTGGCGATCACCGGCCTTGCCGCCGACAGCCGCGAGGTCAAGCCGGGCTATTTGTTCGCGGCATTGCCGGGTGTGAACACCGACGGCGCGCGTTTCATCGACGATGCCGCCAAGCGCGGCGCCGCCGCGGTGCTGGTGGCGGCCGGCGCCAACCCGGGCACCAGTTCCGTTGCGATCATCGAGGACAGCGATCCGCGCCGGCGCCTGGCCCTGATCGCTTCGCGCTTCTTCGGTCTTCAACCCAAAACGACCGTTGCCGTCACCGGCACCAACGGCAAGACCTCCGTGGCCTTGTTCCTGCGCCAGCTTTGGGCCGCGCAGGGCTTTGCCGCGGCGAGCCTCGGCACGGTCGGCGTGGTCAGCCCATCAGGGACCACGATCCTCAAGCACACCACGCCCGACCCGATCGAGCTGCATGCCATTCTCGCCGCGCTGGCCAAGGATGGCGTCTCCCATCTCGCGCTCGAAGCCTCGAGCCACGGATTGCAACAGCGCCGCGTCGACGGCATCGTGTTCGCTGCCGGCGCCTTCACCAACATCTCGCGCGATCATTTGGATTATCACGCCAGCTTCGAGGATTATTTCGCTCAGAAGCTGCGCCTGTTCACGGAGCTTCTGCCGGAAGGCGCCGCCGCCGTGGTGGATGTCGACAGCGAGGGGGGGCAGCGCGTGGCGGATGTGGCGGAGGCGAGGGGACTCAGACTGCTCTCGGTCGGGCGCGCCGGCAACACCTTGCGCCTGGTCTCTGCGACGCCTGATGGCTTTGCGCAGGTGCTTGTCATCGAGCATGATGGCCAGCGATCCAGCGTGCGCCTGCCGCTGGTCGGCGCCTTTCAGGCCTCCAATGCGCTAGTCGCGGCCGGACTGGCCATCGCAACCGGCGCCGGCGCCGCGACCGTGCTGCCGATGCTGGGGACGTTACAGGGCGCACGCGGGCGGCTCGACCTGGCCGGCACCGCGAGCGGCGGCGCTCCGATCTTTGTCGACTATGCCCATACGCCCGACGCGCTGGCCAAGGCGCTCGATGCCTTGCGTCCCTATGTTGCCAACCGCCTGGTGGTGGTGTTCGGTTGCGGCGGCGATCGCGACAGGGGCAAGCGGCCGCAGATGGGCGAGGTCGCCGTCACCAAGGCCGATTTGGCATTCGTCACCGATGACAACCCGCGCAGCGAAAATCCCGCCGCGATCCGCAGCGAGATTTTGGCTACCGCGCCCGGCGCCATCGAGATCGGCGACCGTGCGGCAGCAATCGCCGAGGCCATCGGCAAGCTCGAACGCGGCGACGTTTTGCTGGTGGCCGGTAAGGGTCACGAGATCGGGCAGACCATCGGCACCACCGTGATCCCATTTTCCGACCATGACGCGGTGGCAGCCGCGCTGAAGCAAGAGGCGAGATGTGGCTGAGCCGCTATGGACCTTGGGCGAAATCGTTGCCGCCACGCGCGGCACGAGCCTCGGTGCGCCCGCGACGCCGGTCGCCGGCTTCTCCATCGATAGCCGCAGCCTCGGTCAGGGCGAAGGCTTCGTCGCCATTCGCGGGCCGAACCGTGACGGGCATGGCTTCGTCGCCGGGGCGCTCGATCGCGGCGCCGCTTGCGCTATCGTCGATGGCACCTTTCCGCCGGGCGACGAGGAGCGGCTGGTCCGCGTCGGCGACACGCTCGAAGCTCTGAACGATCTCGGCCGTGCGGCGCGGGCGCGCGCTACCCATACAATGGTCATCGCCGTCACCGGCAGCGTCGGCAAGACCGGCACCAAAGAGGCCTTGAAGCTCACGCTCGCGCCGAGCGGCTCGGTGCATGCCTCGGCCAAGTCGTTCAACAATCACTGGGGCGTGCCGCTGTCGCTCGCCAATATGCCGCGAGACGTCCGCTTCGGCGTGTTCGAGATCGGCATGAACCATGCCGGCGAGATCGACGTGCTGACGCGGCTGGTCAGGCCCCATATCGCCATCGTCACCACCGTGGCCCCGGTCCATCTCGGCTTTTTCCGTTCGGTGGAGGCGATCGCCGACGCCAAGGCGGAAATCTTCCGCGGCCTCGAGCCCGGAGGTACCGCGATCCTCAATCGCGACAATCCGCATTACGCCCGGTTGCAACACCAGGCCCTCGAGCACGGCGCCAACATCGTCGGGTTCGGCGAAGCGCAGGATGCCGAGGCACGGCTCATGAGTGTCGAGCTGCAGTCCGACGGCTCGGACGTCACGGCCGATATTCTCGGGCAGACGGTCAGCTACCGGCTCGGCGCGCCGGGGCGGCATCTGGTGCAGAACTCGCTCGCCGTGCTGGCCGCGGTGAAACTGGCCGGCGCCGATGTTGCCAATGCGGCCCTCGCCCTTGACGCGCTTCACGCCCAGCCGGGCCGGGGCGCCCGCACGCTGATCGATACGGCCGGCGGCCGCATGGCGATCATCGACGAATCTTACAACGCCAATCCGGCGTCGATGCGCGCGGCCCTGGCGACGCTCGGCCTCACCCCGCGGGAGCAGTTCAGCCGCCGCGTGGCGGTGCTCGGCGACATGCTGGAACTGGGGCCGGAGGGGCCCAGGCTTCACCAAGACCTTGCGGAGTTCATTGACGGCGCCGGGGTAGATGTTGTCTTTGCCTGCGGCGAGCTGATGGCCTCGTTGTACGAAGCGTTGCCCGCCAGCCGCCGTGGCGCCTATGCCAAAACCGCCGAAGAACTTGGGCCCACATTGGTTGCAGCGGTCGGGCCGGGGGATGCGATCATGGTCAAAGGCTCGCTCGGCAGCCGCATGGCGCCGCTGGTGGACGCGTTGAAACGGCAGTTCGGCGCGGCAGACGCATCGGCATAGACTGGCTCGGGGAGGGGGACAACGCACATGCTGTATTGGCTGACCGAGCTGACCCCTGAGCTCGCCGCCCTCAATATCTTTCGCTACATCACCTTCCGCACCGGTGGAGCGTTGATCACCGCGTTGCTGTTCGTGTTCCTGTTCGGGCCGAAGGTGATCCGGTCGTTGCGCGTGCGCCAGGGCAAGGGCCAGCCGATCCGCAAAGACGGCCCCGAGCGCCATCTGCTGCAGAAGCAGGGCACCCCGACCATGGGCGGGCTGATGATCCTGTCCGGCGTTACCGTCTCCGTGCTGCTGTGGGGCAATCTGCGCAACACTTATGTCTGGGTGGTTTTACTGCTGACACTGGTCTATGGCGCGGTCGGCCTTTACGACGACTATCTCAAGGTGACCAAGCAGTCGGCCGAAGGCTTTCGCGGCCGCATCAAGATCATCATCGAGTCCGCGGCGGCGGTCGTCGCCACATCGATCATCGTCTATGTCGGCCAGGAGCCGCTCGCCACCTCGCTGGCCATTCCCTTCTTCAAGAGCCTGCTGATCGATCTCGGCTGGTTCTTCATTCCGTTTGGCGCGTTCATCATTGTCGGCGCCGGCAACGCGGTGAACCTGACCGACGGCCTCGACGGGCTGGCTATCGTGCCGGTAATGATCGCCGCCGCCACCTTCGGGTTTATCTCCTATCTGGTCGGCAACGTGCTGTTCGCCGACTATCTCCAGATCCATTTCGTGCAAGGCACCGGCGAGCTCGCGGTGATCTGCGGCGCGCTGGTCGGCGCCGGCTTAGGCTTTCTCTGGTTCAACGCCCCGCCGGCGCTTATCTTCATGGGCGATACCGGCTCCTTGGCGCTGGGCGGCGCGCTCGGCACCATCGCCGTCGCCACCAAGCACGAGTTGGTGCTCGCCATTGTCGGCGGTCTGTTCGCGCTCGAAGCGGCCTCGGTGATCGTCCAGGTTGCCTCGTTCCAGCTATTCGGCAAGCGGGTGTTCCGCATGGCGCCGCTCCACCATCATTTCGAGCAGAAAGGCTGGCCGGAATCGACCGTGGTGATCCGGTTCTGGATCATTGCCGTTGTGCTTGCGCTTGCTGGCCTCGCCACGCTGAAATTGCGCTAAGTTCCTACATTATGATTCCCGTGACGATGTTCGCCGGCCGGGACGTTGCGGTCCAGGGCCTGGGTATCAGCGGCCTTGCGGTCGCCCGCGCGCTTAAGGCGGGGGGCGCCAATCCCATCCTGTGGGACGATAAACCGAGCGCCAGGGAGGCGGCCGCCACCGAGGGCTTTGCCGTAAGCGACCTCGCCGCGGCCGATTGGTCGCGTTTCGCCGCCCTCATTCTCGCCCCCGGAATTCCGCTGACCCAGCCCGAACCCCATTGGAGTGTCACCCGCGCGCGCGAGGCGGGCGTCGAGGTGATCGGCGACATCGAGCTGTTCTTCCGCGAACGGGCGCTCGCCCGCGCGCCGGGCAACCTCGTGGTCATCACCGGCACCAACGGCAAATCGACCACCACCGCGCTCACCGCCCATCTGCTTGCCGCCGCGGGGAGGCGCGTGGCCCTTGGCGGCAATATCGGCAATGCGGTGCTCGACCTCGAGCCGTTCGCGCCGGAACTTACCTATGTCATCGAGCTGTCGTCGTTCCAGATCGAGCTGGCGCCGGGGATCAGCCCCGACGCCGCGGCGCTGCTCAACATCACCCCCGACCATCTCGATCGCCACGGCACGTTGCAGAACTATGCCCGCATCAAGTCCTCGATCTTCGCCAGGCTTGGCGCCGGCGCCACCGCCGTCATCGGCATCGACGATGAGCCGTCGCGGGCCATCGCCGATCGCCTCTCCGGCCCCTTTGCCGTGCAGCGCATCGCCATTGGCCGCCCGGTCGAGACCGGGGTTTACGTCACCGACGGCGTGCTGCACGAAATGGACGGCGGCGGCGAGCTGGCCCGTATCGACCTCGCCGGCATCGGCTCGCTCAGGGGCGCGCACAACTGGCAGAATGCGGCCGCCGCCTACGCGCTCGGCCGCTCGCAAGGGCTGACCGCCGCTGATATTGCGCCGGGCCTCAAGAGCTTCGCCGGCCTGTCTCACCGCATGGAGCAGGTGGCGCGGCGGGGCAAGGTGCTGTTCGTCAACGACTCCAAGGCGACCAATGCCGACGCCGCGGGCAAGGCGCTGGCCAGCTTCAGCGATATCTATTGGATCATCGGCGGCCGGGCCAAGGAGGGGGGATTAGCAGGGCTCGAACCTTTCTTCCCCAAGATCGCCCGCGCCTATCTGATCGGGGAGGCGGCGGAGGCCTTTGCCGGTCAGCTCGGGAATAGGGTCGATCATGTCCAGTGCGGTACGCTCGAACGCGCCGTCGCATTGGCGGCCGAAGATGCCGGCCGGTCCGCCGCCAAGGAGCCTGTGGTGTTGCTGTCGCCCGCCTGCGCCTCGTACGATCAGTTCGACAATTTCGCCAAGCGGGGCGACGCGTTCCGGGACCTGGTGATGACGCTCGACGGCGCCGAAGGCGTGAAGCCACAGCAGGGGCAGGCGGCATGAGACTCACCCGCGCCGATCGCAGCGTCCTGTCCGACTGGTGGTTCACCGTCGACCGGCTGATGTTCTTTGCCCTGCTATTGCTGATGGGCGCCGGTCTGGTGCTGTCGCTGGCGGCCAGCCCGCCAATCGCCGCCAAATATCATCTCGAGCCGTTCTATTTCGTCCGCCGCCAGGCCGCGCTGCTGTTGCCGGCGGTGGCCATCATGTTCGCAGCATCGACCCTGACGCCGAAGCAAATCAGGCGCGCGAGCCTCGTCATCTTCGTTATCGGCATCGCGCTGATGGCGCTGATCCTCGGGCTCGGGCCGGAGATCAAGGGCGCCAAGCGCTGGCTCCAGCTCGGCCCGGTCTCAATCCAGCCGTCGGAATTCGTCAAGCCCGCTTTCATCGTGCTGACCGCTTGGCTGTTCAACGAGAGCCAGAAGCGGCCCGATGTCCCCGGCATCCAGCTCGCCGTCGCGCTCTACGCCATCTTCGCCGCGCTGCTCGTCATGCAACCCGATTTCGGCCAGACCCTGCTCGTCACCCTGGTGTGGGGCGCGCTGTTCTACATGGCCGGCATCAACATGGTCTGGATCGGCGCGCTCGGCGCGGCTGGCGTTGCCGGCATCTTCTTGGCCTATTTCCTCGTGCCCCACGTGGCCTCGCGCATCGACCGCTTTCTCGATCCGGCCTCGGGCGACACCTATCAGGCCGACCGCTCGCTCGACTCCTTCCTGCACGGCGGCTGGTTCGGCCGCGGGCCGGGCGAAGGCACGGTCAAGAATGTGCTGCCCGACTCCCACACCGACTTTATTTTTGCGGTCACGGCCGAGGAATACGGGCTGATCGCCTGCCTCATCCTGTTGGCGCTATTCGCCTTCATCGTGCTGCGGGGCCTGTCCAAGGCATCGCAGGAGCCCGATGGCTTCATCCGGCACGCGGTCGCCGGCCTCATCATGCTGTTCGGCTTGCAGGCCCTGATCAACATGGCGGTCAATGTCGGGTTGCTTCCGGCCAAGGGCATGACGCTGCCCTTTATCTCCTATGGCGGCTCCTCGCTGCTGGCCATGGCGCTGACCATGGGCTTTGCCCTTGGGCTCACGCGCAAGCGGCCGATGGCGGGACAGCTGAAGCGGGGCGCCGACGCCGAGCGCCACGCGGAGTCCGAGCGCGTCGCGGAGCGAGCGGCGTGACCGCGCGCCCGATCCTGCTCGCCGCCGGCGGCACCGGCGGGCATCTTTTCCCGGCTGCCGCCTTGGCGCAGGAGCTCCAGCGCCGCGGCTACGAGGTCGAACTCGCCACCGACGAGCGCGCGGAGAAATATCAGAGCGAGTTTCCGGCGCGCGCCATTCGCCGCGTGCCCTCGGCCACCTTCACCAGCCGTTCGCCGATTGCGATGGCGCAGACCTTTGCCCGCCTGTTCAAGGGCTATCTGCACGCGCGTCATCTGCTGAGCGCGATCGATCCGCTGGCGGTCATCGGCTTCGGCGGCTATCCGACCCTGCCGCCGATAATGGCCGCGCGCTCGCTCGGCATTCCCACCGCGATCCACGAGCAGAACGCGGTGATGGGACGCGCCAACCGGTTCCTGTCTCGCTTCGCCGACCGTGTCGCCCTGTCGTTCTCGCAGACCAAGCGCATGCACCGCAGCGCGGAAGAGCGGTCGCAAGTGACCGGCACGCCGGTGCGCGACAACGTGCTGACCTACCGTGACGTGCCCTATGTGGCGCCCGAGCCGGTCGGCAGGTTCCTGCTGCTGGTGTTCGGCGGCAGCCAAGGCGCGCATTTCTTCGCCGAGCTGCTGCCCCAGGCCTTGCCGCTGATGGCCTCGCCGTTCCGCTGGCGCCTAACCATCGTGCAACAGGCGCGCGAGGAGGATTTGGCGGCGTTGCGCGAAGTCTACAAGGAAGCCGGCATCGCCGCCCATTGCGGGGCGTTCTTCCGCGACCTGCCCGAGCGCATCGCCACCTCCCATCTGGTCATCGCCCGCGCCGGGGCCTCGACGGTGGCCGAGCTGATGGCGATCGGCCGTCCCTGCCTGCTGGTCCCGCTGCCGCACGCCCTTGACAACGATCAGCTCGAAAATGCAACACGGCTGCAACAAGGGGGTGGCGGCTGGTGCATCAAGCAAAGCGAGCTGACGCCGCGGCGCCTGGCTGATGAGCTTGAGCGGCTGTCTAATGCGCCCGAGCTTCTGGCCGAGGCAGCGGCCAAGGCCAGGGCCATGGCTGAGGTCGACGCGGTGAGCAAGCTTGCCGATCTCGCCGAGGAGCTCGCGCGCGTCAGGGGCGCAGGTAGTGTAGAGTCCGAAGATGCATCTCCCAGACCCTGACCAGGCAGGCCTGTTCCACATCGTGGGCATCGGCGGTATCGGCATGAGCGCCATTGCCGAGGTGATGCACACCCGCGGCTACCGCGTTCAGGGCAGCGATCTCAAGGACAGCGCCAATCTCGAGCGCTTGCGCGCCCACGGCATTTCCTGCCTGATCGGCCACGACCCCGGGAACCTTGCCGGCGCGTCCCATCTCGTCATCTCCAGCGCGGTGAAGGCCGGCAATCCCGAATTCGAGGCCGCCAAGGAGCGTGGCATTCCCATCATCCGCCGCGCCGAGATGCTCGCCGAGTTGATGCGCCCCTGCGCCACCGTGTCGATTACCGGTACCCACGGCAAGACCACCACCACCGCGCTCATCGCCGATGTGTTCAAATGCGCCGAGCTCGATCCCACGGTGATCGCCGGCGGCATCATCAATGGCTGGGGCACCAACGCCCGCATCGGCCGGGGCGAGTGGATGGTGGTCGAGGCCGACGAGTCCGACGGCACCTTTCTCAAGCTCCCCACCCAGATCGGCGTGGTCACCAATATCGATCCCGAGCACATGGACTATTGGCCGTCGCTCGAGGCACTGCATCAGGCATTCTATCAGTTCGTCGACGCGATCCCCTTTTATGGCCTCGCCGTGGCCTGCATCGATCATCCGGTGGTGCGCGAGCTGCTGGCCAAGCTCGGCGGGGCCGCCAACGGCCGCCGCATGCTGACCTACGGTGTGGCGCGCGACGCCGATATCAGGCTCAGCAATTTGCGTCCCGATCACAACAGCATCACGTTCGACGTCGACCTCGGTCCGGCGCTTAAGGGCGGTGCGCGTAAGCTCGAAGATCTCATGCTGCCGGTGCTCGGCCATTACAACGCGTTGAATGCCCTCGCCGCACTGGCCGCCGCCACCGAGGCGGGTGTCAGCGACGAAGTCATCCGCTCGTCCTTTGCCGCCTTCTCCGGCGTCAAGCGGCGGTTCTCGCGCGCCGGCGAATGGCAGGGCGTGGCGGTCTATGACGATTACGCCCATCACCCGGTGGAGATTGCCGCCGTGCTGCGCGCCACGCGCATGGCCGGCAAAGGACGCATCATCGCCGTGATGCAGCCGCACCGCTACACGCGTCTCCAGGCCCTGTTCAACGAATTCTCGGCCTGCCTGGACGACGCCGACATCGTCGTGGTGACGTCGATCTATTCGGCCGGCGAGGCGCCGATCCCCGGCATCGACCGCGACGAGCTGGCCTCGGGCCTGCGCCGTCACGGCCACCCCCATGTGCTGACTGTCGACGACGAGCCGGGGCTGGTCGAGACCATCGCCTCGATCGCCAAATCCGGCGATCTGGTGGTCGGGCTTGGCGCCGGCACCATCACCGATTGGATGAATGCCTTGCCGAAAAATCTCGCGCAGCATAGGGGGCGGGCTTGAGCGGGTCAGATCTCGAGACCCACCTCGTCGCCAGCCTGCCCGAGCTGCGCGGCAGGCTCAAAAGCGGCGCCTCGCTCGCCGACCTCACCTGGTTCAGAGTGGGCGGTCCGGCCGAGATCCTCTATTCGCCGGCCGACGAGGCCGACCTCGCTTATTTCCTTGGCAAGACACCGGCTAATATTCCCGTCACCGTGATCGGGCTCGGCTCGAATCTATTGGTGCGTGACGGCGGCATCGCCGGCGTGGTGATCCGCCTCGGCCGGGGCTTCGGCGAGATCAAGATCGAGCCGGGATCGCGCTTGCGCGTCGGCGCCGCCGTGCCCGACGTGAAAGTGGCGCGCGCCGCGGCCGATGCCGGCATTGCCGGGCTCTCCTTCTATCGCGGCATTCCCGGGGGCGTCGGCGGCGCGCTGCGCATGAATGGTGGCGCCCATGGCCGCGAGACCAAAGAGGTGGTGGTCGAGGCCCGCGCCGTCGACCGTAACGGCAACATCCATGTGCTGCCGGTGGCCGAACTCGATTACGCCTATCGCCATTGCGGCGCGCCCGAGGATTTCATCTTCACCGAGGCGCTGTTCCAGGGCGAGCCCGGCGAGCCGGCTAAGATTCACGCCGAGATGGACGACATCGCCGCCTATCGCGAGGAGGTGCAGCCGATCAAGAGCCGCACCGGCGGCTCGACCTTCAAGAACCCGCCGGGCAACAAGGCCTGGCAGCTGATCGACGCCGCCGGTTGCCGCGGGCTCATCGTCGGCGACGCCAAAGTCTCCGAGATGCACTGCAACTTTCTCATCAATGAGGGCAAGGCTACGGGCGCCGACCTCGAAGAACTCGGCGAGACGGTGCGCGCACGGGTCAAGGAGACGAGCGGCGTCGAGCTCGAATGGGAGATCAAGCGCCTCGGCGTCCCGGAGTGAAATCTACTCCTTGACGCGGGCGAGCACGCCCTGGCCGTCATCGTTCAGATCTTCGATCGTTAGTTGGCTGGCCGTCTGGTCGGCGCCGATCTCGAAGCTCACCGCGTAGGGCGCGTCGGGCGTCTCCGCTGCCGGAAAATAGATGAACAGGTCCCGGTCGAAATGCTTGAGCGGAAACGATTTCTCCCCGTTCGGCCCGAGCCGCAAAGTGAGACCGTCGCCCTCGGCGACGACCGAGGCATTGCCGAGATCATTCGCCTAGGTGCCTTCATAAGCGGCTGCCGGCAGTGCGGGCGTGGCAGACTCGGGCGGCGTACCGTAGGTCTTCTTGGCGGCCTCGAGCGCGGGCCCGAACATCGAGACGTACAACGCGTTCCATTTCGTGGTCCAGTCTTCGGCGGGAGTGCCCGCAAAGACGAAGTCGAAGAAACTGTCGGCGAGCCCTTCCGGCACGCCGGTCGGAAACGCGTTGGACAGAACCACGATGCCGAGCTGCTCGGACGGCAGCAAGCTCACCAGGGTGCGTGCGCCCTGACTGAAGGCGCCGGCATGTCCCACACCACGCCGTACCGGCCGAACTCGAAATTCCAGCCGAGCCCATAAAAGGACTGCGCCCCGCTCGCCGGGTTCTCGCCGCGGGTGAACAGCGGCTGATGCGTCGGCGCGATCGCGTCCTCCTTGATGAGCTGCTCGCCCGCATATTTGCCGTTGCCGAGCTCGAGCCGCATCCATTGAGCGAGGTCGCGCACGTTCGAGCTGACACCGCCGGCCGGCGCTTGCGGGTCAGGGTTGCGCTTGACGAGCGCCGTCCATGTCCCGTCCACCGGCACATGCAGCTCGGCGCGGTTGGCGTGGGCGAGGAAGTCGGCGTGACGATAGCTGGCCGAGCTCATGCCGAGCGGACCAAAAAGCTTGTCCTCGGCAACCTCCTCCCACCGCTTGCCGGTCGGCTTGGCCGCCGCCACCGCGCCTTCGGTGAAACCGAAATTGCTGTAGGCATAACCGGCGCGGAAGCTCGAGGTCGGTTTCAGAAAGCGCACGCGGTGCAGGATCGTGTCTCGGTCGAAGCCCAGCCCTTCGAGGTCGTTGCCGGCATTGCCCGACAACCCACTGTGATGGTTGAATAGATCGCGCACCGTCACCTGAGCGGTCGGATAGGCGTCGTGCAGCTGAAATCCTGGATCGAGGTCGGCGATGCGTCCGTCCCAAGTAACCAGTCCGTCGCTGACCAGCGCCGCGACCACCGTCGAGGAGATCGGCTTGGAGAGCGAGGCGAGCTGAAACACGGTGTCGGCGTCGACCTTGTCGGCCTTGCCCGCCTCGCGCACGCCGAAGCCGCCGAGATAGACGACCTCGTCCTTGTAGACGACGGCGATGGCGAGGCCCGGCACACCGCCGTCGGCAATGGTCTGCTCGGCCAGCGCCACCAGCTCGGGCAGCGCCGCCATCACCTGGTCCCGCGTAACCGTCTCGGCCGCCGCTGGCTTGAACAGGAGCGACGCGGCAAAAGCGAGCATGATCGCGCGCAGTAGGGTGGGCAGCCTCATGGCACGTCCTCTCGAAGGGGTCACAGCCGGCCAGAGGCTACCAGCCGTGGTTCGGAGCGAACAGGCCTTGCGGGCCAGTCCCTTCACTGATTCCTAAACCTCGCAGATTCAGCTAAAGCCGTGACCATTGGGATCTGACAGCAAAGGGCGATCCACATGCCGCAAGCACAACACGTTGCCGTCCTGATGGGCGGGCTGTCCTCCGAGCGCGAGGTCTCGCTGCGTTCGGGCGCGGCCTGCGCCACTGCGCTCGAAGGGGAGGGCTATCGCGTCAGCCGGCTCGATGTCGGGCGCGACGTCGCGGCGCGGCTGGCCGAGCTTCGGCCGGATGTCTGGTTCAATGCCCTGCACGGCCGCTATGGCGAGGATGGCTGCATCCAGGGCCTGCTCGAGACGCTGGGCATCCCCTACACCCATTCCGGCGTGCTGGCCTCGGCGCTGGCCATGCACAAGGAGCGCTCCAAGCCGGTGCTGGCGGCGGCCGGCGTCCCGGTCGCCGAAAGCTGCGTGGTCAGCCGCGCCGCGGCCGCCAAAGCCCACATCATGCCGCCCCCTTACGTGATCAAGCCGCCGACCGAGGGGTCGAGCGTCGGGGTCTATATCGTGCGCGAGGACCAGGCCCACCCGCCCCAGGAGCTGACCTCGGCCGAGTGGACGCTGGGCGAGGAGGTCATGGTCGAGCGCTACATCGCCGGCCGCGAGCTGACCTGCGCCGTCATGGGCGAGGAGGCTTTGGGGGTGATCGAAATCCGTCCGGCCGAAGGTTTGGCCTTCTACGATTATGACGCGAAATACGCTCCGGGAGGCTCGATTCACGTGCTTCCGGCGCCGCTTAAACCAAATGTTTACCAATTGGTACAGAAGCTGTCCCTAGCGGCTCATCGGGCACTGGGCTGCCGTGGGGTCACTCGCTCCGACTTCCGCTTCGACGACCGGCCAGAGGGCACGGGGGAACTGATCTGCCTTGAGATCAATACCCAGCCCGGCATGACGTCGACATCGCTTGTGCCCGAGCTTGCTGCTCATAGCGGTCGCTCGTTTGGCGAGCTGGTCCGCTGGATTGTGGAGGACGCGTCGTGCGATCGGTGAACCCCGGCAGGGGAATGGCCAGGAAACGGGGCTCGCAAGAGTCCTTGGCGGCGCGCGGCATAGCCTCTGCGCGCAAGTCGTCCAGCCGTGTGCCCGTGCTCGCCGGAACCCGCCGCCTCATCACCCGAAGCCCGCGCACGGTCCGGCTCGGCCGCATCGGCCAGCACGCGCGCGGCAAATGGCTCGCCCTCAGCGCTCTCTTCTTCGGCAGCGCGCTCGTCTATGGCGCCGTGATCGGCGGCCAGACCACGCGCGCTTACGACGCGCTCACCGGCGGCATCCACAATCTCGCCGTGGCCGCCGGCTTCGGCATCGACCGGATCACCGTCACCGGCCAGCACCATGCCACCGACGCGGCGATCACCGCGGCGCTTGGCGCCGGCCCCGACACCATGATGCTCGGCTTCGACACCGACGCCGCCAAGACGCGGCTTGAGGCGGTGCCGTGGATCAGGCACGCCCAAGTCATGCGGCTGTTGCCGTCGACGCTGCAAGTGGTGGTCGAGGAGCGCATTCCCTCCGCCGTGTGGCAGAACCACGGTCAGACCTATGTCGTCGATGCCGAAGGCGTCATGCTGGCGCCGGCCTTGCGCGAAGCCTATCCCGGCCTGCCTTTGGTGGTGGGCGAGGGAGCGGCCAAGAACGCCGCTCAATTATTCGATCAACTGACGCCGTTCGGCGAGCTGACCAAAGACATGGTGGCCGCGATCCGGGTCGGCGATCGCCGCTGGACGCTCCAGCTCGCCTCGGGACTAGAGATCATGCTGCCCGACGACAATGTCGCCGACGCGCTTACCTCGCTCGCCAAGCTCGACCGGGAGCGCGGCGTGCTCAAACGCAATATTGCCGCCGTCGATCTGCGCCTGCTCGATCGGGTCACCGTGCGCTTGCGCGAGACGGCCGCCGCCGATCAACCCGGCGGGACGCCGCAGGCCGACCTGCCGACGGCGAGCACCAAGGTCGCGCCGGCTAAAGGGAAGACGTGAGAAGGAGGGGTTTGAGGGCGGGGGATGGGATACACCACGACCATAAGAAGTAAGCGCCAACGCATCGTGACCGCACTCGATATCGGCACGAGCAAGATCTGCTGCCTGATCGCCAAGACTTCGCCCGTGCCCGATTGGTTCGAGGGCAAGGGCGACGCGGTGCAGTTCGAGGTGCTGGGCTTCGACCATACCCGCGCCGAAGGTCTCAAGGCGGGCATGATCGCCCATCTCGACAGCGCCGAGGCTTGCATCCGCTCGGCCGTCGACGCCGCCGAACGCATGGCCGGCGTCACCGTTGAGGACGTGCATGTGTCGGTCACCTGCGGCCGCCTCAAGAGCGAGAGCTTCTCCGCCAGCGTGGCGCTGCCGTCCAATGCGGTGCGCGAAGACGATATTCAGCGGCTGCTTGCCGGCGGGCGGCAATATGCCGGCCGCGACCGGCGCAGCGTGCTGCACGCGCTGCCCGTGAGCTACCGTCTCGATGACAATGGCGGCATCAGCGAACCGCAAGGCATGTGCGGCGAGCGCCTTGCCGTCGATCTCCATGCCGTCACCGCCGACGAGGTGGCGATGCGCAATTTGATGTTGTGCGTCGAGCGCTGCCATCTCGGCGTCGCCAGCCTGGTTGCGGCGCCCTATGCCAGCGCGCTGTCGGTGATCACGCCGGACGAAGCCAAGCTTGGCGTGGCCTGCATCGATTTTGGGGCCGGCACCACTACGCTGTCGGTGCTGGTCGACGGGCACTTCATCCACGCCGATGCCATCGCCCTTGGCAGCAACGGCATCACCACCGACATTGCCCGCACGCTGTGCGCGCCACTCGATTATGCCGAGCGGCTCAAGACGCTGCACGGCAGCGCCTTCGCCACGCTGTCCGACGAACGGGAAATCATCACCTATCCCGCCGCCACCGGCCTACCCCAGCCGAGCTTGAACCAGATCACCAAGGCCCAGCTCGCCGTCATCATCCGCCCGCGCATCGAGGAGATCCTCGATCTAATGCGGCGACGGCTTGCGGCCAGCGGCCTGGCCGCCGAGGTCACGCAGCATCTGGTGCTGACCGGCGGCGGCAGCCAGCTCACCGGCCTGTCGGAGCTTGCCGCCAACATGTTCGGGCGCCCGGTCAGGCTCGGCCGGCCAAGATCGATGAGCGGCCTGCCGGCGGTGGCTGCGGCCCCGGATTTTTCTGCCGGCATCGGCCTGTTGTTGCATTGGGCGCGCGGCGACGACCGGTCTGCCGGTCGCGCCGAGCAGCGGTTCTTGCGTACCGGCACCGGCTATTTTGCCAAAGTCGGCGACTGGATAAGGGACAATTTTTGATCGCTAGAGAAGGGCTTTGAACGGCGCATCGCGGGGAATGCGCCGAGGCGAGCCGGAGCAAGGGCAATGAAGGATCGGAATACGGCCATGACTATCAATCTCAGAGTTCCAGACCTCACTGAACTCAAGCCGCGGATCACCGTCTTCGGTGTCGGCGGGGCAGGCGGCAATGCCGTCAACAACATGATCGAATGCGGCCTCAAGGGGGTCGAGTTCGTGGTCGCCAATACCGACGCGCAAGCGCTGGCGAGCTCGGCCGCCGAGCGGCGCATCCAGATGGGGGCCAACGTCACTGAAGGCCTCGGCGCCGGGTCGAAGCCCGAGATTGGCGCCGCCGCCGCGGAGGAGGCGATGGCCGACATCAAGGCTCATCTCGTCGGCTGCCACATGGCGTTCATCACCGCCGGCATGGGCGGCGGCACCGGCACCGGTGCTGCACCCGTGATCGCGCGCGCCTCCCGCGAGGAAGGCATCTTGACCGTCGGCGTCGTCACCAAGCCGTTCCAGTTCGAAGGCTCGCGGCGCTTGCGCGCGGCCGAGGCCGGCATCGAGGAGCTGCAGAAATTCGTCGACACGCTGCTCATCATCCCCAACCAGAACCTGTTCCGGGTTGCCAACGAGAAGACCACTTTCACCGACGCCTTCTCCATGGCCGACGACGTGCTGCGCGCCGGCGTCTCCTGCATCACCGACCTGATGGTCAAGGAAGGCCTGATCAATCTCGATTTCGCCGACGTCCGCACCATCATGGCCGGCATGGGCAAGGCGATGATGGGCACCGGCGAGTCGAGCGGCGACCGCCGCGCGATCGAAGCCGCCGAGGCCGCCATCTCCAATCCTCTGCTCGACGACGTGTGCATGAAGGGCGCCAGCGGTTTGCTGGTGTCGATCACCGGCGGCAACGACCTCACCCTTTACGAGGTCGACGAGGCGGCGAGCCGGGTCAGGGCGGAAGCCGACCCCGACGCCAACATCATCGTCGGCGCAACGTTCGACGACCAGCTCGACGGCTCGATCCGCGTGTCGGTGGTCGCGACCGGCATCGGCCTGTCCGTATCGGCGCAAGCCACCCTTATCGAGGCGTCGAGACAGGCTGGTGCTGCCGCGCCGGAAAGAAGCCGGCTGAGCGAACGCCTGGCCGGCCTTGCCACGCTGCCCGGAAACCCGGTCGACCTTGACGAGCCGAGCCTCGTGCTGGCCCAGAGCGAGGTGGTGAAAGAGCCGTCAGTGTGGCGCGCGCCTGGCAATGTGACCATCGAGAAGCGCCCGGTGCAGACTGCCGGAATCGGCCTGCCGCTCGGCGCCTCCCAGTCGCGGCCCGCGCCGCAAGCGCCGTCGCGGCAATTCCAGCCCGCCCCGCCTTCCGCCGTCAGACGCCCGGTGCGGCGCATGCCGAGCATGGAAGATCTGCCGCTGGTGGCCCAGAACGAGATCAAGGCCAGGTCCGGCCAGGCGCCTGCGTTCGGACTTGCCGAGCAGAAGAAGAAGGTGGGCTTCCTCGAGCGCTTGGCCAATGTCGGCCGGACGCGCAAGGAGACGCCCGTCGAGATGCCGGCCAAACGCGAGCCCGAGTTCGCTCAAACCTGGGGCGACACCCCGGCAGCTCTGACCCCCCGATCTCAGCCGCAGGGCCAGCCGGCGGCGCAACGGGGCATCCGGATCGAGCGCCCGCGCCACGAGCCGGCCCCTCCGGCCGCGCCCAAACGGCTCGAAGCGCCAATCCGGCCGCTTGCGGTCGAAATGACTGAATCGGCTACCGAATCACTGATGGACGACGATCTGGAGATTCCTGCCTTCTTACGCCGCCGGGCCAATTGACCGGTGAGCTTGGGTGCAGAAAAACCACTTGTCAGACTACCGAATAACGCGAAAATGATATCTGGAACAATGGGTTGTGAGGTTATTCGACCGGTAATACAGTGAAAGAAACCGTGATTTGTCGCCCTCGAGTCCCAGCGTTAAGGTTCTTAATAGATTGATTGGCAGGACCAAAAAGGCACAAGCCAGGACCGACAAGGTCCGGTCAAAGTGCCAGGGAAAGCGGATCAATGGGGGGCTCGGGGTTCTCCTCGGGCTAAGTAGGGAACTCAGAACACGGCACGGGGGCCGACGGGGGCCATGAAGGGTTTCATAGGGGCACGGCAAACCACGCTTGCCAGTGAGATTACACTTACCGGCACGGGGGTTCATAGCGGGGCGCCAGTTTCCATCTCTCTTTGTCCGGCTGATGGCGACACTGGCATCCGTTTTCTTCTTTCCAACGGCGACGCCGACGGCACCGAGATCGCTGCTGACCAGCGGTCGGTAACCGGCGTAACGCTCTGCACCGTGATCGGTGACGGCAATGGCGCCTCGGTGGCGACGGTCGAGCACCTTCTTGCGGCCCTGCGCGGTCTCGGCGTCGACAACGCCCTGATCGAAATCGACAGCACCGAAGTTCCGATCATGGACGGCAGCGCCGCGCGCTTCGTCGAGGCGATCGACGAAGTCGGTCTGGCCGAGCTCGATGCGCCGCGCCGCTTCCTCAAAGTGTTGAAGCGGATTTCGGTGGAAGATGCCGGCGCCTATGGCGAGCTCTCCCCGCATAACGGTTTCCGTCTCGACGTTGAAATCGATTTCGATACGCCGCTGATCGGCACCCAGAGGATCGAAATCGACCTGAATCCCGGCTCTTTCCGCCGCGAATTGGCCCGGGCCCGCACCTTCGGCTTCATGAAAGACGTTGAGCGGCTGTGGGCGGCCGGCTTGGCCCTCGGCGCCTCGCTCGACAACACGGTCGCCATCGGCGACGACCGCATCATCAACCGCGAGGGGCTTCGCTTCTCCGACGAGTTCGTGCGCCACAAGGCGCTCGACGCGGTTGGCGATCTCGCTCTCGCCGGGGCGCCCATTCTCGGCGCGTTCCGCTCCCATCGCGGCGGCCATCGGCTGAACGCGCTGGTGGTGAAGGCATTGTTCGCCGATGCCGAGGCATGGACCATGGTCGAAGCCCCGCGCTACCGCGAGGTTCGTCATGCCGAGCTCAGCCATCGTCTCGCCGCAGCGAATTTCGCCGCCGAGCGCAGCTAGCCGCAACCCAGCCGTCAAGGCTTTTACTCAGTTGCCCCTGCGCGCGTCCGAGCGCTGCCGCTAGGCCGCAAGGTTGCGCCAATCGCTAGCGTATGGCCGATAACCGGTCCGGACCGGGCCCCGAGGCAAAAAAACACCATAATCCGCTAGTTGGGTGGTGGTAGCTGCGCTAGCTTGGGCCGGCTTGTGCGCGGGGAGCGGCTTTGAGGGGTAGCATGACCGGACCGGTTGAGCCGCAACGACTGTCGGCGCGAGTTGGGACCTGGCTTGGGGTTCTGCCGGCGGCGCTGCCGAGGTTCGTCTGCCTGGTGGCGGCCGCTAGCCTGCTCGCCGGCTGCAGCTCGTTCGCATGGTTCGGCGGCGGCAACAAGACGGCAGAGGTGGAGAATACCGACCCGCCGGATGTGATCTACGGCAAGGCCGAACAGCTCACCAACAAGGGCAAATACGGCGACGCCGCCAAGGCCTACGAACAAGTCGATATCAACCATCCTTATTCGCAGGAGGCCCGCCGGGCCATCCTCATGGCGGCCTATGCCTATTACAAGGCCGGCAAATATGACGACGCGGTCGGCTCGGCCGACCGTTATCTCACCCTTCATCCCGGCACGCAGGAATCGGACTTGGCTCAGGATATTATCGGCATGTCCTATTACGACCGGGTGCTCGATCCGAAGCGCGACCAGACTTTCGCCCGCAAGGCGCTGGTCGCCTACGACACCTTGCTGCAACGCTATCCGGAGTCGCGTTACGTGCCCGAGGCGCGAAACCGGTCGCGCATCCTGCGCGATCTCTTGGCTGCCAACGAGATGATGGTCGGGCGCTATTATCTCCGCCACAACAACTTCCTCGCCGCGATCAACCGCTTCCGCAGCGTGGTCACCGACTACCAGACCACCGAGCAGGTGGAAGAGGCCTTGATGCGCCTCACCGAGGCCTATATGGCCTTAGGCATCGTCAACGAGGCCCAAACGGCGGCTGCCGTGCTCGGCCATAACTTTCCGGACAGCAAGTGGTACAGCCACGCTTACGCGCTCCTGGGAAAACAGGGTCTTCAGCCGCAGGAGCACGAAGGGTCTTGGATCACCCAGACCTGGAAGGGCGACGGCAAGCCGGCCTGACCGACACGCCATGCTAGCCGCCCTGTCGATCCGCGACATTGTCCTGATCGACAAACTCGATCTCGAATTCGGGCGAGGCCTGTCGGCGCTCACCGGCGAGACCGGCGCCGGCAAGTCGATCCTGCTCGATGCTTTCTCCCTCGCCATCGGCGGGCGCGGCGACACCTCGCTGGTGCGGCGCGGCGCCGGCCAAGGCCAAGTGACGGCGGTGTTCGATCTGCCCGCCGCCCATCCAGTGTTCGCGCTGCTGTCCGAAAACGGCATCGCCGCCGAGGGTGCCCTGATCTTGCGGCGGGTGCAGGGGGCCGACGGCAGGAGCCGCGCCTTCATCAACGACACCAGCGTGAGCGTGCAGCTATTGCGCCAGGTCGGGCAGGCGCTGGTCGAGATCCACGGCCAGCACGACGACCGCGCCTTGATCGACCCGTCCGGCCACCGCGACCTGGTGGATGCCTTTGGCGGCTTGAGCGCGGAGGCGGCGAGCGTGGCCGAGGCCTACGAGACTTGGCAACAGGCCGAGGCCGAGCGCGCCCGTCACGACAGCGAGATCTCCGCCTCGCGCGCCAATGCCGACTATCTGAGCCACGCTTTGGAGGAACTGTCGCAGCTCAAGCCGGAGCGCGGCGAGGAGGAGGCGCTCGCCGCGCGGCGCCAGCTGATGATGAACGCCGAGAAGATCACCGCCGAGCTGGCCGAGGCGCTCGATGCCTTGCAGGGGGAGGGCACCGGCGGCGCCCGCCTCGGGGCGGCGCTGCGCCGGATCGAGCGCCAGGCCGCTGTCGCCGGCCCGGTGCTGACCCCGGTGGCCGAAGCGCTCGAACGCGTACTCGCCGAGACCGACACCGCCCGGGCCAGGATCGAGGCCGCGCTGGCCTTGATCGCCTTCGAGCCCAACGAGCTCGAGCGGGCCGAGGAGCGGCTGTTCGCCCTGCGCGCGCTCGCCCGCAAGCACAAGCTCATGGTCGACGATTTGCCGGCCCTGGTCGAACGGCTCGAAACCCAATTGGCGGCGATCGACACCAGCGAGGCGCGGGCCGGGGAGCTGGCCAAGGCGGCCAAAGCCGCGCGTCAGGCCTATGAGACCCTCGCGACCGGCTTGAGCAAGGCGCGGCAAAAGGCGGCCAAGCGGCTCGACAAGGAAGTTGCCGGCGAACTCGCGCCGCTGAAGCTCGACAAAGCGAGCTTCATCACCCAGATCGAGACCGTCGAGCTTGGCGCGGGCGGACCCGGCGGCATCGACCGCATCGCCTTTTGGGTCAGGACCAACCCCGGCACCGAGCCGGGCCCGCTGATGAAGGTCGCGTCGGGCGGCGAGCTGGCGCGGTTCATTCTGGCGCTGAAAGTTGTGCTTGCCGCCCGCGGCTCGGCCCCAACCTTGGTGTTCGACGAGGTCGATGCCGGCGTTGGCGGGGCGACCGCGGCCGCCGTCGGTGAGCGCCTGGCGCGGCTCGCTTCTCGCGTGCAGGTGCTGGCGGTGACCCACGCGCCCCAGGTCGCCGCCGTCGCCAACGGCCATCTGCTGATCGCCAAGGAGGCTGTGCGCGGCCCAGACGGCGAGGCCATGGCCACCCGCGTCGCCGTGCTCGAAGGCGAGCATCGCCGCGAGGAGATCGCCCGCATGCTGGCCGGTCAGACCATCACCGACGAGGCGCGCAAAGCCGCCGATCGGCTCATGACCCGCTCGGCATGATCGCGAACTATGACCAAGCGCAAGACCACGAAGCAGGATCGGGCGGAAGCATCGCTTGCGGCGAAGCCGGTCGCCACGCTGGATGAGGCCGAGGCGGCCGCCGAGCTTGCCCGGCTCGCCGCCGAGATTGCCCATCACGATGCGCTCTATTATCGTCAGGACGAGCCGGAGATCAGCGACGCCGACTATGACCGCTTGCGCGCGCGTAACGACGCGATCGAGGCGCGCTTTCCTCATCTCGTCCGCGATAACAGCCCGTCGCTGAAGATCGGCGCGGCGCCGGTCGAGGCCTTCGGCAAGGTGGTCCACCGCGTGCCGATGCTGTCGCTCAGCAATGTGTTCGACGAGACCGCCCTGCAGAAGTTCGTCGAAGGCATCCGACGGTTTCTCGGTCTTCCGCCGAGTGAGCCATTGGCGTTCACCGCCGAGCCCAAGATCGACGGACTGTCCATCACGCTGCGCTACGAGGGCGGCAGGTTGGTGCAAGGCGCGACCCGCGGCGACGGCTATGAGGGCGAGAACGTCACCGCCAATGTCCGAACCATCGCCGACATTCCGAACGCGATCACCGCGCGGGGTTTCCCCGATCCGTTCGAGCTTAGGGGCGAGATCTATATGAGCCGCGCCGCCTTCCAGCAGCTCAATGCCGGGCAGGCCGAACGCGGCGAACGCCTGTTCGCCAATCCGCGCAATGCCGCGGCCGGCTCGCTGCGCCAGCTCGATCCCTCCATCACCGCCCGGCGGCCGTTGCGCTTCTTCGCCTATGGCTGGGGCGACGTCGCCGACCTACCGGCCGAGACCCAATGGGACGCCTATCAGATCCTGCGGGCCTGGGGCTTCCCCCTGAATCCGCTCATCAGGCTCACCCACGCGGTCGAGGAAATGCTTCAAACCTATCGCGATATCGAGAGCGGCCGGTCGGGCCTCGACTACGATATCGACGGCATCGTCTATAAGCTCGACCGGCTCGATTTGCAGGAGCGGCTCGGCTTCGTGTCGCGCTCGCCGCGCTTCGCCGTCGCCCATAAGTTTCCCGCCGAGAAGGCGACCACAGTGCTGCGCGACATCGACATCCAGGTCGGGCGCACCGGCGCGCTCACCCCCGTGGCCAAGCTCGACCCGGTCACGGTCGGCGGCGTGGTGGTGCAGAACGCGACGCTGCATAACGAGGACGAGATCGCCCGCAAGGACGTCCGCATCGGCGACACGGTGATCGTGCAGCGCGCCGGTGACGTCATCCCGCAGATTCTCGGGGCGGTTGAAGAGAAGCGGCCTAAGGGCGCGAAACGATTCGTCTTTCCCACTCTCTGTCCGGCCTGTGGCAGCCACGCCACGCGCGAGATCAACCCCAACACCGGCAAGGAGGACGTGGTCAGGCGCTGCACCGGCGGGCTGATCTGCCCGGCGCAGCGGGTCGAGCGGCTCAAGCACTTCGTTTCGCGCAACGCCTTCGACATCGAGGGGCTGGGCGAGAAGCACATCAAGGCCTTCTACGACGTCGGCCTGATCCAGTCGCCGCAAGATATCTTCACCCTCGAAGCCCGCGACAAGCGCGCGTCGTCCAAGCTCGCCGAGCGGGAAGGGTGGGGCGAGACCTCGGCAAAGAAATTGTTCGACGCCATCGCTGCGCGGCGCAAGGTCAAGCTCGACCGTTTCATCTATGCGCTCGGCATTCCCCATGTCGGCGAGATCACCGGCCGGCTGCTGGCGCGCAATTACGCTTCGGCCAAGACCTTCCTCAAGACCATGAAAGAGGCTGCCCACGACCGGGAGGGCGAGGCCTTTGCCGAGCTCGACAATATCGAGGGCATCGGCCCGACCGTCGCCGCCGCCATCGCCGACTTCTTCGCCGAGAAGCACAATGTGAAGGTGGTCGAAGAGCTGCTCGACGAGGTTAGCCCCGAGCCGCTCGAGGCGATCGATCACGCCTCGCCGATCTCCGGCAAGAGTGTGGTGTTCACCGGTACGCTGGAGAAGATGACCCGCTCGGAGGCCAAGGCCCGCGCCGAGCGCCTCGGCGCCAAGGTCGCGGGTTCGGTATCCAAGAACACCGATTACGTGGTGGCCGGCCCCGGCGCCGGCTCGAAGCTGAAAAATGCCAAGGAGCTCGGCGTCAAGGTCCTGACCGAGGACGAGTGGCTCAAACTGATCGAGTGATGCTCACTTATATTTCAGCTTCATGGCGATGATGGCCAGCGCCAGGCCGAGGGTGATGGCGTTGGAGATGATGATCGGCAGATTGCCGATCATCAGGCCGAACAGCATCCACAACAACACGCCGGTGCCGAACGCCACATACATAATGAGCGAGATTGCGCGGGTGTCCTTGTAGCGGATGATGTGCAGCGCCTGGGGCAGGAACGCCGCCGTGGTCAGCGTGGCCGCCGCGCTTGAAACGAGGATTTCGAGCGTCATGGCGTGACGCTTAGCGCCTCTCGGACGGAATGTCGCGGATCATCGCGGCGAAGCGGGCGACCTCGTCGCGCCCGTAGGAGAGGTGGACTCGTTCGCTGGATGCAGGCCGGTTGGTCGTGCAAAGCCCCGGGCGCCGTTCGATCGCCGGCCTGATGGGTCGCGGCACGAAACCTCCACCGCAATTCGGGCAGACATTGAACAATTTGGTGTCGACGCACTCGGCGCAGAAGGTGCACTCAAAGGAGCAGATCCGCGCATCGGTCGCGTGCGGCGGCAGATCCTTGTCGCAATATTCGCAATTCGGCCGGAGCTGTAACGCCATGTTCAGCCGATCGGCGCGGTGGCATGGCGCAGCCAGGCCCTATCGTCGCTCAACAGAATCGGTTCGATCTCGCGCCTAATCCGCGCATGATAGGCGTTGAGCCAGGCGAGCTCCCACGGCATGAGCTGCTTGGGATCGATCAGCCGGCGGTCGAACGGCACCAGCGTCAGCGTCTCGAATCCCAGCATGTCGCGCGTGCCGCCCGGGATGCGCTCGGGCGCTGTCACCAGCACCAAATTCTCCAGCCTGATGCCGTATTGGCCTTCGCGATAATAGCCTGGTTCGTTGGACAGGATCATGCCGGGCTCGAGCTCGACCGTGCCGAGCCGCGACAGGCGCTGCGGTCCCTCATGGACCGAGAGATAGCTGCCGACGCCGTGACCGGTGCCATGATCGAAGTCGAGGCCCGCCTCCCACAGCGGCCGGCGCGCGAACGGATCGAGGTCCTGGCCGCGCGTGCCCTTGGGGAACCGCGCCGCGGCGATGGCGATATGCGCCTTCAGCACCAGCCCGTAATGCCGCTTCATCTCCGCCGTCGGCGTGCCGATGGCGATGGTGCGGGTCACGTCGGTGGTGCCGTCGCGATATTGCGCGCCCGAATCGATGAGATAGAGCGTGCCGGTTTGCAGCACGCGTTTGCCCTTATTGGTCGGCCGGTAATGGACGATGGCGCCGTTGGGCCCGGCCGCGGAGATGGTGTCGAAGCTGATATCCTTGAGCTGGCCCGACTCGCGCCGGCAATCTTCCAGCTTTATTGCCGCGGCGACCTCGTCGATCTTGCCCGACTCGGCCACCTCGTCGAGCCAGGCAAGGAACCGCGCCATGGCCACGCCGTCGCGCAATTGCGCGGCGTGCGCGCCCTTGATCTCCACCTCGTTCTTGATGGCCTTGGGCGCAATGCACGGGTCGGCCCCCGACACGAATTGCGCGCCAGCCGCCTTGAGGATGTGCGCGAAGCGGATCGGCGCACTGTCGGGGTCCAACCGGACGCGTGCGCTCGCCTCGCCCAGCGCCTTGAGCTTCTCGGTCAGCGCACCCGGCTCGGCCAGCTCGACCATTTCGCGCAGCTCGTTCTTGACGTTGTCGCCGACCTTGGTCGGCTCGATGAACAGGGTCGGTCGCCCCGCCGCCGGCACGATGGCGAAGGCCAGCGCGACCGGCGTGTGCTTGAGGTCGCCGCCCCTGATATTGAACAGCCAGGCGATGGAATCGGGCAATGTCAGGAGCACGGCGTCGACATTCGCCTCCTTCATCTGCGCCTGCACGTCGCGGATCTTGTCGAAGGCGCTGCGCCCGGCATACTCGATCCCGTGCGGCGTGACCGCGGCGGGGGAGAGCTTCGGCCGGTCCTGCCAGATCTGGTCGATCGGATTGGTCTCGACCGGATTAAGCTTGATGCCGGACTTGGCCAGCGTCTCGGTCAGGCGCTCGATCTCCTTGATGGTGTGCAGCGCGGGGTCGTAACCCAATGCCGCGCCCCGGCTGAGCTGTTCGGCGATCCAGGCCGAAGGCTTGGCGTCCGGCGTCTGCAGCACCTCGAACAGCGCCGAGTCGGTTTGCGCGCGGGCCTGCAAGATATAGCGCCCGTCGACGAACAAAGCCGCCGCCTTGTCCAGCACGATTGCCACGCCGGCCGATCCGGTGAAGCCGGTGAGCCAGGCCAGGCGCTCGGCCGAGGGCGACAGGAACTCGTTCTGATGCTCGTCGCTGTGGGGAACGAGAAAGCCCTTGAGCTTTCGCGACTTCAGTTCCCTTTGCAACGCCTTGACCCGCTCGCCGCTTTCGGCCGGAGAACTGATGTCGTCGAAGATCTGATACATGGGCGGTTGTTGTAAGCGTAAAGCTCGGTTGCGATCAATCGCCCGCAATACGCGCGCTGCGACGGGTTATCACCAGGGTCGCCCATCCATCGAGAACGATTCGCTTTTCCAGGACGAAGCCATGGGCGCGGGTGCGCGCCTCGATTGCCCGCGCCTGGGTGTGGGTGAGCCCTGACAGGATCGCCGTGCCGGCCGGGGCGACATGGCGCGTGAACGCCGGCGCAAGATCGTACAAAGCGCGCTCGAGCAGATTGGCGAGCACCAGATCGGCCCGGCAGCGCCACAGCAGGGGATGCAGAAAGCCGCGCGCCTGAACCACGCGCACCCACGGCGCCACGCCGTTCTGCCGCGCATTGTCGGCCGCGGTCGTGACCGCCACCTTATCGCTGTCGCTGGCCAGGATGCGCCGTGCGAGCACCTTAGCGGCGGCGATGGCCAGGATGCCGGTGCCGGTGCCGATATCGATGACCGTGCGTGGGCGGTGGCGCTTGAGATGATCGTCGAGCGCCAGCAGGCAGCCGCGCGTTGAGGCATGATGGGCCGTGCCGAATGCCTGGCCCGCGTCGATCTCGATAGTGGCGCGGCGGCGCGGCACCTTGCCGCGATCGTGGCTGCCATGGACGAAAAAGCGCCCGGCCACGACTTTGCCGCGCTGCCCTTGCGACAGCGTCACCCAATCTTCCGGCGCGATTTCCTCGATGCGCAGCGCCGTGAGACCAGCGCCGCCGCCAACCTGCTCGATCAGCGCCAGCAGGGCGTCGCGTCGCGGCGGCTCCGCATAATGGGCGAACACCTCGCAATGTCCTTCGCCCCGGTCGAACACGCCGACCGCGACCGGCGCCGGGTCGAGCCCCTGTTCGAGCGCTTGCGCGAGTCCCTCGCCGAGCGAGGCGGGGGCTTCGATGGTCGCCTGATGGAGGATGGCTGTTGACGGCGCCGCCGGACTCTCGACCAAGGCTTACGCTCTCGTGGTGGCGGCCTGCATGGCGCGGAGCTTAGGACGGGGCGGCGCTGGCGCGCAAATATGACGGTTTTTCCCGGCAACGCCGCTGCGGCCGCAGGCATGCCTACCCATCTGGGTAGTGCCGCCCGGTTTCGTTCTAACTAAAGTTTAACGTGACTCTTCGTCCAGCCGAAGGAGAGTTGAGGTAGGAGCAGACAAGTCGGCGCGGCTATTGTCGGCTCCCGCGGGCTGCTCTGCTCTCCAGTCAGAAGAGCTGTTGCATCACCCGGAGACTCCTCATGAAAGCACCCTTCATTGCTTGCGCCGCCGCTGTGTTGCTGTGCCGCCATTCCCCTGAAATCTTTCGCCGAAGACGACGCCAAGATGAGCGCCGCCCAGATTGCCGCGGGTCAGACCAAGGCCGGCGTCGCCAACACGCTGATCATCATCGGCCGCTCCGCCAAGGACCCGGACATGCTGATGGCGGCAGCGAAATTACTGGCCTCGATTGACGCGCCGGTGACCGACCCGAAGGCGAGCGCCGACGGCGGCAAGCCGGTGTTCTACGACGTCGACGCCATCGTGGTGGAAGCGGATGGCTATGCCGCCAATCGCACGGCCGGCAAGCCGGCCTCACGGAACTATGCCGGCTTCTGTCACTACGAATATCTCTGCGACAGCCTGAGCTGCAGCTATGTCTGGGTGTGCTGATCCAACGGTCCGATAGAGAGAACGCGTCATGTCCGGCACAGGCATGACGGGTCTATTCGACGAGACTCTTGGCGTCGTCCACAGCGGATTGCTTGCCGAAACAGACCCGCGCGGCCGCCTCCTGCTTGCACGGCGTGCCGGCCGGCGCGCCGCAGATCTCGGCAAGCTTGGCCTGAGAGACGCAAACCCCGTCCGGGCCGCGCCAGCCCGGGCCGCCTTTACAGCCGCAGCCTTTGCAGCGGCACGCCTCTTGGGCGAGTGCCGCCGAAGGACCGAGCGGAGCAAGAAAAACCAATGAAATCATGGCAATGGCTGAAATGGCGAGAGAGCGCATGATACACCTCCCTGTGGTAACGCCGGGAGCAATGTACACGTTTTGTTCTCACACGCCAAGAGGGCGTCACACCCGCTCGACGAAGCTGTCGACCACCTTCTTCTGCCCGGCCTTGTCGAAATCGACCGTGAGCTTGTTGCCGTCGATTTGCGCCACGTGGCCATAGC
The DNA here is from genome assembly GCA_038209695.1 of Hyphomicrobiales bacterium. GTDB lineage: Bacteria > Pseudomonadota > Alphaproteobacteria > Rhizobiales > Methyloligellaceae > Methyloceanibacter. The sequence continues at coordinate 27,585 of JBBQXL010000006.1, forward strand.
CGAATTTCTGATGGAACACCCGCTCGCCGATTCTCAGGCCGGCGCCTGCGGCCGTGCTCGCCGCCACCAGCGTGCCCTCGATGGTCATGGGCTCGCGGCCGCGCGCCGGCGCTCCCGACCCGCGCGGCCGGTTCCGCTGCGCGCGCTGCCACCCCGGCGTGTCGTAGAAGCCGGATGCGAACAGGTTCTCGGCACTGTCGAACCGGCTCGGCCCGTAGCCCCGCAGGCCCTTGTCCTCGGCGACGGTTATGTGATCGACCGGCAATTCGTCGATGAAGCGGGAGGGGAGCGCGGTCTGCCACGTGCCGTGGTTGCGGCGGTTCTGGGCGAAGGTGATCTTGGCCCGGTGGCGTGCCCGCGTCAGGCCGACATGGGCCAGCCGCCGCTCTTCTTCGAGGCCGGAGCGGCCGGCATCGTCGAGACTGCGCTGATGCGGCAACAGCCCTTCGTCCCAGCCGGGCAGGAACACGGTGTCAATTCCAGCCCCTTGGCCGAGTGCAGCGTCATCAGGCTGACGCGCTCGGCGCCTTCTTCGGTCTGCGCGTCCATCACCAGGGACACGTGCTCGAGGAAGCTGGCCAGCGTGTCGAACTCATCCATGAAGCGGATCAGCTCTTTGAGGTTCTCGAGCTTCGACTGCGCCTGCGGCGAGCGCTCGGCCTGCCACATGGCGGTGTAGCCCGACTCATCGAGGATCATCTCGGCCAGCTCGGTATGGCGCATGGTGTCGATCAGCGAGCGCCAGCGGTCGAACGCGGCGAGCAAATCTTGCAGCGACTTGCGCGCACGCGGCTTCAGCTCCTCGGTCTCGACCATCAGCCGTGCCGCCTGGAACAGCGGCACGCCTTGGGCGCGGGCCAGCAGATGCAGCGATTTGAGGCTTGCCTCGCCGAGGCCCCGCCGCGGCGTGTTGGCGATGCGCTCGAATTTGAGGTCGTTGGCGGGATTGAGCGTCACCTCGAAATAGGCGGTGGCGTCCTTGATCTCCTGCCGCTCGTAGAAACGCGGGCCGCCGATCACGCGATAGGGCAAGCCGAGGGTGATGAAGCGGTCCTCGAAGGCGCGCATCTGGAACGAGGCGCGCACCAGAATGGCGATCTCGCTCAAGGCATGGTTCTGGCGCTGGAGCTGCTCGATGTCCTCGCCGATCACGCGCGCTTCTTCCTCGTCGTCCCAGCAGCCCTCGATCTCGACCTGCTCGCCCAGCTCGCCGTCGGTGCGCAGCGTCTTGCCGAGTCGCCCTTTGTTGTGGGCGATCAGCCCCGAGGCCGCGCCGAGAATATGCCCGGTCGAGCGGTAGTTGCGCTCCAGCCTGATGATCTTGGCGCCCGGGAAGTCGGTCTCGAATCTGAGGATGTTGTCGACCTCGGCGCCGCGCCAGCCATAGATCGACTGATCGTCGTCGCCGACGCAGCAAACATTGCCGTTGCCTTGGGCCAGCAGCCGCAGCCACAGATATTGCGCGACATTGGTGTCCTGATATTCGTCGACCAGCATGAAGTGGAAGCGCTGCTGATATTTGGCCAGCACGTCGGGCTGCTCCTGGAACAGCCGCAAATTCTCCAGCAGCAGGTCGCCGAAATCGGCGGCGTTCAGCTCCTTCAGCCGAGTCTGATACAGCGCGTAGAGCTCGCGCGCTTTGCCGTTGGCGTAGGCGAAGCTCTCGCCCTCGGGCACGCGCTTGGGCACCAACCCCCGGTTCTTCCAGTTGTCGATCATCGAAGCCAGCACCCGCGCCGGCCAGCGCTTCTCGTCGATATTCTCGGCGGCGAGCAGCTGCTTCAGCAGCCTGATCTGGTCGTCGGTGTCGAGCACAGTGAAAGACGGCTTGAGATCGACCAGCTCGGCATGCCGGCGCATGATCTTGACGCCGATGGCGTGGAACGTGCCGAGCCACGGCATGCCCTCGACCACGACGCCGATCAGCTGGCCGACGCGGCCCTTCATCTCGCGCGCCGCCTTGTTGGTGAAGGTGACGGCCAGGATCTCGCCTGGCCGCGCCCGCCCCAGGCTCAAAATATGGGCGATGCGGGTGGTGAGCACACGGGTCTTGCCGGTGCCGGCCCCGGCCAGCACCAGCAGCGGGCCGTCCAGGGTCTCGACCGCCTCGCGCTGCTCGGGGTTGAGCACATCGAGATAGCCGCCTGGGCGGAGCCGCATGGCCCGCTGGGACGTGGACAGCTGCTCCTCATCGGGAGGGGGCAGGGCTGCCGCGGCGGAGGAGGGAATCTTCGTCATATGAGTCGGAAACTATACCATTGCCGGCACCGGGGGCGAAAAGCCGGCGACCGCACTCTCGCAAAGCCCTTGGGCTTGCACCGCTCCTGTCATATGACAGCGTGTTATTTTGCCTGCCGCAACGCAACTAGGGCGCCCGCCGCCCGGTTGCAACCCTGGAATGAGCCTGGCCCGTGCAGGACGACCCGCTAGATCACGCCACCGCCGAACGGCCAGCGCCCAAGCGCTCGTTCAGCCGCGAATGGGCGGCGCTGCTGTTTGGCGTGGTGAGCTTCATCGTCGCCCAGCTGATCGTCGTCACGCTGCACTATCGGGCGACCCGGCTCGATCACGAGACTCAGGAGATCAAGCTCGCGCGCGAACTTTATGGCGAGTTCTACTTGCAGGAGAAATCCTACCTGCAAATCGCCGGCGCCATCGAGTCGTGTCAGAAGCTCTACAAGAACGACGGCGGCAGTTTCGGCCACGTGGCGATCAACGAATATCTCGGCTTCTTCTCCGACCTTGGCCTGTTCATGCAGCGCGGCGCGCTCAGCGAGGAGTTGGTCGGCCATTTTTTTGGCGCGTTTATCGTCGAGGCCTACGAATACCCTGAAATCAAGAGCTATATCGACCGCACCAGGAAGAACTTCCATCAGCCGGAAGCGTTTGCCGAGTTCGAGACCGTGGCCAATGCCATCGAGAGCGATCCGCGCTTCGCGCCGCTGGTGACCCTCGCCAAGACCATGTGCGCCAACCAGCCGGAAGGAAATCCGTCGCCATGATGTCCCGTGTTGCGATTGCGCTGTGCCTGCTTGTTGCCCTCGGCGGCGTGAGCCTGGCCTCCGGGCCGTCGGCGCCCGCCAGTGAAACCACACCTGGCGCCGCTGCGACAAATGCGACCGCCGATCCATCCGCCGCAAATGCGGAAGGGGAGGACCAGGCGACCGGCGATGCGGCTGGCGAAGCCGAATCGGGCGATAGCAAGCCTCCGCCGATCGATGTCCACCGGCACCGTCCGGGCGCATGCCCCGAAGGGCCGCCATGCAAGGGTGACGGCGATTGAGCGCTCCGAGACTTGACGCCACGCTAATGAAAACGCCAAGCTCCGCTTCTGACAAAAAACCGCACGGGAACTCTGCTATTGCTGTTGCGGTTGTTCGAGGCCACTGCCAAAAGACGCTTAGCTCCAAAACGGGTTGGGACACGGGACATGCTTGAAGTTTCGAAGATCGGCATTGCTGCGCTTGTGGTCGGGGTGTTGGGCTTCGGCGCCATTCAGCCAGCCGAGGCCGCCTGCCAGTTGATCAAGGCCACCGCCAGCGCCGGCTCCAAGGCCGATGCGGCCAGAACCTCGCAAGCGCTGACGGTGCAAAGCGCTGCTGAGCTGAAACGCTCAAAGCGATGGAGCTACATCACGATGTACGCCAAGAAGGTGAAGGCCGACCCGTTCTGGAAGGCCGTCCGCCCCGATGGCCCGCCGCGCGAGGCCGTGCTCAAGCCCGACATCATCACCACGCGCTTCTTCACGACCTGCTTCACCGGCGTGGTGGTGCCCTATGTCTGTACCACGGGCTCGGCCGTCTGCGGCCAATAGTCCTTCCCTGGGGTGTCATTGCCCCGCTTGATCGGCGTGCTACCGCGCGCCGGTGCGTTGCTACACGCGCAGGCTTGATCGAACCTAGACAAAGTGAAGCGTTGCTGCCTCACCCCTGCCACACCATTTGGTAAGGAGAGATATTCGATCTTATCGGTGTGCAATGGAGTGAAAGCGTATCGCCTTGTTCATGCCTCGCAGGTTTCCCGACTACACCATCCGCGAGCGGATCGCTGACGGCTGCGTCCATGCCGTCGGGGTTACCGCCAGCCTGGTCGCCCTGACCGCGCTCCTCATCATCGGCGTGCAATCTCAGACCCTGCTGTGGGGCGTGAGCCTGGCGATCTACGGACTCGCTCTGGTGGCGACCTTCGGCTTCTCGGCCGGCTACAATCTGGTGGTCGGCACCAGGTTCAAGGAGCTCCTGCGCAGGCTGGACCACGCCGCCATCTTCCTGATGATCGCCGGCACCTACACCCCGTTCATCCTCATCAAGATGAACACGCCGTGGGGGCTCGGCCTGCTCGCCATGGTGTGGACCATGGCGGCCATCGGCATCGCCATCAAGCTGTTCGCGCCCCGTTACCTCGACGGGTTGTCGACCGCGCTGTATCTGGTGCAGGGCTGGGCCGTGATCGCCGCTTGGCAGCCTTTGATGTCGGCCATGCCGGGCCGCGCGCTGACGCTGCTCGCGCTCGGCGGCGTGCTCTACACCGTCGGCGTGGTATTTCATCTGTGGGAGCGGCTGCCCTATCAGAACGCCATCTGGCACGGCTTCGTGCTGTCGGCCGCCAGCTGCCATTTCGCGGCGGTGATCTTCCTGGTCGGCGCCTGACCGCTCGCGGTCCGCAAAACCCTAATCATTCCCGGCGAAGCACCTTATAAGATGGGCCCATGACCGTAGTCATGGCCGACGATCGGCAGCGTCCCACCGCGGAGGGCAAGCGCGCGGCGTTCGCCCAGCTCGCCGCGCGCTTCGGCGATCGCTTCTCTCTCAGCCAGGCGCTGCGCGAGCAGCACGCCAATACCCTCACTTGGCTCAAGCGCGAGCCCCCCGACGCCGTCTTGTTCGCCGAGACCGAAGCAGAGGTCGCGGATGTCGTGAAGCTCTGCGCCGAGGCGCGCGTGCCGGTGATCGCCTTCGGCACCGGCACCTCGCTCGAGGGCCACGTCAACGCGCCGTTCGGCGGCCTCTCGCTCGATCTGTCGCGCATGAATCGCATCCTCGCCGTGCATGAGGCCGATCTCGACTGCACGGTCGAGCCCGGGGTCACTCGCAAAGCCCTCAACGACCACCTGCGTGGCTCGGGCCTGTTCTTCCCGGTCGATCCCGGCGCCGACGCCAGCCTCGGCGGCATGGCGGCCACCCGCGCCTCCGGCACCAACGCCGTGCGCTACGGCACCATGCGCGACGCGGTGCTCGGCTTAAGCGCGGTGCTGGCCGACGGCAGCGTCATCACCACCGGGGGGCGGGCGCGCAAATCGTCCGCCGGCTACGACCTCACCCGCCTGCTGGTCGGCTCGGAAGGCACGCTCGGCATCATCACCCGCCTCACGCTCAAGCTCTGCGGCATCCCCGAGACTATTCTTGCCGCGGTCTGTCCATTCTCCTCGATCGCGGGCGCCTGCAACGCCACCATCGCCGCGCTGCAAATGGGCCTGCCGCTGGCCCGCATCGAATTGCTCGACGAGGTGCAGATCAGAGCCTGCAATGCCTATTCTCATCTCACTTTGCCCGAGACACCGACGCTGTTCCTGGAGTTCCACGGCACGCCGGCCTCGGCGCGCGAGCAGGTCGAGTCCTTCGCCGAGATCGCCCGCGCCGAAGGCGGCGGCGAGTTCGCCTGGGCCGAGCGCCCGGAGGACCGCACCAGGCTGTGGCAGGCGCGCCATGACGCCTATTGGGCCGCGCGCGGGCTGCAGCCCGGCGCCGAAGTGCTGTCCACCGATGTCTGCGTGCCGATCTCGGCGCTGGCCGCTTGCGTCACCGCCACGCGCGAGGATATCTACCGATTGGGCCTGCTCGCCCCGATCGTCGGGCATGTCGGGGACGGCAATTTCCACGTCATGCCGCTGATCGACCCCGCCGACCCCGAGCAGCGGCGGACGGCGCAGGCCTTCCTCGACCGGCTGATCGAGCGGGCGCTCGGCTATGGCGGCACCTGCACCGGGGAGCATGGCATCGGCCAGGGCAAGATCGTTTACTTAACGGCCGAGCATGGACCGGGCGTTTCGGCGATGATTGCCATAAAAAAGGCGCTCGATCCGTTGAATATCCTCAATCCTGGCAAGATTTTTGCGTTACCATAACGGCGCGTCGCAGGGGGGCCGGGGTCCTCGGCGCTTAGCTGCTCAACAGCGCGCGCCAGAGACTTGGGTTGGACAGCGGTGAACTCGCTCCTATTGACGTTGACGGCAGTGTTGATTCTGGTGCTGAGCGCGCTTTTTGCCGCGCCGCTCTTCATCGACTGGAACGATTACCGGTCGGTGTTCGAGACCCAGGCCACCAACCTGCTCGGCCGCCAGGTCAAGGTCGGCGGCAAGGTCCATCTCGTCCTGCTGCCGTCGCCCGAGCTCAGATTCGACGACATCAAGGTTGCCGACCAGGAGGGACGCCTCGACCGGCCGTTCCTCGAAGCCCGCTCGCTCGAGGCCTGGCTCAATATCGGCGCGCTGCTCAGCGGTACCGTCGAGGCGCGCAAGATCGCCATCGTCGATCCCGTATTGCGGCTCGATCTCAAGGCTGACGGCACCGGCAATTGGAGCGATGTCGGCCGCCGCGGCGTGGCGCTTCCGCTCGCCCCCAAAGACGTGATGCTCGACGAGGTCAGCGTCAGCGGCGGCAGGGTCGAGATCGCCAAGCAGGGTGTGCCGCAGATCGTCGTGACCGACGTCGCCGGCCAGGCGAGCGCCCAATCCCTGACGGGACCGTACAAGGTCTCGGCCAATTATCAATTCGATGGGCGTCCCCAGGAGCTGCGCTTCTCCACCAGCGCGCCTGATCCGGCCGGACTGTTTCGCATCAAGTCGGCCCTGCGCGATCTCGACCGTAACACCAGCTACGTTCTCGATGGCGGCGTGACCGGGCTCGGCGACACGCCATTGTTCGACGGCACCATCCTGGTGCGCGCCGCCACTGTCGTTGCCGCCGGCGACACCGAGGAGGGGGCCGTCGTCGAGAGCGACGAGCAGCCGGCCCAGACCGCGCCGACCGACAAGTCTTCGTTCTACGAACTGAAGGGCCCGCTCACCGCCACGCCCGATCGCGCCGAGCTGCCCGATTTCGATCTCACCCTTCATGCCAACGGCCACCCGCAGATTTTCAAGGGCAAGCTCGCGCTCCAGTTCGGCGACCGCATGGCCGCCGACGCCGCGCTGACCGCTGGCTTTGTCGATCTCGATGCGCTGCTCGCCGTTCCGGGCGCCGAAGAGCGGCCCACGCCCGCCGCGGTGCTTTATATGTTTGCCGCCGAGATCCTCGGCCGGGCCACCGAGTTCGGCGAAGGGACGCTGAGCTTTGCCATCGACCAGGCTGGACTTGGCGGCGATTTGATTGGCGCCGTCGACCTCGCGCTCGCCACCAAGGACGGCGCGGTGAGCGTGCAGCGCCTCAAGGCCGTGCTTCCCGGCGACAACCTCATCGAGGCGTCGGGACAACTCGCCCAAGGCAAGTTCGGACCGATCTTCGTTGGGCCGGTCAGGCTCGAAGGCGCGAAGCTGAGGCCGCTCACCCGGTGGGCCATCGGCGACCGCGACGTGTCGGGCCAGGCCACGGCCGGTGAGTTCAGCTTCATGGCCAACGCCACGATCGGCGACGGCAGGCTCGATCTGGCCGACGCGTCGGGCGAACTGAGCGGAAGCAAATTCCACGGCGGCCTACGCATGCAGGGCGGGGAGCGCCGCCTGATCGAGCTCAATCTCGACAGCGATCGACTCGATCTGCGCGAGGTGATCGGCGAGGGGCCGCTATGGCAAGCTTGGCTACCGTCGTCGGGGACCGGCGATGCAGTTGACGCCAGCCAAAGCCTGTTCGGCCAGATCCGCAATGACGACATGCGTGTGACCTTGCGCGTCGGCGAACTTCTGCTGCCCAACATTCCCGCCGGCCGCCTCGATGCGCGCTTCGCCGTCCAGGCCGACGCGCTCGATGTCGAGCAGCTCGATTTTGCCGCCGCCGGCGTGCTCGGCCTCAACGGCAAGGGGCGCATCGAACATGTCGGCCAAGCGCCGGCGGGCGGGGTCGATTTCGCGCTCTCGGCCGCCAACCCCGACAGTCTGCGCATCGCCGCCAACTTGTTTGGACTGCCTGAGAGCGTGGGCCGGTCGAAGCATCTTTCGGCCCTGGCGCCGCTCGACATCAAGGTCAGCCTGGTCGCTGCCCAAGAGGGCGACGCCACCAACGCCTCGATCGAAATTGGCGGCAAGGCCGGTGGCTCCGTCCTGTCGCTCACCGGCCGCGCTCTCGGCGACCCCGCCAACCCGGGCGACGCCAAGCTCGCCATCGACGGCAGCGTCACCGGCGAGCGGCCGCAGGCCTTTCTCGTGCTGCTGTTTCCCGACCTTCCAGTCGAACGCCTCACGGCCGCCGGCCAGAACCAGGGCAAGCTTACGGTGAAGCTTGCCGGGATCCCGAACGTCAAGGTCAGCGGCAAGGCCGCGCTCGAGGCGGCCTCGATGGGGGCCGCTTTCAGCGGCCAAGGCTCGCTGCAGCCGGGCGGGTTCGCCTTCACCGGCAAGGGTGCGATGGTGAGCCAGGACGCGAGCCAGGCTCTCACCCTGATCGGCTTCGAGGCGCCGCCAAGCGCCGGCGGCGTGCCGTTGCAATTGCGTTTCGATTTGACCAAGCAAGGTCCGGCGGTCGATCTCAAAACCATCACCGGCGCGATCGCCGGCGAGGATGTCACCGGCAGCGCCCATTTCGACCTTGGCGGCGCCAAGACCCGCTTCGCCCTGTCGGGCAGCGCCGACACCATTTCGCTGCCCTCGCTGCTCGGCGTGCTGGTGGCGTGGCACCGCACGCCCTCGACCGAGGAGATGCTGGGCTCGATCGGCAACGGCGTGTCCGAGGTGTGGCCGTCGCGCGGCTTCGCGCTCGCCCCGATCGAGAAGGCTGAAGGCTCGATCACCCTCAAGGCCAACACCCTAACCCTCGGCTCGGCCCTCAAGGTGCAAGGCGCCTCGCTCGTCGCTGCGGTCGGCAAGCAGGGACTGTCGGTCACCAACCTCACCGGCCGTATGTTCGGCGGCGAGTTTGCCGCCTCGGGCATGCTGTCGCCGCGCGGCAATGGAGCCGAGCTGACCGCACGCGCCGAAATCAAGGGGGGTCAGCTCGACGACTTTGCCAAGAGCCTGACCGGCTCCACCCTCGCCAAGGGTCCGTTCGACCTCGCCGTCACGGTGCAGGGCGAGGGCCTGAGCCCGCCCGGGCTGGTTGCCGGACTGAGCGGGCAGGGCAGTCTCTCGCTCGGCGCGGGCATCCTCCAATCGCTCTCGTCCGCTCCGCTCCGCAGCGTCGCCGCCACCGCCGCCAAGAAGACCATCAATGTCGGCAAGGACGAGATCGCCGCCGCGGCGCAGGGCGTGCGCGATAAGATCACCAAGGGCAGCTACAAATTCGCGCCGGTTCAGTTGGCCTTCGACATCAAGAACGGCACCTTGCGCCTCGCTCCGGCGACGCTCGCGGGCGCCGGCGCCGAGACCAAAATCAACGGCTATATCGAGCTGGCCAGCCTCAAGCTCGACAGCGAATGGGCGGTCAGTCTCGCCGGGGCGGGCCATGCCGATGTGCCGCCGGTCGGCCTGGTGTTTACCGGCGCGCTCAACAAGGCCGGCGAGATCTCGCCTGCCGTCGATACCGCGGCGATCGAGGCATATCTCACCATGCGGCGCATGCAGGAGGGGGTCGAGCAGCTGGAAACGCTCGACGTCAGCGGCAGGACCCCGGCGGTCGACTCTAGTCCGGAAGAGACTTCGGCGGTTCCGATCGAGCCCGAACCTGAACTGGAGCCGGAAATTGCGGCGCAGCCCGAGACGCCGAGCACGATCGCCGAGGCTGAAGCGCCCAAGCCTTCGTTTTCGGCCGTGGCGATGCCGTCCGCCACCGAGCTTCTTCGACAGGGCGGAGCCGATATCGTCGTTCCGGATGCCGCGGAGTTCATCCCGCCACCTAAACTGACGCTAAGGACGCCGGCCGCCGCCGCCCCGGTCGATCAGCCAGTCGAGCCCGCGCCCGTTGCTCCCATCGCACCCATGCCGCATGACGTCGCGCCGATCGCCGAGCCTGCGGCGCCCGCACCTAAGGGCCCGGCCGCGGCGGCCGTGGAGCAAGCGCCGCCCGCGTCTGCTGCCGTCACTGAGCCTTCGGCGCCCGCGCCGAAGTCCCCGCCCGCAGCAATGATCGAGCAGGTGCCTGCCGCCGCCGTGGCTGCACCTGAATCGACGCCTCAGCCCGCGGCTGCAACGACGACCAATTCTCCGCCGCCGCCTGAGCCGAAACCCACGCCGGCCCCCACTCCCGCCGGGGACAAGCCCGCTGCCGAGCCGCAAACCGAGGCGGCCGTCACGCCCGAGGCTGAACCCGAAGCACCCATCGCTGAAACTCCGGTCCAGCCGAAGCCGACCAAGCGGCGCGTTAGGAAGCGCCCAGTCGAGGCGCCCGACGCGTGGAAGAAGGGCATCCCCATCTTTGGCGGCGGCTAACGCTCGATCACGCCGAGCCGCCGCGCATCCGCTCCAGCACATAGAGCCTGATCGCCGCCGATAGGCTCGGCTGCGGGCTCGGTCGCGCGCTTCGCTTCTGGTCAATCTCGCCGACCAGCGCCGCCACCGATTTGCCCTCGGCGCGGGCGATCTCCCCGAGCGCCGTCCAGAACGCGTCCTCGAGCGTGACGGAGGTGCGGTGCCGCGCGATGGTGAGCGAGCGCTTATTGCCTGGCTTGGCCATGGCGGAGCCTAGCGCTTGGGCCCGACCATGTCCTCGGGCCGCACCAGGCGGTCGAAATCTTCCTCGCGCACATGCCCGAGCCGCACCGCTTCCTCGCGCAGCGTGGTGCCGCGTTTGTGGGCGGCCTTGGCGATCTCGCTCGCTTTGTCGTAGCCGATATGCGGCGCCAGCGCCGTCACCAGCATCAGCGAGCGGTCGAGATGCTCCTTGATGCACTCGCGGTCCGGCTCGATGCCGACGATGCATTTCTCGCGGAAGCTATCGGCCACGTCGGTGAGCAGCCTGATCGATTGCAGCGTGGCATAGGCGATCACCGGCTTGAACACGTTGAGCTCGAGATGGCCTTGGCTGCCGGCGAAGGTGACGGTGGTGTTATTGCCCATCACTTGCGCCGCCACCATGGTCACCGCCTCGCATTGGGTGGGGTTCACCTTGCCCGGCATAATCGAGGAGCCCGGCTCGTTCTCCGGCAGCATCAGCTCGCCGAAGCCGGAACGCGGGCCCGAGCCCAGTAACCTGATGTCGCTGGCGATCTTGAACAGCGACACCGCCACGGTGTTGAGCGAGCCATGGGCGAATACCAGGGCGTCGTGGGTGGCCAGCGCCTCGAACTTGTTTTCGGCGCTGACGAAGGGGAGTTTGGTGATCTCGGCGATCTTGGCGGCGAAGGCATCGGCGAACAAAGCATGGGTATTGAGCCCGGTGCCGACCGCGGTGCCGCCCTGCGCCAGCTGATAGAGGCCGTGCAGGGTGAGCTTGATGCGTTCGATGCCATGATCGATCTGCGCCGCATAGCCGCCGAATTCTTGCCCTAAAGTGAGCGGAGTTGCGTCTTGCAAATGCGTGCGGCCGATCTTGAGAATGTCCTGAAACGCCCCAGCTTTGTCTTTAAGCGCCTGGTAGAGACGGGACAGGGCTGGGTTTAGCCGGTAGGCAATTTCACAAGCCACGGCAATATGCATGGCCGTGGGAAAGACATCGTTGGAGGATTGACCGAGATTGACGTGATCATTGGGGTGAACCGGACGCGTTGAACCGAGGGCAACACCGAGCAATTCGCTCGCCCGGTTAGCGATGACTTCGTTGACGTTCATGTTGCTCTGCGTTCCCGAGCCGGTTTGCCAGACCACCAGGGGGAAATGAGCATCAAGCTTCTCAGCAATAACCTCGTCGGCCGCGGCGGCGATGGCCTCGGCCAAACGCGCTTCCATCAGGCCGATTTCGCGGTTGGTGAGGGCCGCCGCCTTCTTGACCAGGGCGATCGCCCGGATCAGGGGCTTGGGCATGGCTTCCTCGCCGATCCTGAAATTCCGGCGCGAGCGCTCGGTCTGGGCGCCCCAATAGCGGTCTTGCGGCACATCAACCGGGCCGAGGGAATCGGTCTCGATGCGCGTGGAAGTTTTGGACTTTTCACCTCGGTCTTGAGGCATGCTCAATTCTCCTGTCGATCACGTCCGGCGGCGAGATCATCCTACCGCGACCGCGCATTTGCCGAATGTCCTACCGGCTCTATGGGGGCTACGCTATAACACGCTCACAGGGTGGGAGAACGCGCTCGTTCGCTTGCGTTGCGGCCTTCTGCCGAGGAGCGCCCAAAGCTTCCGGTTCCACTTCCGTGAACTTGGGTGAGGAAGGCGAGTGGCTGAAGTTTCAGTGAAAATGGCGCTGCCCGCGCCACATGCGGAGCGCATGTCGCTGCTGGTCGCGCGCGTGGCCGCGTTCGTCGTGGCAGTTATCGGCACCCTCATCCTGTTGGTGTGGCAGCTGCCGGTTCCACGGCTGACCGAGGGCTTTCCCGGCCTCGCCAGCATGACGCCAGCCGCCGCCGGCGGCATCGTCGCCGGGGCCATAGGCCTGTTCTGCCTCTCCTTCCGGGCCATCCGCCCGCTGGCGCGGCTGATCGGCTTTGCCCTGGTGGTGCTCGGCCTCGCCATCCTCAGCCAGGACCTGTTCGGCTTCAATCTCGGCCTCGACCAGGCGCTGGTGCGCGCCGACAGCATGGCGGCAGGCGCCGCCCAAGCCGAAGAGATGCACCTGGCTCCCGGCGTGACTGGCTTGCTGATCATGTTCGGCCTGGCCCTGCTGTACGCCAAGCAGGGCGGCATCTCCTCGGCCTTCAGCCAGATCATCGCCGCCATCATCCTGGCGCAGGTGCTGATCGTGCTGGCCGGCTATGCTTACGGCGTCGCCACCTATTATTACCCATTCCCGTTCACCGACATGTCGCTCTACGGCGCGCTATGCGGCTTCCTGCTCGCCATCGGGCTGCTTGCCGCGTCGCCTGAATACGGCATCGCCGCCGCCATCGTCGAGCAGTCGCCGGCCGGCGAGATGCTGCGCCGGCTGCTGCCGGGCATCATCGTGTTGCCGCTGGTGATCGGGTGGTTCGCCCATCAGGCCGAGGCGCGGACCTATTATGACAGCGCGGCCACGCTCGCCATCTTCGCCGTTGCCAGCATCTTCGTGCTCGCTCTGTTCGCCTGGACCACCATCGGCGCCGTGCGGCGCGCCGACCGCGACCGCAATGCCGCGCTGATGGAGCTGCGCGGCCAGCGCGAATGGCTGAGCACCACGCTGGGCAGCATCGGCGACGGCGTGATCGCCACCGACCCCAACGGCAGCGTGCTGCTGCTCAACAAGATCGCCGAGGAGATGACCGGCTGGACCGGACCGAAGGCGAGGGGCCGGCCGATCTGGGAGGTGTTCCGCGTCATCAATGAGAGGACCCGCAAGCCGGTCGACGATCCGGCGCTCAAGGCGCTGCGTGAACGCGCCGTGACGCGGCTCGAATCGGGCGCGCTGCTGGTCACCCGCGACAAGCAGGAGGTGCCAGTCGAGCATTGCGGGGCGCCCATTGTCGGCTTCGATGGCTCGCTCGCCGGCGCCGTGCTCATCTTCCGCGACGTCACCGAGCGGCGGCGCACCGCGCAACGCCAGTCCATGCTGGTGGGTGAGCTCAATCACCGCGTCAAGAACGCGCTCGCCATCGTGCAGTCCCTGGTTCAGGCGAGCCTGCGCCAGGCGACCTCGAAGCCGGCGCAAGCCATGGCGCAGACCCTCGCCGAGCGGCTCCAGGCGCTCCATCGCGCCCACGATCTCCTGCTCGAATCGCAATGGTCGGGCGCGAGCCTCAAGGCCATGGTCGAGCGCGAGCTCGAGCCCTATCGCCGCGAAGGCGGCCCGAAGATCATGATCAAGGGGCCGGACGTTCTCTTGCCGCCGCAATGCACATCGATCATCGCCATGACGCTGCACGAACTCGCCACCAACGCGGTGAAATACGGCGCGCTGTCGTCCAATGCCGGCCAGCTCGGCATCAGCTGGAAGACCGGGCGAGGCAACCGGCTGCTGCTGACCTGGGAGGAGCGCGCCACCCTCAATCAGGTTCCGACGCGGCGCGGCGGGGGCTTCGGCATGCAGCTGATCGACAAGGGCATCCGCCACAATCTGGGCGGCGACACCAAGGTCGAATTCAGACCCACCGGTCTCTATGTTGAGCTGAACGTGCCGCTCGAGCCATCGAAAGAGCCGCGCATCAAGCCCCAACCGGCCACTGCGTCGGTCTAGCCGCTACTCGAGCACGCCGATTTCCTCATTGGCGTGGCGCAGGCGCTCGGAGAATTCGCGCGTCAGATTGCTGAGGATGGTGATCATGATGTTGGGGTGCTCGGCCGTCAGCTCGTGCAGCTGCTCGACCCGCAGCCCGTAGCAGATCACCCGTTCGTCGGCGATGATGTCGGCCGAGCGCTTGCCGCCGTCGAGCAGCGCCATCTCGCCGAAGCTCAAGCCGGGCCCGATCGACGCCACCCGCTTCTTGCGCTCGCCGCGCCCGGGCACCCTGATCTGGACGCTGACCGTGCCGCGCGCCAGCACGAAGAACAGATTGGCCTCGGCGCCCTCGCGAATGATGACGTCACCCTTCTCGAACACCAGCGGCTGGACGATCGATTCCAGCAGGCGGCACTCCTCCGGCTTCAGGCCCTTGAACAAATTGATCTCCGACAGGGCGAATTTGGTCCCCAGCGAACCCCGCGGGCCGTCGTCGAGCACTTTGTCCTCGCACCATTCGAGCGCCGCGTCGGCGTCGCGGAACATGCGCACCAGATGCTCGTTGTCGCGCTCGGACAGGGCTTGGACGAGGGCGCCGAGCGGCCCGTCTTCGGCCAGCGACGCGAACAGCAGCTCGGTTGCTCCTCCCGCCATGGCCCGCGCGCCGCGCACGATCAGCTTGCGGGCCGCGGTGTCGGCGAGATGCACCCGTTTGAAATCGACGATGACGTAACTCGCCTCGGCGGCGAGTTGCGACAGCCGGCGCAACAGCTGCTCGGTGGCGCCGAAGAACAGCGGCCCCTGCGCTTCGAGCACGGCGATCTTGCTGCCTTTCTCCGCCAGAATTTGCCGCTCTTCCGGTGTCCGCAGACGGTTGGAGCGCACCAGATCGGCGCGGTAGTCGCGGCGGATCACGCTGCGCACATTGGTGCGGTTGTTGAACGCGTGCAGCTCGAACTCGCTGGAGATCTCCTGGCAGACGCGGATGCCGCGCACGCTATTGCCCTGTTTGTCGATGGACGGGGAAAAGACGCAGATGCCGATCTGCCCGGGGATGACGGCAATGATGCAGCCCGACACGCCGCTCTTGGCCGGCATGCCCACCTCGTAGGCCCACTCGCCGGCATAGTCGTACATGCCGCAGGAATTCATCACCGACAGCATGTCGCGCACATATTGGGTCTCGAACACGGTCTCGGCGGTGAGGGGGTTCCTGCCGTCATTGGCCAGCGTCGCGGCCATGACGGCGAGGTCGCGGCAGGTGACATCGACCGAGCACTGGCGGAAATAGAGGTCGAGCACCTCGTTGGGGTCGCGCTCGATCATGGCGGAGTTGAGCATCATATAGGCGATGGCCCGGTTGCGGTGGCCGGTTGCCAGCTCCGAGCGGTAGACCGCCTCGTCGATGTCGAGCTTTCTGCCGGCCAGGCTGGAGAACAGCGCCATCATGTTGTCGATACGCTGCGCCTGGGTCTCGCCGTCCATCAACTCGGCGACGGCGATGGCGCCGGCATTGACCATGGGGTTGAACGGGCGGTTCATGACCTCATCGAGCACGATCGAGTTGAACGCCTCCCCGGTCGGCTCGACGCCGACATGTTTCAGCACCGCCGCGCGGCCATGGTGCTGAAGCGCGCAGCCGTACATGAATGGCTTCGACACTGATTGGATGGTGAACGCGGCGTCGCTATCGCCGACGGCATAGACCTGGCCATCGACGGTGGCGATGGCGATGCCGAACAGAGCGGGGTCGGCCTTGCCGAGCTCGGGGATGTAGTCGGCCGGCTTGCCGCCGGTGAGCTCGGCGACGCGCGCATGTAGCTCCGCCAGATAGTCCGCGACCGGAGCAAGCGCGGCCGCTTGGTCTCCCGGCTCGGGGCGAATGCTGTCGATTTTGTTCAAACTGCCTCCGGGAAATTCGATCTCGGTCTGTTTGCGTCGCCAAATGTAGACACAAATCATGCCAAGGCCCACAACCGGGTCGCCGTCAAGATCGAGTTAAGGCGAAGGGAGCGTGCTGAGGGGAGAGCGCTGAAACTTTGTGCAGGAGCGGCTTAAAAGCCAGGCAGCGACCGCCTATTTCTTGCGGAAACGATCGAGATGCACCACCTCGGCCGGCGGCCGCGACATCACCACCTCGGCTCCTGTCGCATCGCTCGGCTCCTCATGGGCCGGCTCGGTCACGCCGCGCGGCTCGTCGAGCTCGCCGACGAGATCCGGCATCGCCGCCGCCATATGCTGGCGGGCGGAGTCGTTGGCCGCGCCCGGCTTGCCGAACTGGAGTCCGAACTGGGCGGAAGGATCGTAGAAGGCTTTGACCGCGCTGAACGGCACCACCAGCCGCTCCGGCACGTTGGAGAAGGATAGCTTCACCTCGAACCGTTCGTTGGTTACCTGCAAGTCCCAGAACTGGTACTGCAGCACGATGGTCATTTCCTCGGGATATTGCTCTTTCAGGCGCTTCGATACCGACACGCCGTCGGCGCCCGTATCGAAGGCGATGTAGAGGTGATGCTCGCCGGGCAGCCCGTCACGCTGCACGCGCACCAGCACCTGGCGCACCACGCCGCGTAAGGCGTCCTGCGTGAGAAGGTCGTATCTGATTTCGTCTTCTGCCATGGAGTGCGCCGCTTTCCCTGTCTGCGACGTGAGGCAGTCCCGTCACCCCGTCATAAAGTGGAGGGCTTCTGTTGGCCGGTGCCCTCCGAACCGCGCCTAGTCGCCGCGAAGCGGCTAGGACTTCATTTTCAGGCTATCGCGCTGCTTACGCGGCGAGACGAGCCTCCGCATAGTTGTCATTGGCAACTATAGGGTTGGCCCGATAACGGCGGTACCATGCCGAGCGAAAGCACGACCTTTACACCCTCGTCGATCCTATTTCGCCCCCGCCACGGATCAGTCAGTTTGCGCTGCATACTTGCCAACTGATCCCTGGTGGAGGCGCCGGGTACCGCCCCCGGGTCCGAATGGGCTTATTACGAAGGCTGTTTATCGCCATATTCGGCTTGCGCCGACAGACTCAATATAGGCCGCTACCACGGCAAAAAAAAGGATTGATCCCGCTATCGCCCCAGGTCGCGAATCGGGCCGCCGATGCTATCGTGACGGACCGGCTCGCGCGCAAAGGGCGACGGGCCAGCTTGAGAGAATGGACCTGATTTGCGCCAATATCTCGACCTCCTCGCCAAGGTGCGCAACCGCGGCATCAGCAAGGGCGACCGCACCAATACCGGCACGTTAAGCCTGTTCGGCCACCAGATGCGCTTCGATCTGGCCGAGGGCTTCCCGCTGGTGACCACCAAGAAGCTGCACGTGAAATCGATCATCCATGAGCTGCTGTGGTTTCTGCAAGGCTCGACCAATGTGCGCTATCTCAATCAGCATGGCGTCACCATCTGGGACGAATGGGCCGACGCGCAAGGCGAGCTCGGCCCCGTCTATGGCCGGCAATGGCGCTCATGGCCCGCGCCGGATGGCCGGCACATCGACCAGATCGCGCAAGTGGCCGAGGGTCTGAAGCGCGATCCCGATTCGCGCCGCCACATCGTCAGCGCCTGGAATGTCGGCGAGCTGGACCGGATGGCGCTGCCGCCCTGCCATTGCCTGTTCCAGTTCTATGTCGCCGAGGGGCGGCTCTCCTGCCAGCTTTACCAGCGCTCGGCCGATGTCTTTCTCGGTGTGCCGTTCAACATCGCCTCTTATGCGCTGCTCACGCTGATGATGGCGCAGGTGACCGGACTAGAGCCGGGCGAGTTCATCCACAGTTTCGGCGACGTCCATCTCTATCTCACCCATCTCGACCAGGCCGACGAGCAGCTGAAGCGCCAGCCCCGCGCGCGGCCGCGCCTGGAGATCAATCCGGACATAAGCTCGCTGTTCGACTTCGCCTATGAGGACTTCACGCTCAGGGGCTACGATCCGCATCCTGCGATCAGCGCCAAGGTCGCGGTGTGAGTCCTGCGCGGGGAGGGGCGGCTAACCCCATCATCGCTCTGGTGGTGGCCAAGGCCGAGAACGGCGCCATCGGCCGGGGCGGGGATCTCCCTTGGCACTTGCACAGCGACATGCGTTATTTCCGCCAGATCACCATGGGCAAGCCCATCATCATGGGCCGCCGCACCTTCAAGTCGCTCCCCCGCGTGCTTGACGGTCGCCTCAACATCGTGCTCACTCGCGATCGCGGCTTCGTCGCGCCCGACGCCGTCATGGCCCACAGCCTGGAGGACGGGCTAGCGGCGGCGCGGGCCTCGGCCGGGCGGACCGGCACCCGCGAGATCATGATCATCGGCGGCGAGGATGTGTTCCGCGAGGTCCTGCCGCAAGCGGACCGCATCTACCTGACCGAGGTTCATGCCGCCCCTCATGCCGACACCTGGTTCCCCGCGCTCGACAGCGGCGAATGGCGCGAACGGTCGCGCGAGGCGCATCCGGCCGGTCCCAAGGACGATCACCCTTTCAGCTTCGTCGTGCTGGAGCGGGTAAGGTGAACGCCGCCCCCCGCATTGCGCCGCAAGGGTGACTGGCCTATAACCCTTTCGACCTTGTCGCAGGACCGCCATTTTGATGCGGCTAGTCTTGTCGGCTAGCAGCTCACCACTTAGGCGTCCGCGCCTCTTCTTCACAGACATCAGGACTGGTTTTTCATCATGCCTTGGAGCAATCAGAGCGGCGGCGGCGGTTGGAAGGGTGGCGGAGGGCCATGGGGCCCGCGTCCGGGTTCCGGCGGCCAGCAGCCCGACCTTGAAGAGATCTTGCGCCGCAGCCAGGACCGGTTGCGCCAGGCCATGCCGGGCGGCCGCATGGGCGGACCCTTCGCCGTGCTGCTCGCGGTCGTCGGTGCGATCGTGATCGTCTTTTTCGGCTTCACCGTGCGCGTCCAGCCCGACGAGCTCGGCGTGGTGCTGCGCTTCGGCAAATATATCCGCCAGCTTCCGCCCGGACTGAATTTCCGCTGGCCCTATCCGATCGAGCAGGTCGAGCTGCCTAAGGTCACCCGCATCAACCGCATCGAGCTCGGCATGCGCGGCTCATCCGACAGCCGCGACGCTTCGAGCACCATCCGCGACGTGCCGGAAGAGAGCCTGATGCTCACCGGCGACGAGAACATCGTCGATGTCGACTTCGTCGTATTCTGGCAAATCAGCAATGCGCCCAACTTCCTGTTCAACATTCAGAATCCCGAAGGCACGGTGAAGGCGGTGGCCGAGAGTGCCATGCGCGAGATCGTCGGCCAGAGCGACATCGAGCCGATCCTCACCGAAGCCCGCGCCAAGACCGAGTTCGACGTGCAGCAGCTGATGCAGAAGATCCTCGACTCCTATGGCGCCGGCGTCCAGGTCACCCAGGTGCAGCTGCAAAAAGTCGACCCGCCGGCGCAAGTCATCGACGCCTTCCGCGACGTGCAGGCGGCGCGCGCCGACCAAGAGCGCTTGCAGAACGAGGCTCAGGCCTACGCCAACCGCATCATTCCCGAGGCGCGCGGCGAGGCCGAGCGCATCCTGCAAGCCGCGCAAGGCTATCGCGACCAGGTCATCGCCCTGGCCAAGGGTGAGGCGGACCGCTTCATCAGCGTTTACGACCAATACAAGAAGGCGCCGGGCGTCACCCGCCAGCGCATCTTCATCGAGACCATGGAGAAGGTGCTCGGCGACAACGAAAAGATCATCATCGACGATAAGGCCGGCCCCGGCGTGGTGCCTTATCTACCGCTGTCGGAGCTGCCCAAAAAGCCCTCCACGCCTTCAGAGGACCAGCCATGAACCGCGGCGCCCTCACAGTCAGCCTGGTCGTTCTCGCCATCGCCGCGTTCGTCGCCTATCTGACGCTGTTCACCGTCAGCCAGACGCAACAGGCGCTGGTGCTCGAATTCGGCAAGCCGAAGCGGGTTATCACCGACCCGGGCCTGAAATACAAAATCCCGTTCATCCAGAACGTCGAGTTCTTCGACAAGCGCATCCTCGACATCGACACCGCGTCGCAGGAGGTGATCGCCTCCGACAAGAAGCGGCTCGTGGTCGACGCCTTCGCTCGCTACAAGATCGTCGATCCGCTGTTGTTCTTCCAAAGCCTGCGCGATGAGCGCGTCGCCAGCGCGCGTATCGGCGCGGTGCTCGAAGCCTCGCTCCGCCGCGTGCTCGGTGGCTCGAGCTTCACCTCGGTGGTGCGCGACAAGCGCGAAGCGCTGATGAAGACCATCGCCGCCCAGGTCAACGAGGAAGCCAAACCCTTCGGCGTCGAGATCGTCGATGTGCGGATCAAGCGCGTGGATCTGCCCGAGGCCAATATGCAGGCGATCTACCGCCGCATGCAGACCGAGCGGCAGCGCGAGGCGGCCGAGTTCCGCGCCGAAGGCGAAGGCGCGTCACGCCGCATCCGCGCCACCGCCGACCGCGAGGCCACCGTGATCAAGGCCGATGCCACCGGCGAATCCTCGCGCCTCCGCGGTAACGGCGACGCCGAGAAGAACCGTATCTTCGCTGAGGCGTTCGGCCAGGACCCCGACTTCTTCTCCTTCTACCGCTCGATGCAGGCCTATGAGGGCGCGTTCAAGTCGGGCGACACCAAGCTGCTGCTCAGCCCGAATTCGCAGTTCTTCCGCTATTTCAACGATTCTTTCGGCAAGACCGGCGCGGACGGCACCGGCGCGCCGGCCGCCCAGCGGGACAATCCCAGCGAGCCGCCCAAAGCGCCCGTTGACGATGGCGGAGCCGAGACGCTCGAGCAGGGCGCCGCCGGGCAGGCGCCCTTGTCGCCGGCGCCGCGCGACATCTCCGCCGGCGGCAGCCTCCAGCAGGCGCCGCAGGCCCCTTAGGCTTGAGGTGTACGCGACCGCGACGCCGCTGCCGCAATGAGCACCCTAGTCGTCGCTCTCGGGCTGGTTCTTGTCATCGAGGGCACGTTGTGGGCGCTCGCGCCCGGTATCGGCCGCAAGTTCCTGGAGGCGACGGCGGACATGCCTGAGACCTCGTTGCGCCTGGCCGGGGCAACGGCGGTTGCTGGCGGCGTGCTGCTGATTTGGATCGTGCGCGGCTAGTACCAGGCGAACCCACCACGGAATCCGCTCGACCTTCGCCGATTTCCGCTAAGATGATGGCACCAGATTGATGGGCGAGCGAGGCGAGAGTATTCGAGCGATGCCACAGCGCGGCACTTGGACCGGGTTCCTTGGCTATGGGCCGAGGATTCGGCATTGCGGTGTCTCGGCGGCGGCGCTCGCGCTGCTGCTGATCGCCGCGCCGCTCCTGGTTACCGCAAGTTTCGCGCGCGGTCCCGCTTCCGTTGCCGACGTCGCCGAGGGTCTCCAAGACGCGGTCGTCAATATTTCCACCACCCAGACCCTCAAGGGCTCGACGGAGAACGCGCCCAACGGCCCGGGTCCCAAGGGCTCGCCGTTCGAGGAGTTCTTCGACGATTTCTTCGACGACCAGGACAGCGAGGGCCTGCCGCGCAAGGTGAGCTCGCTCGGTTCCGGCTTCGTAATCGACCCCTCCGGCCTAGTGGTCACCAACAATCACGTCATCGAGGGCGCCGACGAGATCATCATCAACTTCACCAACGGCACCAAGCTGAAGGTCACCAAGATTCTCGGTCACGATCCGAAGACCGACCTCGCTTTGCTCAAGGTCGAGCCCAAGAAGCCGCTCAAGGCGGTCGAATTCGGCGATTCCGGCAAGATGAGGGTGGGCGACTGGGTGATGGCTGTCGGCAATCCGTTCGGTCTCGGCGGCAGCGTGACCGTAGGCGTCATCTCCGCCACCAAGCGCGATATCAATGCCGGCCCTTATGACGATTTCCTCCAGACCGACGCCGCCATCAATCGCGGCAATTCGGGCGGCCCGCTGTTCAACATGGATGGGCAGGTCATCGGCGTGAACACGGCCATCATCTCGCCCACCGGCGGCTCGATCGGCATCGGCTTCGCCGTGCCCTCCAACAGCGCGGTCCAGGTCGTCGACCAGCTCAAGCAATATGGCGAGACGCGGCGCGGCTGGCTCGGCGTACAGGTGCAGAACGTCACCGAAGAGATCGCCACCAGCCTGGGGCTGCAGGAGCCGAAAGGCGCGCTGGTCGCCAAGGTCTCGCCCGACAGTCCTGCCGCCGCCGCCGGCATCGAGCCGAGCGACGTGATCCTCAAATTCGACGGTCAGCCGATCGACACTATGCGGAGCCTGCCGCGCGCCGTGGCCGCCACCAAGATCGGCAAGAGCGTCGCGGTCGAGGTCGTGCGCAAGGGCCAGGCCATGGCTCTCAATGCGACCATCGGCCGATTGCCCGAGGGCGAGGAGACGGAGGACGCGGTGACGAGCGAAGACGCGCCGGCGCTCGAGCCCGAGCGCGAGGATTTGCTCGGCCTGTCGATTGCGCCGCTGACCGACGAGTTGCGCGGCCGCTTCCAGATCGGCCAGTCGATCGAGGGCGTGATCATCACCGAGGTCAAGCCCAACAGCCCGGCGGCGCAGAAAAACGTCAAGCCCGGCGACGTGATCGTCGAAGTGACCCAGGAGAAGGTCAAGCAGCCTCAGGACGTGAAAGCCCGGCTGCTGGCGGTGAAAAAAGCCGGGCGGCGCTCGGTGCTGCTGCTGCTGTCCGACGCCAAGGGCGAGCTTAGATTCGTCGCCGTCCCGACCAGCTAAGGCCACCGGCAGCGTGCCGAAAGCCATCCTCATTGCCGGGCCGACCGCGAGCGGCAAATCGGCCGCCGCGCTTGCGCTTGCCGAGAGACTGGGCGGCGCCGTCATCAATGCCGATTCCATGCAGGTCTATCGCGAGCTTGCCGTTCTGACCGCGCGGCCGGGCGCTGCCGACCTGGCCCGCGCGCCGCATCGCCTCTACGGTACGGTTCCGGCCGCTGAGGCCTATTCGGTCGGAAGCTGGCTCGCCGATGCCGCACGCGCCATTTCCCAAGCGCAAGGCCAGGGGCTTGTGCCGATCCTGATCGGCGGCACGGGCCTCTATTTCAAGGCGCTCACCGAAGGGCTTGCCGCGATCCCCGACGTGCCGCCCGAGATCCGCGACTATTGGCGCCAGCGGGCGGAGCAGCTCGGCGCCGAGGGGCTCCACCGCGAGCTCGCCGCCCGCGATCCCGCCATGGCGGCGCGGCTAAGGCCGACCGACCCGCAACGCATCGCCCGCGCGCTCGAAGTCATCGACGCCACCTCCGTCTCGCTGTCGGAGTGGCACGGCACAGCCACCGCCCCGGTGCTCGCGCCCGAGCACGTGCTCAAGCTGGTGGTGGCGCCCGAACGCGAGCCGCTCTATGCGGCGATCGACGCGCGCTTCGACACCATGATCGAGCAGGGCGCGCTCGATGAGGTGCGGGCGCTGCTTGTCCTTGGCCTCGACGACAGCCTTCCGGCCATGCGGGCGCATGGCGTGCGCGAACTCGGCGCCTATCTATCCCGCCAAACCAGCTTGGAAGAGGCGAGCGCCAAGGCCAAGACCGAGACCCGCCGCTACGCCAAGCGTCAGATGACCTGGCTCAGAAAATTCATGACCGACTGGGAATGGGCAGCCGACGCGCCCGCCGCGGTCAAGGCCGCTGCGGCGAAGCGCTAGACCGTGACCTGCGTGCCGATCTCCACCACGCGGTCGGTCGGCAACTGGAAATAGCTCGAGGCGTCGTCGGCGTTATGAGCCAGGAAAATATAGAGCCGGTCCTGCCACGGCGGCATGCCCGAGCGGGGATCGGGCCTGACCGAGCGGCGCGACAGGAAGAACGACGTCGACATGATGTCGAATTGCCAGCCTTGCTTGCGGGCGACGGCTAGCGCCCGCGGCACGTTCGGCCGCTCCATGAACCCGAAGCGCAGGGTCAGTTGCATGAAGCGGTCGCTGATCGGCTCGAGCTGCACCCGGTCCGCCACCGCGACATGGGGGATGTCCTCGTTGACGATGGTCAAGATCACGTTGTGCTCGTGCAGCACCTTGTTGTGCTTGAGATTGTGGAGCAGCGCGGTCGGCGCGAAGTCGGGATCGCTGGTGAGGAACACGGCGGTGCCGGGGACGAGATGAGGCGGCTTGTCTTCGAGGTTCTGGACCAGCGGGGCGAACGGCACCTCGACCCGCCGCGTCTTCTGCGCCAGCAGCCGCGTGCCGCGGCGCCACGTGTACATGATGATCACCAGCACGGCGCCGACCAGCACCGGCATCCACGCGCCGTCCAGCAGCTCCAGCGTGCTGGCCAGCACGAAGCTGGTGTCGACGAGGATGAGGGGAACCATGAGCGCCACGGTGGTCCAGAGCTGCCATTTCCACAGCTTCCAGATCACGATGAAGCCGAGAATTCCGGCCACCAACGCCGTGGTCGCCACCGCCAGCACATAGGCGGCGGCCAGCTCGCTCGACGAGCGGAACATGAACACCAGCAGCAGCACGCCGGTCAGCAGCAGATAGTTCACCCGCGGCATGTAGATCTGCCCGGCCTGGGACTCTGAGGTGTGGCGCACCTCCATGCGCGGCAGGAAGCCGAGTTGCATGGCCTGGCGGGTGATGGAATAGGCGCCGCTGATCACCGCTTGGCTGGCGATGGCGGTCGCCGCGGTGGCGAGCGCCACCATCGGATAGAGCGCCCAATCGGGAAACAGCAGGTAGAACGGATTGAGGATGGTCTCGGGATGCGCCAGCACCAGCGCGCCTTGCCCGAAATAATTGAGTAGCAGCGCCGGCAGCACCAGATAGAGCCACGCCGTCTGGACCGGCTTCCGGCCGAAATGGCCGAGATCGTTGTAGAGCGCCTCCGAGCCGGTCACCACCAGGAACACCGCGGCGAGCGTCACCAGCCCGAACGTGCCGTGGCTGAGGAGGAATTTGATGGCGTAATAGGGGTTGACCGCCGCGAGCACCGTAGGATTGGCGGCGATCTCCACCGCGCCGGCGATGGCGATGACCACGAACCACACTGTGGTGATCGGCGCGAACAAGGCCGAGATCCGCGCGGTGCCGTGCGACTGCACCGAGAACAGGGCAATCAGGATGATCACGGTCAGCGGCAGCACATAAGGCCCGAACGCCGACGTCGCCACGTTGAGGCCCTCGACCGCCGACAGCACCGACAGCGCCGGCGTGATCAGGGTCGAGCCGTAGAACATCGACGCGCCGACGATGCCGACCGCGAGCACCAGCGGCGTGCGTCGGCCCAACGCGCGGAACGCCAGCGCGGTCAGCGCCAGCGTGCCGCCCTCGCCGTTATTGTCGGCGCGCAACAGGATCAGCACATATTTGAGCGTGACCACGACGATCAGCGCCCAGAAGATCAGCGACAGCACGCCGTACACCGCGGCCTCCGACACCGTGCCCTGTTCGCCGCTGGCGGCAAATAGCGCGACGCGCAGGGCGTAGAGAGGGCTGGTGCCGATGTCGCCATAGACGACGCCGATCGAGCCGAAGGTGAGGGCCCAGAATGTACGCGGCGACAACGCCGTATTATCAGCGCCGTTGGGGGCGGGAATGTCTGAGCGTGCGGACTGCTGCATTTAAACGGAAGATGGGGAGTGGCGTTGAAAGATGTCGCGTCAAACGCCGAAAGCAGCGCCGCGGTCCCTGAAGCGAATGGGACATAGGCGGATCGGCTGGGCTTGTCTAGGGCGGGCTGTGCGTAACGCCGGCGCGATTGCGTCCAAGCTTATCGGCTGGAGCAACAAAACGCCGTCCGTGCCCACCTAAAGGCAATTTCAGGAAAGAAAATGGGTACGAATCTTGTCATTCATTCGCATTTGCCGTTGACCCTCTATCTTGCAAGCCCTAGGGTGCGCGCGTTATTTAGACTTTTCCGCTATTCATCGAGCTTTGACCGGCCGCGGACCTTTAGGCGCGACGCCGGTTTTTGTCAGTGAGACCAGACATGTCGCGCACAATGACCGGCGCCCAGATGGTGCTTCAGGCTCTCGCCGATCAGGGCGTCGAGCATATTTTCGGCTATCCAGGCGGCGCCGTCCTGCCGATCTATGACGAGCTGCACCAGCAGGACCGCATCAAGCACATCCTGGTTCGGCACGAGCAGGGCGCGGTCCATGCCGCCGAAGGCTATGCCCGCTCGACCGGCAAGGTCGGCGTGGTCCTGGTCACCTCGGGCCCCGGCGCCACCAACGCCGTCACCGGCCTGACCGACGCGCTGATGGACTCCATCCCGCTGGTCTGCATCACCGGCCAGGTGCCGACTCACCTGATCGGCAACGACGCGTTCCAGGAATGCGACACGGTCGGCATCACCCGGCCCTGCACCAAGCACAATTATCTCGTCAAGGACGTGAACGCTCTGTCGCGCGTCTTGCACGAGGCGTTCTATGTCGCGCGCACCGGCCGCCCGGGCCCGGTCGTGGTCGACATCCCCAAGGACATCCAGTTCGCCAAGGGCGAATATACCGGGCTGACCAATTCGCAGCACAAGAGCTACAACCCGCGCGTCCACGGCGACGACAGCGCCGTCGCCGACGCCATCGAGCTGATGGCGAACGCCAAGCGGCCGCTGTTCTATACCGGCGGCGGCATCATCAATTCCGGACCTGAGGCCAGCGCGCTCTTGCGCGAGCTGGTGCGCATGACCGGTTTCCCCATCACCTCGACCTTGATGGGGCTCGGCGCCTTTCCGGCCGCCGACAAGCATTGGCTCGGCATGCTCGGCATGCATGGCACCTACGAAGCCAACAACGCCATGCACGATTGCGACGTGATGATCTGCATCGGCGCCCGGTTCGACGACCGCATCACCGGGCGGATCGACGCCTTCTCGCCGGGCTCGAAGAAGATCCACGTCGATATCGACCGCTCGTCGATCAACAAGAACGTCAAGGTCGACATCCCCATCGTTGGCGACTGCGCCCATGTGTTGCGGCAGATGATCGACGCCTGGCAGGCCAAGAAGCCGAAGCTGGACAAGAAGGCGCTGGCCTCCTGGTGGGGCCAGGTCGACCGCTGGCGCGCGCGCAACTGCCTGCACTACAAGAAGCGCGACGACCTCATCATGCCGCAATACGCGATTGAGCGGCTGTACGCCCTGACCCGCGGCCACGACACTTACATCACCACCGAGGTCGGCCAGCATCAGATGTGGGCGGCGCAGTTCTTCAGGTTCGAGGAGCCCAACCGCTGGATGACGTCAGGCGGTCTCGGCACCATGGGCTACGGCCTGCCGGCTGCGGTCGGCGTCCAGGTCGCGCACCCGGACTCGCTCGTCATCGACATCGCCGGCGAAGCCTCGGTGCTGATGACCATGCAGGAGATGTCGACGGCCGCGCAATACGACCTGCCGATCAAGATCTTCATTCTGAACAACGAATATATGGGCATGGTCCGCCAATGGCAGGAGCTGCTGCATGGCGGCCGCTATTCGCATTCCTACACTGCGGCGCTGCCCGATTTCGTCAAGCTGGCCGAGGCCTATCAGGCAGTCGGCATCAGGGCCGAGAAGCCGTCCGAGCTTGACGACGCCATCAAGGAGATGATCGCCGTCAAGAAGCCGGTGATCTTCGATTGCCGGGTCGACAAGCACGCCAATTGCTTCCCCATGATCCCGTCGGGCGAGGCGCATAATCACATGCTGATGGGCGACGATCTGACCGAGCAGGACCTCGAGAACGCCATCACCGAGGAAGGCAAGGTGATGGTGTGACCCAGCCCGGATCAGCCTATTCGCTCAACACCCGCGAGGAGAAGCCCGAGACCCATACGCTGACCGTGCTCGTCGACAACGAGCCCGGCGTGCTGGCGCGCGTCATCGGCCTGTTCTCCGGCCGCGGCTACAACATCGAGTCGCTCACCGTGTCGGAGACCGAGCACGAGGCGCATCTGTCGCGCATCACCATCGTCACCTCGGGCCCGCCGATGGTGATCGAGCAGATCCAGCACCAGCTCGAGCGGCTGATCCCGGTCCACTCCGTCACCGATCTGACTGTGCTGGGCAATCCGCTCGAGCGCGAGCTCGCCATGGTCAAAGTCGCCGGCAAAGGTGAGAAGCGGGTCGAAGCCTTGCGTCTGGCGGAAGCCTTTCGCGCCGACGTGATCGATACGTCGACCGGGCATTTCGTCTTCCAGGTCACCGGCGAGCAGTCGAAGATCGAAGAATTCATCGCGTTGATGCAGCCGCTCGGTCTGGTCGAGGTCGCCCGCACCGGGCTCGCCGCCATCTCCCGCGGCGCGGAGCGCATGTAACACCACTTGAATTTTCGCCGTTCGGGCGGCACAAACGCGCCCGACACTAGCAGCCAATCTAAAGGGCAGGGGACGGTCCGTATGCGCGTCTATTACGATCGGGATGCCGATCTCAATCTGATCAAGGGCAAGAAAGTCGCCATCATCGGCTATGGCAGCCAGGGCCATGCGCATGCGCTGAATCTCAAGGATTCGGGCGTGAAGGACGTGGCCGTCGGCCTGCGTCCGGGCTCCAAATCCGCCGCCAAGGCCGAGAAGGCCGGGCTCAAGGTGATGGATGTGCCGGCGGCCGCCAAATGGGCCGACGTGGTCATGATGCTAACCCCCGACGAGCTCCAGGCCGGCATCTGGGAAAACGACCTCAAGCCCAACATGAAGCAGGGCGCTGCGCTGCTGTTCGCCCACGGCCTCAACATTCATTTCAACCTGATCGATCCGCGGCCCGACATGGATGTGTGCATGGTGGCGCCGAAAGGTCCGGGCCATACCGTGCGCGCCGAATATGCCCGCGGCGCCGGCGTGCCGTGCCTGATGGCCATCGCCCAGGATTCGACCGGCAATGCCCACGATCTCACTTTGTCTTATGCCGCGGCGATCGGCGGCGGCCGCGCCGGCATCATCGAGACCTCGTTCCGCGAGGAATGCGAAACCGATCTGTTCGGCGAGCAGTCGGTGCTGTGCGGCGGGTTGGTCGAGTTGATGCGCAACGGCTACGAGACGCTGATCGAAGCCGGCTACGCGCCGGAGATGGCCTATTTCGAATGCGTCCACGAGGTGAAGCTGATCGTCGACCTGATCTACGAAGGCGGCATCGCCAACATGAACTACTCGGTGTCCAACACCGCCGAGTATGGCGAATATGTCTCCGGCCCGCGCGTGGTCGGCCCCGAAAGCAAGCAGGCGATGAAGGCTGTGCTCGACGACATCCAGTCCGGCAAATTCGTCAAGGACTGGATGCTGGAGAACCGCGTCGCCCAGACCTCATTCAAGGCGATGCGCGCCAAATGCGACAGCCACCAGATGGAAGAGGTGGGCAAGCGCCTGCGCGCCATGATGCCGTGGATCGCCGAGCGCAAGATGGTCGACAAGAGCAAGAACTAGCGTTGCTGGACCGCAACGGAAATCCTGCGTCATGGCCGGGCTTGTCCCGGCCATCCACGTCTTTGAGCTTCATCGCTTTCACAAAAAATCGTGGATGCCCGGCATAAAGCCGGGCATGACTGAGCCGGCTCGTGGTTAGAGTTTGTGCGGCTTGTCATTTGCCGGGAGCAGAGGGTTACCCATGCTGATCGCGCGCTACGCCAAGATCGTGATGAGCCTTGCGCTCGCCGGCTTCTGCCTGCTGGTGGCCTTCGACAACCTTACCGATTACGGCACCAACTATCTGTTCGTGCAGCACGTGCTGAGCATGGACACCACCTTTCCCGGCAACGCGCTGATGTACCGGTCGATCACCAATCCGGTCGTCTGGCAGCTGATCTATGCCATGATCATCGCCGCCGAGGGCGTCACCGGCATTCTGTTCCTGGCCGGCGCCATTCGCCTCATCCAGCTGCGCCACGCGCCCGCCGCTCTGTTCAACGAGGCCAAGGCCCTGCTCATCGCCGCCGCCACGCTCGCCTTTCTGGTGTGGTTCTTCGGCTTTATGGTAATCGCCGGCGAATGGTTCGCCATGTGGCAGTCGCAGACCTGGAACGGGCAGGAGGCCGCCTTCCGCTTCTATATGGCGGTGCTCGGCGTGCTGATCTTCGTCGATCTGCCCGACGGCGATCTTGGCGGCGGACCTACACCCAAGCGCCGCCGCACCGACAAGAAAAAGGCGTAACACCGCGTGACCGGCATGGCCGGGCCGAGGCGCCGCCCGCCGAGAGGACAGCCGAACAATGGCCGCGCCGCCGCTCCTCTTTCTTAGGGACATCGGTCTCACCTTCGGCGGCGCGCCGTTGCTGGACCGAGCTGAGCTGTCGATCGGGCCGTTCGAGCGGCTATGCCTGGTCGGGCGCAACGGCTCGGGCAAATCGACCTTGCTCAAGATCGCTGCCGGCATGATCGAGCCGGATGCCGGCACCCGCTTCGTGCAGCCCTCGGTCACCATCCGCTATCTGCCGCAAAGCCCCGATCTCACCGGCTTTGCCACCACCGCCGCCTTCGTTGAGGCCGGGCTGGCGCCGGGCGATGATGTTCACCGCGCCAGCTATTTGCTGGATACGCTCGGCCTCACCGGGGCCGAGGACCCCGCGCATCTCTCCGGCGGCGAAAGCCGCCGCGCCGCGCTCGCCCGCGTGCTGGCGCCCGAGCCCGACATCCTCCTGCTCGACGAGCCCACCAACCATCTCGACGTGGTCGCCATCGAGGGGCTGGAGGCGGCGCTCAAGGCCTCGCGCTCGGCCATGGTGCTGATCAGCCATGACCGCCGCTTCCTGGAAAACCTTTCGCAGGCCACGGTATGGCTCGATCGCGGCATCACCCGCCGGCTAGACCAGGGCTTCGCCGCGTTCGAGGCATGGCGCGACGCCATTCTCGAGGCCGAGCAGCTCGCCGGCCACAAGCTCGACCGCCGCATCGTGCAGGAGGAGCATTGGCTCCGCTATGGCGTCAGCGCGCGGCGCAAGCGCAATCAGCACCGCCTCGAAGGGCTGATCTCGCTGCGCGGGGAGCGCAAACGGGGTCTCGCCAATCGAGCCTCCGCCGACGTCAAGCTGACCGTGCAGGAGGCGCGCGAGACCGGCCGCAAGGTGATCGAGGCGCGGCGCATCGCCAAGAGCTATGGCGACCTCAAGCTGGTCGACGATTTCAGCATCAAGATCGCCCGCGGCGACCGGGTCGGCATCGTCGGGCCGAACGGCGCCGGCAAGACCACTCTGATCAATTTGCTGACCGGCGCGCTGGCGCCCGACAGCGGCACGGTCCAGCTCGGCACCAATCTGGAACTCGTGACGCTCGACCAGGGTCGCGCCAGCCTCGACCCCGAAGCCTCGGTCGCCACCATCCTGACCGGCGGCAGCGGCGACACGGTGATGATCGACGGCGAAGCGCGCCACGTCACCGGCTACATGAAGGACTTTCTGTTCAAGCCGGAGCAGGCGCGCACGCCGGTCAAGGCGCTGTCGGGTGGCGAGCGCGGCCGGTTGCTGCTGGCGCGGGCGCTGGCGCAGCCTTCCAACCTCATGGTGCTGGACGAGCCCACCAACGACCTCGATCTCGAGACGCTCGATTTGTTGCAGGAGATGCTCGCCGCCTATCCCGGCACGCTCATCCTGGTCAGCCACGATCGCGACTTCCTCGATCGCACCGTCACCTCGGTGGTCGCCTTCGAAGGGGAGGGGCGATGGCTCGAATATGCCGGCGGCTATTCCGACATGATGGCCCAACGCGGCAGCCCCCCGGGCGATGCGCCGCGCCTCAAGCCGTCGGCGCCGAAAGCGAAGCGGCCGCCGGCAGGGCGGCGACGTACCGCCAATCCGCGCAAGCGCCTCAGCCCCACCGAGCAGCATCTCTTGAAGACGGCGCCAGCCCGCATCGCGGCCCTGACCAAGGACATCGGCCGGCTCGAGCGCCTGCTCGCCGACCCCGACTTCTATGCCCGCGACCGCGCCGGCTTTGCCGCGGCCGGCGCCGAACTCGCCAAGGCGCAAGCCGATCTGGCCGCGGTAGAGGAAGAATGGCTGCGGCTCGAATTGTTGCGCGAGGAGGTCCAAGGCGCCTAGCGCCGTATACCGTCGCCTCAGCGCATCTCGACCGGCAGGCCGGCGGAGGGGCGATCGGCGAAGGGGGCCGCCGGATGGCTGGGGAACGGCACCGTCTCGCACGGGGCCAGAGCGGCACTCGGCGCCGCGGCCACCGTTTCTTCCGCCTGTCGCTTGCGGCGGCGGAACAGCAGCGCCAGCAGCCAGCATGACATCAGCATCGAGCCGAGAACCGCCAGCTTGCGCAAGGTCGGCTCGCTCGGCGTCAGGCTGCGGAGCCGGCCCCATTCGCCGCCGGCGACCTCCTGCTGATGGCGCTCGAAGCGCGCCTGGGCCAACCGGAGATAATAGAAATCGGTGAGCTTGGCGAAGGCGGCTGCCGGAGTGCCGCCGCCATGCTCCCCGGGCATCGGCGCCGGCCGATCATGTCCTAGCCACAGACTGCCGACGAAATCCTGGGTCAGCCCGACAAACACCGCATCGACATTGCGCGACGACGTTCCGGTCTTGCCATAGACCAGGGCGTGCACCGAATTGGCTGCCCGCGCCGTGCCGCTCTTCACCGGCCCGCGCAGATCCTGCAGCACGGACGCGGCGATAGTCGGCGACAAAGCGCGCTGCTCGGGTTTGGCCGCCGGCATGCCCAGGGTTTCTCCCTTGGGCCCGATCGCCGCCCGCAGGAACCGCACCGGCGGCAGCATCCCGCCATTCCGCAGCGTGGCGTAAGCGCGCGTCAATTTCATCGGCGAGGTGTTGATGCCGCCGATCGGCACCAGCGCGGCTGATTTGGGCGGCGTGAGGTCGAACCGCTTGATGATGTCGTCGAGTCGCGGTCCCATCCTCATCGCCATGGTCGCCCACGGCCGATTGCAGGAATAGGTGAGGGCGAAATCCAGCCTGACCTTGCTCCGCGCCAGGCACCGGCTGTTGGGCTCGGCCGGCCAGTTCGGCCGCCGCAACGGCTGGGTGGAGACCGGATATCTCAGGCTGAGCCCCGCCTCATGCACGCCGATCAGCGGAAAAATCTTGCCGGTCGAGCCGATCGACCGCTCGATGTCGGCCGCGCGGTTCCATTCGCCGGTATAGGTGCAGGACCCCGCCGTCGCCAGCACCTCGCCCGACGGCCGCATGAAGAAGCCGGCGGCCTGATGCCGGCCGGTGATCGAGCAAATCTGCGCCAGCAATTTCTGCTGGAACGTGGCGTCGATGAACACGATCAGCCGGTAGTCGCCCGCGAGCACGATGCCGTTCTCCTTCGCCTCGCGCCGCGCGAGATCGCGATAAGGCCGATACTCGATCCGCGCATAATGCTGGTCGCCGCGGCGAAGATTGCCGCCGAGCACCCGGCGTCTCAGCTCATGCTCGGCGTCCGCTGCCTGGTCGGCCGAAATCTTGTTCTGCGCGAGCATGCGGTGCAGCACGGCGACGGCACTGTTGAACGCGTCGGTCGGGTTCTTGATCGGATCGCGATTATTCGGCTCGGGCAGCATGCCGACCAGCAGCGCCGCCTCGGCCAGGGTCAGGTCCTGCACGCCCACGCCAAAATAGTAGCGGGCGGGATCGTCGAAGCCGTGCAGGTTGCGCGCGTGCGGCACGGCATTCATGTAGCGCGTCAGGATCTCGTCGCGCGGCAGCATGCCGGAGATGCGGATCGCCAGCACCGCTTCCAACAGCTTGCGCTCGAATTTGTCTTCTTTTCTGAGGAGCAGCGACCGCGCCAGCTGCTGCGTTATCGTGCTGCCGCCTTGCCGGTCACCGGACACGGAATGCCACGCCGCCCGCATACTGGATCGGAAGTCGAGCGCGCCATGCGAATAAAAGCGCGCGTCCTCGCTGGCGACCACCGCATCGCGCAGTACGGCGGGAAATTCGCGCGCGGGGAGCCGCCTGGGGCAGATCATCTGCTCGGCGTCGATGCCCGCCCGGCGCGAATGCTCGAACTGGCACGACGACAACACCGCCTCGAGCAGCTCGCCGTTCGGCAGATGCCAGCGGTCGCTTTGAGCCGCGAGCCCGACCAGCACCATGATGGTTGCCCGAATGAGCACGGCAATCAGGACCACGCCGGCCAGCACGCGCAGCGCCGATCCGATGTTCCAGGTGCCCTTTGCCGGCGGTTGCTCGTGCCCCTGTTGAGGCGCGAGTTCCCCTCGTTCGGGCAAACCAGAGTCCCCGTTATCCAAT
>JBBQXL010000007.1:0-58932 GCA_038209695.1 Hyphomicrobiales bacterium
CTTTGTTGACACTTAGCGACGCCTAATTGACGGTTCGCGACATTGGCGCGGCTCATACGATCAGCGCCACGCCCTGGCGGCGGGGATCGCCCGCGCCCTCCACGCCGCCTTTGGCATCGCGCCGCGCGGCATGGACGCCGCCGAAGAACAGATTGCGCTCAGGCCAGGCCTTGGCCCGCTCGCCGAGCGCCATGAACTCCGCCACGGCTGCCTCCGGCAGGCCCGGCTCGAAGCTGACCGTGCCGCATTTCTCGACATGGAGCCGCGGCGCTTCGACCGCCGCCTCAAGGCTCAGGCCGTGGTCGAGCAGGCCGACGGCGACTTGCAGGATGGCGGTCCTGATGCGGTTCGAGCCCCCGGTGCCGAGCGCCGTCACCGTGCCGTCGGGCTCGAGGATGATGGTCGGCGCCATCATCGAAGACAGGCGCGTCCCTTCGCGCCAATCTTCGATGCGGCCGCTCGAGAGATCTTCCTCGCCCAGCATATTGTTCAGCATGAAGCCGAACCTGCCGACGATGACGCCGTCGCCCTCGCCGTTCGAGACGCTCACAGACGCGGCGTTGCCCTCGGCGTCGATCACGCTCACCTGGGTGGTGCCGCGATAGGCCTGTGGATGGGCTTGCGCCTCACGCAGCTCCTTGGCCAGCACACCGCCGGCGAGGCGCTCGGCCAGCCCCTCCCCGTGCGTGGCCCGCGCTTCGTTGGTCGCCACCATGGCCCGGCGCAGCGCCGGCGCATCGAGCGGGCGTCCGCTCTCGGCAACCGCTTCCAGATAGGCCAGTCCGAATGCGATCAGCGCGCCGCTCGCAGCCGGTGGCGGGTTCAGCGCCACGGTCGCGCGTCCATGCCGCCAATAAAGCGGCTCACGCCGCTCGACGCGGTAGCGCGTGAGATCGTCACGAAGGAGATGACCGCCTAGATTCCGAGACTCGGCCACGATCGCCTGCCCGACATCGCCGTCGACGAACAGCCGCGCGCCGTCCTCGGCCAACCACTCGAGCGTATCGGCCAGCTCCTCGTTGCGGAAGGTCGCGCCGGCCTCCATCGGCTTGCCGCCCGGCGCAAAGATGCGCGCGACGCTCGGGCTGGCGGTGAGAATGGGGGCGATGACGGTGAACAGATAGGCCTGGAAGTCGCTCAAGGGAAAGCCCGCGCGCGCCGCCCGCACCGCCGGCTCGACCAGGCGCTTCATGGGCAACCGGCACAGCGCCTCGTGGATGGCGAACAGGCCGGGCACCATGCCGGGCGTGGCGCTCGAGCCGAAGCCGATATGGAATTCCTGCTTGGCCGGCCCGAAATCGGCGTGAATGGGAAAGAACGAGACCTCACTCTCGGCACGGCGCTTGAGCGGCGTCTCGACGAAGAAGTCGAATAGCGAGCACTGGTCCTTGCCGGCCTGCCGCGCCATGAGGAAGCCGCCGCCGCCGGGCGAGGCGAACACCGCCTCGGCGACGAAGCTCATGAAGGTGCCGGCCAGCGCGGCATCGAAGGCGTTGCCGCCGTCGTCGAGGATTTCCGCCGCGGCCGAGGCGGTGAGAGAATGCCCGGCCGCGACGACACTCTTGCCCTTGCTCATGCGCGTGGCTTAAGGCGAAGCGCGACACACGGCAAGCGCGTGGGGATTAGCCGAGGCGCTTCTCCAGGGCGGCGAGTTCGTCGTTGAGGGCCTTGGGCAGCTTGGCGCCGAAGGTGGCGAAATGCTCCTTGATCAGCGGCAGCTCGGCCTTCCAGCCGTCCTTGTCCACGTGGGTCAGCTCTTGCAAATCCTCGGGGTTGATCTTGAGACCCTTCACGTCGAGCGAGCCTTCGGCCGGCAGCTTGCCGATCGGCGTATCGACCGCCTTGGCGGTGCCGTCGCAGCGCTCGAAGATCCATTTCAGCACGCGGCTGTTCTCGGCATAGCCCGGCCACATG
Organism: Hyphomicrobiales bacterium; assembly: GCA_038209695.1. Taxonomy (GTDB): domain Bacteria; phylum Pseudomonadota; class Alphaproteobacteria; order Rhizobiales; family Methyloligellaceae; genus Methyloceanibacter. The sequence goes on from JBBQXL010000007.1 coordinate 1,915, forward strand.
AACTTGCCGGCGTCGTTCTTGCGGAACCAGTTGACGTAGAAGATCTTCGGCATCTTGGCGCCGCTCTTCTCGCCTATCTTCACCCAATGGGCGAAATAGTCGCCCATGTGGTAGCCGCAGAACGGCAGCATTGCCATCGGGTCGCGGCGAAGATCGCCGATCTTGCCGGCGGCGGCGGCGGTCTTCTCCGAGGCCATGATCGAGCCGAGGAAGGTGCCGTGCAGCCAGTTGAGCGCCTCGGTGACGAGCGGCACCACGGTGGCGCGGCGGCCGCCGAACAGGATGGCGTCAATCGGCACGCCCTTGGGGTCCTCCCATTCCTTGGCGATGACCGGGCACTGCGCGGCCGGCGCGGTGAAGCGCGCGTTGGGGTGCGCGGCGGGACGCCCTGAAGCTGGGGTCCAGGAACGGCGCATCCAATCGACGGTGTGCGCCGGGGCCTCGCTCATCTGCTCCCACCACACGTCGCCATCGTCGGTCAACGCGACGTTGGAATAGATGCAATTGGCGTAGAGCGTCTCCATGGCGTTGAAGTTCGACTCGGTCGATGTGCCGGGGGCCACGCCGAAGAAGCCGGTCTCGGGATTGATGGCGTAAAGCCGCCCGTCCTCGCCAAATTTCATCCAGCAGATGTCGTCGCCGATGGTCTCGGCCTTCCAGCCGGGGATCGTCGGCATCAGCATGGCGAGGTTGGTCTTGCCGCAGGCGGACGGGAAGGCCGCGGCCATGAATTTCGATTTTCCCTCGGGATTGGTGAGCTTGAGGATGAGCATGTGCTCGGCCATCCAGCCCTCGTCGCGCGCCTTGACGGAAGCGATGCGGAGCGCGTGGCACTTCTTGCCGAGCAGCGCGTTGCCGCCATAGCCGGAGCCGTAGGACCAGATCTCGCGCGTCTCGGGGAAATGCGAGATGTATTTGGTCTCATTGCACGGCCACGGCACGTCGGCGGTGGTGGGCGTCGGCAGCGGGTAGCCCACGGTGTGCATGCCGCGCACGAAGTCCTCAGAGTTGCCGAGCGCCTTCCACACCTTGTCGCCGACGCGGGTCATGATGTGCATGTTGGCGATGGCGTAAGCCGAGTCGGTGACCATGACGCCGATGCCGGCGATGGGTGAGCCGACCGGGCCCATGGAATAGGGCAGCACATACATGGTGCGGCCGGCCATGGCGCCGTCATAGAGCTTCTTGAGCTTCGCCTTCATCTCGGCCGGGTCGAACCAATTGTTGGTCGGGCCGGCGTCGTCCTTGTTGTTGGAGCAGATATAGGTCTGGTCCTCGACGCGGGCGACGTCCTTGGGGTCGGAGCGCACCAGGATCGAGTTCGGCCGCTTCTCCGGGTTCAGCCACATGGCCGAGCCGCCATCGACCAGCGTCTTCAGCAAGTGCTGATATTCTTGCTTGGAGCCGTCGCACCACACGACGTTCTCAGGCTTGAACAGCGCCTTGGCCTCCTCGACGAAAGCGAGCACTTTCGGGTTGGTGGTCTTGGCTGCTTCAGGCGCAATCTTGGACTGTACGCTCATGTGGTGGGATCCCCGGCGAAGTGATGGATTGGGTGGCGAAAGGCCGCCCCTGACCTAGCACTGATCGCGCGCAGCTTTCAAGGCACCGCCGGACGACAATAGGTGGGAAAATCGGGATTATTGGCGTCCGGCGCGGGCCTCGGCAGCGAGCCTGACCAACTCGGTGCGCGCCCCTGCGGGCGTGGCGACCGGCTGGGCGAACAGAATGCGCCGCGCCTGACCGTCGAGCGCGATGTCAAAACCTTCGGGATCGATGCCGGTCATGCGCCATGTACCGGGGCCGGCATCCCCGAGCGCCGTGGCGTAAAGCTCTACGGCGTCGGCGTGGTCGTCGTTCATGTGTTCGATGATGCCCGGCCCGGCCGCAACGAGTTCGCCGGCGTCGTCAAGCGGCAGGAGAAGATCCCCTGGGCCAAGATCGAAGATGCGGCCGAAGCCGCCGATAAAGTGAGCGCCCTCGACCTCGAGCCGCCAAAAGCCGAAATCGGGAAAATCGGCATAGACCGTGGCTTCCGGATGCCGCGCCAGGAATCTTCGCCTGACCACGTCGTCATCACCGACAGGCTCGGCCCGGCCGTGCAGCGTGAGCCGAGCCCCCTGCAGCGGATCGGCCAGTGCGCCGGTCTCGTCGATCAGCACCGAGACGCGGTCATCGCCGGCAAGGTTCGCGGTGTGGCGCGCGAGTTTCGAAATGAGAAAGACGGGGGCGCCGGAGGGGTCGGTCGCAAGCGTGACGAGCGAGGCGTATGGATAATTGCCGGCGCGGTCGATGGTCGCCATCGAGCCCTTGAAGGCGCGGCGCATAAGGGCGCGCGCAGAGGCCGCAATGTCGGATTTTGCCAGCATTTCTGAAGAGTTATTTACTTGCGCCATAACGGTATTTGTTGCACCACGATAGGGACGGGTGGCGGAACGCGCCCCAATGCTGCCATACTAAACGCAGCCTGAGTCCCCTATACTTAACCACGTCAAGCGCCGCAAGGGCCCCCCACAATGCCAACAATCGCACTTGTCGACGACGACCGTAATATCCTCACCTCGCTGCGCATGGTGCTCGAGGCCGAGGGCTATAAGACCCAGACTTACAACGACGGCGCAAGTGCGCTGGACGGTTTCGCCGAGAGTCCTCCGGACCTCGCCATTTTGGATATCAAGATGCCGCGCATGGACGGCATGGAACTGCTCCGGCGCTTGCGCCAGCGCAGCGAACTGCCGGTGATCTTCCTCACCTCGAAGGACGAGGAGATCGACGAGCTGTTCGGCCTCAAGATGGGCGCCGATGATTTCATCCGCAAGCCATTCCCGCAGCGGCTGTTGGTCGAGCGGGTCAAGGCGGTGCTCCGCCGCGCCGCGCCTCGCGACGCGACTGCCGGCGTGGTCGAGGACAAATCGAAGGTGCTGGAGCGCGGCAAGCTCAAGATGGACCCCGAGCGTCACACCTGCGTGTGGGACAACCGCCCGGTCACCCTGACAGTCACCGAATTCCTGATTTTGCAGTCGCTTGCCGCCCGTCCCGGCGTGGTGAAAAGCCGCGACGCGCTGATGGATGCGGCTTATGATGATCAGGTCTATGTCGACGACCGCACCATCGACAGCCACATCAAACGCTTGCGCAAGAAGTTCAAGGCGGTCGACCAGAGCTTCGACGTGATCGAGACGCTCTATGGCGTTGGCTACCGGTTCAAAGAGTAACGGGCGCAGCCGATGACCGCCGAGGCCGACAGGTCCTGGCAACGGCCTGACGCCGCTACGCTCAAACAGCGGGCGCGCCGGATCCTGAGAGCAGTCCGCAACCGCACGCTGCGCGGTTTCGGCTGGCTCGCCGAGCACCGCCCCTTCCGGCACGGCTTCTCCAGCCTGACGCGGCGCATCGTCGTGCTCAATCTGATCGGGCTCGCGATCCTGGTCTCAGGTATCCTCTATCTCAACCAGTTCCGCGCCGGGCTGATCGACGCCAAGGTGCAGAGCCTGTTGACCCAAGGCGAGATCATCGCCCGCGCCATCGCCGCTTCGGCCGGCGTCGACACCAACGAGATCCAGCTCGATCCGGAGAAGCTGCTCGAGCAGGAACAGGGTCAGACGGGCGGCTATGACGACAGCCTGCCCAACACCCTCGAATTCACCATCGATCCCGAGCGCGCCGCCCCTATTCTGCGTCCGCTGGTGAAGCCGACCGGCAGCCGGGCGCGCATCTATAATCGCGACGGCGGGCTTATCCTCGACTCCGACACGTTCTATTCGCGCGGCGAGGTGCTGCGCTACGATTTGCCGCCGCCCGACGCCAAGGAACCAGACGCCCTGACCCGCTTCTGGCAGGCGGTGAAGACCCATATGCGGCAATACGACCTGCCGCTTTACACCGAGATCGGTGGCGCCAACGGCAAGGCGTACCCCGAGGTGGCGACCGCCTTGACCGGGACCTCGGTGCCGATCGTCCGGATCAACGACAAGGGCGAACTGGTGGTGTCGGTGGCGGTGCCGATCCAGCGCATGCGCGCCGTGCTCGGCGTCTTGCTGCTGTCGACACGGGGCGGCGACATCGACAACATCGTCGCCGCTGAGCGCTGGGGCATCGTGCGGGTGTCGTTGTTCGCCGCCGCGGTGACCATCGTGCTGTCGGTGATCCTCGCCAACACCATCGCCGGGCCGGTGCAGCGGCTGGCGGCGGCGGCCGAGAGCGTGCGGCACAGCGTCAGGGCCCGCGCTGAGATTCCCGACTTCACCGACCGCACCGACGAGATCGGCCATCTGTCCGGCGCGCTGCGCGACATGACCACGGCGCTGTACCGGCGGATCGACGCCATCGAAAGTTTCGCCGCCGACGTGGCACACGAGCTCAAGAATCCGCTCACCTCCTTGCGCAGCGCCACCGAAACGCTGCCGCTGGCCAAGACCACGGAGTCGAAAGAGCGGCTGATGGAGATCATCCAGCATGACGTGAGGCGGCTCGACCGGCTCATCAGCGACATCTCCGATGCCTCGCGGCTCGATGCCGAGCTGGCGCGCGAGGACGCCAAGGCGGTCGACATGGCCGATCTGTTGCGCACCACGGTGTCGCTGTTCAACGACATTCATCGCGGCAATACGCCTGACGTCGCGTTCGACATCGCCTATGCGCCGGGCGCTCACCCCTATCGCGTCACCGGACATGACAGCCGCTTGAGCCAGGTCATCGTCAATCTGCTCGATAACGCCATCTCGTTCTCGCCGCCCGGCGGCAGGGTCGCGGTGGTGGCGCGCAGGATCGGCACTGAGATTCAGATCGCGATCGAAGACGAAGGCCCCGGTATCCCGGCGGAGAATCTCGAGCGCATCTTCGAGCGCTTCTATACCGATCGGCCGCAAGAGAGCTTCGGCCAGAACTCCGGGCTCGGGCTCAATATCTCGCGCCAGATCGTGATGGCGCACGGCGGACGCCTCTATGCCGAGAACCGTCCTCCGTCCGACATGTGGCGCGGCAAGGGGGATGGCGGCGACCGCAGTAGCGGCGGCGCGCGGTTCGTGATCCGGCTGCCGGCAACCTGATACCAGCGACCCGAGAGGCATGTTTGAAAGAGGCGCGCGAGCTGGTCCATGGCACCTGCGTGGCATTGGGGCGGCGCGGCGCATTACTGCGCGGCAGGCCGGGCTCGGGCAAGTCGGATCTCGCCTTGAGATTTCTGGCACTGCCGGGCGACGGCGCGCTGCAACCATTGCTGGTGTCCGACGATCAGGTCTGGGTCGAGGCGGGCGCCGACGGGACGCTGCTGGCGTCACCCCCCAACACCATCGCCGGCAAACTCGAAGTGCGCGGGCTCGGCATTGTGGCGGTGCCGTTCGCGGCGGACGCGGAGCTGGTGCTGGTGTGCGACCTGGTCGAGGGGAAGGACGTGCCCAGAATGCCGCCGGAACCGTGGGAGCGAGCCGAGATCGCCGGGCTAACCGTGCCGGCGCTGAAGCTCGCCCCGTTCGAGCTGTCGGCGCCGCTGAAACTCAAAATGGCGCTTTTATCGGCAGCCCCCGACAATGCGAATTAAGGCAAGGAACGCACTTGCGCATGGCACCTCTCCCGACAAAGATAGCGGCCTTTCGCTGGGGGCATTGATCCAAGGGGCAACATGATCGGCGTCGTCATCGTCACTCACGGCAGACTCGCGCACGAATTCCGTGCCGCGCTCGAGCATGTGGTCGGACCCCAGGATCAGATCGAAACCATCTCGATCGGCCCGGACGACGATCTCGACGTGCGGCGCAGCGATATGCTGTCCGCACTCGATCATGTCGATTCCGGGGACGGCGTGGTGGTGCTCACGGACATGTTCGGCGGCACGCCGTCCAATCTCGCCATCTCGGCGATGGAGCGGTCGAACGTCGAAGTGATTGCCGGCGTCAATTTGCCGATGCTGGTGAAGCTCGCCAGCGTCAGGGGCGAGTGCGGCCTCGACGAGGCGATCACCCAGGCGCAGGAAGCCGGGCGCAAATATATCAGTGTCGCAAGTCAGATCCTTGCGGCGAACTAAGCGTGGCAAAGGCTCGCGATAACACGATAGAGCCGCGCGCTGGTCTCTGCTCGGCCGAGGTGATGATCCCCAACAAGAAGGGCCTGCACGCGCGGGCCTCGGCGCAATTCGTACGCTGCGCCGCCAATTTCAGCGCCCAGGTGCGGGTGACGCGCGAAGGCCATACCGTCGGTGGCACCTCGATCATGGGGCTGATGATGCTCGCCGCCGGCCAAGGCCACACCATTCTGATCGAGGCCGAGGGGGCCGAAGCGCCGGCCGCGCTCGAAGCGCTGGTCAAGCTGGTGAAGTCGGGCTTCGGCGAAGACGATTGATTTCTCAGCGGCGCTTGTAGCCGGTCAGCATGGAGCGGACCAGGTTCTCGCGATGGGCGAAGCTGGCAAACACCACCGTGGCGACATGGGCGATGACCAGGGCCAGAGTGATGTTGGCAAGGACATCATGGACCTCTTCCATCGCCTCACCGGTTTCTTTCGTGAACATCCCGGCCAACGGCCCTGCCTGCTGGTCGCCGCCATAGACCACCAGTCCGGTGACCACGGTCGCCGCCAGCATCACCAGTAGCACCACCACCATGGCCCCGCCGCCGGGGCTGTGACCGAGATGACGTTCGGCGCGTAACAACAACAGGTCGCGTACGTAACGGAGCGCCTCGGCCTGCGTGGTGACGAAATCGGAGAAGCGGGCGTGGGCCGGTCCGACGAAGCCCCAGATCACGCGCGCCACGATCAGCCCGCCGACCAGATAGCCGGCCCAGACATGAACGCTGAGCAGGTCGTCCTCGGTCAGATAGGCAACGGTGAAGGCTACCACCAAAATCCAGTGGAACAGCCGCACGAACCGGTCCCAGACATAGACCTGGGAGCCGGAAATGCCGCCTCGATCGTGTTGCATGAAAAGCCCCTACCCCCTTCACTTGGTGCAGACCTAACCGGAATCAAGACGCGGCGCCTGGCAATAAGATCGGGAAGAGACCGCATAAGTCCAGATCAGACGCTGCTCGCCCGGTTGCGACCGGTCTGGAAAACGTATAAAGACTTCTTTATATCCTTATAGTCACAGGCCAGGAATAGAGGCTCCGATGAATTATCACGTCAAAGATATCGCCCTTGCCGATTGGGGCCGCAAGGAAATCGCCATCGCCGAAACGGAGATGCCGGGGCTGATGGCCGTGCGCGAGGAATTCGCCGCGCGGCAACCCTTGAAGGGCGCCCGCATCGCCGGCTCGCTGCACATGACCATCCAGACCGCGGTGTTGATCGAGACGCTGAAGGCGCTCGGTGCCGACATTCGCTGGGCCTCGTGCAATATCTATTCGACCCAGGATCACGCCGCCGCGGCGATCGCCGCCACCGGCGTCCCGGTGTTCGCCTTCAAGGGCGAGAGCCTTGAGGAATATTGGGACTACACCCACCGCATCTTTGAATGGGCCGACGGCGGCACGCCCAACATGATCCTCGACGACGGCGGCGATGCCACGCTGCTGATCCATCTCGGCGTGCGCGCCGAGAACGGCGATACCGCCTTCCTCGACAAGGCAACCAACGAAGAGGAAGAGGTCCTGTTCGCCGCCATCAAGCAGCGGCTGAAGGAAAAGCCCGGCTGGTACTCGGAGATCGCCAAGAACATCAAGGGCGTGACCGAGGAGACCACCACCGGCGTGCACCGGCTCTACGAGATGCAGAAAAAGGGCACGCTGCTATTCCCCGCCATCAACGTCAATGACAGCGTCACCAAGTCGAAATTCGACAATCTCTATGGCTGCCGCGAAAGCCTGGTCGACGGCATCCGCCGCGGCACCGACGTGATGATGGCCGGCAAGGTGGCGATGGTCGCGGGCTTCGGCGATGTCGGCAAGGGCTCGGCCGCCTCGCTCCGGAACGCCGGCTGTCGCGTGCTGGTGTCGGAGATCGACCCGATCTGCGCGCTGCAAGCGTCAATGGAAGGCTACGAGGTCACCACCATGGAGGACGCCGCGCCGCGCGCCGATATCTTCGTCACCGCCACCGGCAACAAGGACGTCATCACCATCGACCATATGCGGGCGATGAAAGACCGAGCCATCGTCTGCAATATCGGCCATTTCGATTCCGAGATCCAAGTTGCCGCCCTGAAGAACATGAAGTGGGACAATGTGAAGCCGCAGGTGGACGAGATCGAGTTCCCCGACGGGCACCGCATCATCCTGTTGTCGGAGGGGAGGCTGGTCAATCTCGGCAACGCCATGGGCCATCCGAGCTTCGTGATGAGCGCCTCGTTCACCAATCAGACGCTGGCGCAAATGGAGCTGTGGGCCAGTCCCGGAGCCTATAAGAACGAGGTCTATGTGCTGCCGAAGCAGCTCGACGAGAAGGTGGCGCGGCTTCATCTCGGCAAAGTCGGCGCCAAGCTGACCCCGCTCAAGCCGGATCAGGCCGAGTATATCGGCGTGCCGGTCGAGGGCCCCTACAAGCCCGAGCAGTACCGCTACTGATTGTGACAGCCGCCGCGGCATGATTAACCAAAGTGCTCGCGGCTGTGGGCAAGACTCGGCGATGAAGCTAAGCTAACGCGTGATTCGCCTTGAGGCTCGCGGGGTCGATCGGACCGCGTTCAGTCTGTGGCAGCGTTTAGGCGAGGCGAGGCCATGGGCGGCAGCGTGGGAGCGAGGGACCATGCGGACCAGCGGGGGCAAGGCTGCACCTTCATTAAGGTGGGCAGTAGTGCTATTCCGCGTCGTCGCCTGCTCAATTCCGCTGTCATTCGCTCCGCTCGACGCGGCGCTTGCCGCGAGCGACGCCTCGATCTTCGACGCCCGAACCCTGCTTCTGCTCGGCATCAGTCTCGGCATCATCGCCTTTGCGGTCTGGACCGCGATCGCCTGTCTGCGTGCCACGGAACGGGCCCGCAGGGCCGCGGCCGCTGCCTATCTCGAGGCTGAGCGCTATCGCCTGAGCGAGAGCACGCTCGAGACGCTGCTCGCGGCCGAGCCACAAGCGCTGCTGACGGTGGCGGAAGGCGGCGAGGCCGAGTTGCTGATCTCGACCCTGCCGGCGGCGGTCGGCGTGCCGCGCGATACCAGCGGGCTGCTCAAGTTCACCGACTGGCTCGACGCCGCCTCGGCCACTGAGCTTGACGACGCCATCGATGCGCTGGTGGAGCGGGGCGAGCCGTTCAATTTAATGCTCCGCACGACCCGCAAGCGCTATGTCGAGGTCGACGGCCGCACCGCCGGCCGAACTATCGTGCTCAAGGTGCGCGATCTGGCCGGACGCAGGCTCGATCTGGCCGATGTCGCCGCCCGGCACCGCCAACTCGAGGAGCAGGTCGCCTCGCTGCGCGGGCTGCTCGACGAGGCGCACAAGACCGAGCGCGCCCCCGCCGAGCCCAGGCCGAACCTCGAGACCCGCTTCCGGAGCTTCGACCGGCTGGCCACAGCCTTCGCCGTGTTCGATGCCGAGCAGCGGCTTACCCATTTCAATCAGGCCTATGTGGAATTGTGGCAGCTCGAGCCCGAATGGCTGGCCACTCTGCCCCGCGACGGCGAGATCCTTGACCGGCTGCGCCAGGCGCGGCGGCTGCCGGAGAAGGCCGACTATCGCGCGTGGAAGAAGGACTGGCTCGCCTGTTACGGATCGGATGGCCAAATCGAAGACCTATGGCACCTGCCCGACGCCCGCACGCTCCATGTCGTCGCCGACAGTGAAGGTGAAGCCGGCGTCACCTATCTCTACGAGAACGTCACCGAGCGGATCTCGCTCGAAAGCCGATACAACGCCTTGATCGAGGTGCAGCGGGAAACGCTCGACACGTTGCGCGAAGGCGTGGCGGTGTTTGCGCCGAGCGGGCGCTTGCGCCTCTACAACCGCGCCTTCGCCACCATCTGGCGACTGAACCCGCGCCAGCTCGACGGCGAGCCGCATATCGACGATGTCATCGCCTGCTGCCGCGTGCTCTATGACGTGCCCGAAGAATGGGAGAGCATCAAAACCGCGGTGACGGCCATCGTGGCGGAGCGGCATTCCGATGAGCGGCAGTTCGACCGGGCCGACGGCAGCGTGGTCACCTCGGCGATGCTGCCGCTCCCCGACGGCGGTACGCTGCTCACCTATCTCGATGTGTCCGACTCGAAAAAGGCGGAGCGCGCGCTGATCGAGCGCGCCGAGGCGCTGGAGGCGGCCGACCGTCTCAAGACCGCCTTCATCAGCCACGTGTCCTACGAGTTGCGCACGCCCCTCACCAACATCATCGGTTTTAGCGAGTTGCTGGCGAGCCCGATCGCCGGCCCGTTGACCGAGCGGCAGCGTGATTATCTGGGCGACATCCGCCTGTCGGGACGCACCCTCCTCGCCATCATCGATGATATTCTCGATCTGGCGACCATCGACGCCGGAACGCTCGAGCTGACGCTCTCAACCGTGAAAGTACAGGACGTGATCGAACAGGCGGTGCAGGGGGTCGCGGAGCGCCTCAAGCAGAACGACGTCGAGCTCGACATCGCTGTCGAGCCCGGCCTCGATGAGTTCATCGCCGACCATCGGCGCGTCACCCAGATTCTGTACAACCTGCTCTCCAATGCCATCGGCTTCTCCGACGACGGCGGCAAGATCGCGCTACGCTGCGGCCGGAAAAATTCCATGATCGCTTTCGCGGTCGAGGATCAAGGCGTCGGCATTCCCGAGGACTACCAGCAGACCGTGTTCGATCGCTTCGAGAGCCGTTCCCATGGCTCGCGCCATCGCGGCGCCGGACTTGGGCTATCCATCGTCAAGAGCCTGGCCGAGCTGCATGGCGGCACGGTGTCGCTCGACTCGGCGCCGGGACGCGGCACGCGCGTCACAGTGTTGCTGCCGCTAAAGCAGGAGCCGCGAGGCGAGGCGGCCGAGTCCGACGAGCTGCACTACAAGTCAAGCCGGACCGGATGAGCGCAAGTTGGAGTCTCGACGATGTCGATCTCGTCCGGCTCGACATTCTCGCCAGCCGTCTCGCCGTCATCCTCAAAGCCGGTGACGTCATCGCGCTGTCCGGACCGCTCGGCGTCGGCAAGACCACCTTCGCCCGCGCCCTGGTTACCCAGCTCGGCGGCGAGGGCGAAGTGCCGAGCCCGACCTTCGCGCTCATGCAGCATTACGAGACGCCACATCTCACCCTCACCCATTGCGACTTCTACCGCCTGGAGCCGTCAGAGCTCGACGAGCTCGGCCTCGACGATGCGGTGAGGGAGGGCGTGGTGATCGTCGAGTGGCCCGAGCGCGCCTCACGCTGGCTGCCCGAGGACCGCCTCGACATCGCCATGGACGAGACCGCGACGCCAAATCTGCGCCGGATCGTGCTGACCGGACATGGAAGCTGGGAGGCGAGGCTCGCGCGCGCGCATGCCCTGTCCGAGTTCCTCGCGCACACACCATACGACGAGGTCTCGACCCGTTATCTGCAAGGGGATGCCTCGACCCGGTCCTATGCGCGGCTGGCGGATAAGGACCGCCCCGCCGTGCTGATGAATTCGCCGCGCCAGCCCGACGGTCCGCCGATCCGCGACGGCAAGCCCTATAGCGCGCTGGTGCATCTGGCCGAGGACGTGACGCCGTTCGTGGCGGTATCGGGTGCGCTGCGGGAGCGCGGGCTGTCGGCGCCGGCCGTCTATGCCTTCGACCTCGATCGCGGCTTTCTCATTCTCGAAGACCTCGGCGACAAGGTGTTTGGCAGCGAGGTGGCGCGCGGGCGTCCGCTGGCCGAATTGTGGGGACCGGCTGTCGATGTCTTGGTGGCGCTCGCCGGCAATGGACCGCCGGACCTGCTGCCGATCGAGGGCCACGCCCCCTATAGACTCCCGGTCTTTGATGCCGAGGCGATGCTGACCGAAACCTCGCTGCTGATCGACTGGCTGTGGCCGGCGCTACATGGCGAAGACGTCCCGGCAGGTCTCGCCGACGAGTTCGCGGGCCTGTGGCGCCCCCTGCTGGCCGAGGCGGAAAAGGCCGATTTGGGCTGGGTGCTGCGGGATTATCATTCGCCTAATCTGATGTGGCTCCCGGATCGGGACGGCATTCGGCGGGTGGGTATTCTCGACTTCCAGGACGCGCTGACGGGGCCGCTCGCCTATGATCTCGTGTCGCTGCTCCAGGATGCCAGGCTGGACGTGCCGGAACCGCTTGAACAGGAATTGCTCGGTCGCTACTGTGCCGCCCGGGGCGCGCAAAACAACAACTTTTCGGGTGATCGGTTCGTCACGCTTTACGCGACGCTCGGCGCCCAAAGAAACTCTAAGATCCTCGGCATCTTTGCGCGATTGGCGAAACGTGACGGCAAGCGCGGTTATCTCGCTCACATCCCGCGGGTCGCACGCTACCTCGAGCGCGCCCTCGCCCACCCTACTTTGGCGGAGCTCCGCCGCTTCTATGCGCGCGAGTTTCCTGCCGCGCAAGACCTCCCGCCTTTGGTGCTGTGAGAGAGCGCGTCGATGACCGAAGCCAGAACCGCGATGGTGCTCTCCGCAGGCTTCGGCGAACGCATGCGCCCGTTGACCTTGCGCATGCCGAAGCCGCTGGTGCCGCTGGCAGGCAAGACTCTCATCGATCATGTGCTCGACCGGCTCGCCGCCTCGGGAGTCAAGACCGCTGTCGTCAACGTCCACTATCTGCCCGAACAGCTCGAGGCGCATCTTGCCGCTCGCCAGAGCAAGCAACCCAACATCATGGTGTCGGACGAACGCGGCGTGCTGCTTGATACCGGCGGTGGCGCCAAGAAGGCGCTGCCTCTGCTCGGGCACGGCCCGTTCTTCATCCATAATGCCGATTCGGTGTGGAGCGAGAGCGCGACGCCAGCGCTCACCCGCATGCTGCGGAAATGGAATCCGGCGACGATGGACTGTCTCCTGTTGCTCGCGCCAACGGCGACCAGTATCGGCTATGCCTTTAAAGGCGACTTTGCCATGGGGCCCGACGGGCGGCTCGCGCGCCGTGGCAAAGATGAGGTGGTGCCGTTCGCCTTTGCCGGCGTGTCGCTGTGCGACGAGAGACTGTTCAAGGATGCGCCCGATGGGCGCTTCTCGCTGAACCTGCTCTGGGACCGCGCGCTTGCCAAGGGCAAGCTCTACGGCGTGCGGCTCGACGGCACCTGGATGCATGTCGGCACGCCGGAAGCCCTGGCCGAAGCCGAGACCTCGTTCGAGCGCGAAGGTGCCTGAGCCCTCGCCAAAGGCTGTCAGGCTCTACACCATCCCGCCTTCGGCGCCGTTCCTTACTACCCTGGCCAGGGCCGTGCTCGACGGCGTCCTGCCCTCACCGGGCGGGCCCAAACCTGACCCGCTTACCCTGCCGCTCATCACGCTTTATCTCCCCACCCGGCGCGCGGCGCGGGCATTGCGCGAGGCGTTTCTGGCCGAGGCCAAGGGCGACGCGCTGCTCCTGCCGCGCATAAGGGCGCTCGGCGACCCGGACGAAGACGCGGCCATCATCTTCGGAGGAAAGGAGAGTCAGCAGGACGACGGGCTCGGCTTGCCGGCCATCGGCGCACTGCCGAGGCGTCTCGCGCTGATGCGGCTGGTACTGGCCTACAGCCATCTGCTGCGCGCGGAGGCGGCGGGCGAGCGCGGCGTCGAAGCCTCGCCGCTGGTCGCGATGACGCCGGGACAGGCGTCCTATCTCGCCGCCGATCTCGCCAATTTGATGGACGTGGCCGAAAGCGAGCAGGTCGATCTCGCCGGGCTCGACGCCATCGTGCCGGAGGAATTCGCCGGACATTGGCAGATCACCGTCGAGTTCCTCAAGATCGTCACCGAGCGCTGGCCGGACTATCTCGCCGATCATGGACTGGTGTCGCCGGTCGCGCGCCGCAATCGGCTGATGGCGGACGAGGCCGCGCGTCTGGCGCGCGGCTCCCCCTACCCCGTGATCGCCGCCGGCTCGACCGGAACGGTGCCCGCGACGGCGCGGCTCCTGCAAGTGATCGCCTCATTGCCGAACGGCGCGGTCGTGCTGCCGGGCCTCGATCGCTCGCTTGATGAGGCAAGCTGGGCGAGCTTGCCCAACCATCCCGAGCACCCACAAGCGGGCATGGCCGAACTGTTGCTCAAGCTCGGCGTGACCCGCGACGAGGTCCCCTACGTGGCGGGAAGCGCGCCGGACGGCGCCGCCCGGGCGCGGCTGCATCTCGTGAGCGAGGCCCTGCGCCCGGCCGAGAGCACGGATCGGTGGCGGCTATTGCTCGAAGCTGAGGAGCTCGGCCCCGAGGGCCGCGCAGGCTTCGCCAACGCGCTTGCCGGGATCCGGGTGGTCGAGACGCCGACCGCGCATGACGAGGCGGAGGCCATCGCACTGATGCTTCGTTCGGCAATCGAGACGCCAGGCAAGACGGCGGCACTGGTGACCCCTGACCGGGTGCTGGCCCGGCGCGTGGCGGCCCGGCTCAAGCGCTACGACCTGGCGATCGACGATTCGGCGGGCGTGCCGGTGGCGCGCACCGTGCCCGGCGCTTTTCTCGACCTGGTACTCGGCGCGGTTGAGACGGACTTCGCCCCGCCTGAGCTGATGGCCCTGCTCAAGCACCCGCTCGCTCTGCTCGGACGCCGCCCCGAGGTGGCGCGCGGCGCGGCGCGGGCGCTGGAACGGGGCGTGTTCCGTGACATCTATGTCGGCCAGGGACTGGCCGCCGTGCGGGCGGCGCTCGAGGCCACACGCAGCGAACGCAAGCGTATGCCTCTCGCCCTGTCACCGGAAGACTATGCGGCGGCCCACAGCTTGGTAGAGGACCTGGAGAGGGCACTCGCGCCGCTCACGGCGCTGGCGGGGCCGCTGCCCCATGAAGCCTCAAATCTGGCAGAGGCCCATGCCGCCGTGGCCGAGGCCCTGGCGCGGGATCGTGACGGCTCCACCTCGGGCCTGTGGCAGGGCGATGCCGGCGAAGCGCTGTCGGTGCTGCTGGCCGAACTGATCGACGCGGGCCACGGGCTGTCGCTCACGACCGCCGATTATCCGCCCTTCTATCGGAGCCTCGTCGGCGGCGAGGTGGTGCGCCCGCGCGCGGCGCTGCATCCGCGCCTGTTCATCTGGGGCCCGCTCGAGGCCCGGCTGCAGCAGCCCGATATGGTGATCCTCGGCAGCTTGAACGAAGGCGTGTGGCCGCGGCATCAGGAGGCCGGACCTTGGCTCAGCCGGCCGATGCGCGAAACGCTGGGGCTCGACCCGCCGGAGCGCCGCATCGGGCTCTCCGCCCACGATTTCGCCCAGGCGCTGGGCGCGAGCCAGGTCTATCTCACCCGCGCACTGAAAGTGGGCGGCGTGCCGACGGTGCCCTCACGCTGGCTGCAGCGGCTGCTGGCGTTGGTCAAGGCGACCGGCCTCGAAGCCAAGATCGAGCCCGAACAGCCTTGGGTGGCCTGGGCGCGGGAGCGCGATCGCGCGCCCTCGTTCGAGCCGGTGAAGCCACCCGAGCCGAGGCCGCCGGTCAAGGCTCGTCCGCACAAATTGAGCGTCACCCGCATCGAGCGGTGGATCGCCAATCCTTATGAGATCTTCGCCAGGGACATCCTGACGCTGCAGAGCATGAAACAGCTCGGCGCCGAGCCCGATCCCGCCTTACGCGGCACGATCGTGCATCGGAGCCTGCACGAGTTTTTCGGCGCTTTCCCCGACGCGTTTCCCGCCGATGCCGAAGCATGGCTGATCGAGATCGCCGATGCGCATTTCAACCGGCTCGGCCGCGCGCCGATCGTGGAGGCGTTTTGGCGGCCTGCATTCCGCCGCTTCGCCCGCTGGTTCGCCGCCACCGAGCCGGAGCGGCGCGATGGCGTCGCGCGCATTCTGACCGAGGTCCAGGGCGCGCTGGAACTGCCCTCCGGGTTCCGCCTCACGGCCCGCGCCGACCGCATCGACGTCGCCGAGAACGGCTCGGTGGTGATCTACGACTACAAGACCGGCAAGCCGCCAAAGCCAAGTTGGGTCGAGAAGCTCTCCTCGCCGCAGCTTCCGCTCGAAGGGGCGATCGCGTCCGCCGGCGGCTTCGCGGATCTCGGCCAATCCCCCGTCAGCGGCCTCGTTTATATCAGCGCCTCGGGCCGCAACGAGGGCGGCGAAGAGAACGATGCGGCAAAGACGCCGGCCGCCGATCTTGCCACGCTGGCGCTCGGCAAGCTGATCGATCTGGTCGCGCGCTATGACGACCCCGTGACGCCCTACGAGGTGAAGCGGCGCGCCGGCCCGTTCGCCAACGCCTATCGCTACGACGACTATGAGCAGCTCGCGCGGGTCAAGGAATGGCTCACGCAAGACGCCGAGGAGGAGTATCGATGAGCGCGCCGGCGCCGTTGCCGCACGAGACCGATCTCAACCAGGCGCGGGCGTCCGACCCCGGCTCCTCGGCGTGGGTGTCGGCCAATGCCGGCACGGGCAAGACCGCGGTGCTGGTCAGGCGGTGCTTGCGGCTACTGCTCGCCAGGTTCAGGCCCGAATCCATTCTCTGCCTGACCTACACCAAGACGGCGGCGGCAGAGATGCAGAACCGCCTGCTCAAGGAGCTGGCCGAGTGGGCGACGGCCACGGACCAGGCGTTGCGCGAGAGGCTGGCGGCGTTGCTCGGGCACGCACCGGACGAGGACGAGCTCGGCATCGCGCGGCGGCTGTTCGCGCGCGCGCTGGAGGCCAGAGGCGGGCTGAAGATCCACACCATTCATGGCTTCTGCGAGCGGTTGCTGCAGCGCTTTCCGCTGGAGGCGCAAGTCACGCCGCATTTCTCGGTGCTCGACGAGCGCGAGCAGGCGCTGCTGCGGCGCGCCGCGTTCGACGCCGTGGTCGCGCGCGCTGCCGACCAGAGCGACAGCGCGCTCGGCCAGGCTCTGGCCAGGCTCATCGCCACCACCGACGGCGAATATTTCCGCAAAGTGGTCGACGCCGTGCTCGGCAAGCGCGCCGAGCTGGCCAAGATGGTGGCCTATCACCGCTCCCACGCCGATTGGGCGAAGGCCGAGGGCCTGGCGCTGAAGCAGTTGTTCGGTGTGGCCAAGGACACGGAAGAGGCGCTGACCGCGGCGCTGGCGGACGTGCTCGACGATGCGGCGATCGATGCCGCCATCGCCGCCTACGTCGCCCATGGCGGCACCACCGACATGGACAAGACGGCAGAGGTCGAGCTGCGTGCGGCGCGGTCGAGCGAAGGTGAAAATCGTCTGGCGGCGTTCAAGGCCCTATTTCTCAGAGCTGACGGAGAGCCGAAAGCGCGAATTTGCAGCAAGGCCATCGAGAAGGGCGCACCAAAGATCTCCGCGATACTCAACCAAGCACACGCGGCGTTCGACGTTTTCACCGACCGTCTGGCGCATCTGCAGGTCGCCGAAGCAAGCGCCGCATTGCTCGCGGTCGCCGACGCCGTGCAGAGCGATTACGAGCGGCGCAAGCGGGCGGAAGCCGCGCTCGACTACGATGACCTCATCGTCAAGACGCAGAGCCTCTTGCTGCGATCCGGCGCGGCATCGTGGGTGCTCTACAAGATCGACGGCGGCATCGATCACATCCTGGTGGACGAGGCGCAGGACACCAACCCGGCGCAATGGAGCATCATCGAGAGCCTGGCGGCGGAGTTCTTCGCCGGCAGCGGCAGCAGCGACAAGCTGCGCACGCTCTTCGCGGTCGGCGACGAGAAGCAGTCGATCTATTCATTCCAGGGCGCCGACCCGGCGCGGTTCGGCGCAATCGGCCGTGCCTTCAGGCAACGCGCCGCGGCGATGGGGCTCGAGTGGCACGAGGTGCCCCTCACCCTCTCGTTCCGCTCGACCGAGCCGATCCTCGAAGCTGTCGATCGCGTATTCGCCGCGCCGCCGGCCGCCAACGGGCTGAGTTGGCAGGAGGGCGCGATCATCCAGCACCACGCGTTTCGTGTGGGCCAAGCCGGGCTGGTCGAGTTGTGGGAGGTGGAGACGCAGGAGAAGCCGCAGGACTCCGAAGCGTTCGAGCCCTGGAACGAGGCCGCGGCGGGGGCCCGCTCGGTCGATGATCTGTGCAAACGCATCGCTACAACGATCAAAGGCTGGATCGGTACCGAACAGCTTCCGGCGCAAGGCCGCGCGGTCAAGGCAGGAGACATCTTGATCCTGGTGCGGCGCCGCGATCCGTTCATCACGCCGATGATCCGCGCGCTGAAGCGCGAGAAAGTGCCGGTGGCGGGCGCCGACCGCATGCTGCTCACCGATCAGCTCGCGGTGCAGGACCTGGTGGCGCTGGCCGACGTGCTGCTGTTGCAGGAGGACGATCTGGCGCTCGCCGTGGTGTTGAAGAGTCCGCTGTTCGGATTCGACGACGACGCGCTGTTCGCGCTGGCGCATGGGCGCGACGGCTCGCTGTGGGCGGCGCTCAAGGCCAAGGAAGACCTCCGCTTCACCGACGCTTGGGACCGGCTGTCGGCCTGGCGGTCGCGCGCGGACCTTTTGCCGCCATACGAATTCTTCTCCGAGCTGCTCGGCGCCGACGGACAGCGCCTGCGCCAGGCCATGCTGACCCGGCTCGGACCGGAGGCGGCCGAGGCGATCGATGAGTTCCTCGATCTCGCGCTGAACTATGACCGCGAGGCCGCGCCCTCGCTGCAGGGCTTCGTCAATCAACTCCGCGCCGGCGACGTGGAAATCAAGCGCGACATGGAGCAGGACCGCGATGAGGTGCGCATCATGACCGTGCACGGCGCGAAGGGATTGCAGGCGCCGATCGTGTTCCTGCCCGATACCTGCATGGGCCCGCGGCCGCAGGGACCGCGGCTCTATCCGGTGGCGCGTGCGGGCGAGCCCGAGGGCGAGGTCAGCCATCTGGTGTGGCCGCCCACGGGTCATTCCGGCGTCGCCGGGATCGCCGGCGCGAAGGCCGCGATGGACCAGGCCGACCGGGAGGAATATCACCGGCTGCTCTATGTCGCCATGACGCGGGCGAAGGACCGGCTTTATGTCTGCGGCTGGCAGGGGGTCAAGGCGCGCGACGGCAAGTCCTGGTACGACCTAGTCGAAGGCGGGCTCGCTGGGCTGTTGACCGCGCACGCCGGTCCCGACGGGGCGAAACTGCGCCGTATGGAGAGCGAGCAGGTCAACGCGGTGCCAACCCACGCGGCCGAGATTCAGCAACGGGAGCCCGAATCGTTGCCGACCTGGGCGCTCGCCCCGGCGCCGCACGAGCGCTTGCGCCGGAAGCTTGCCCCCTCGCGGCTGGCGCTCGGCCTCGAGGGCGGCACGGAAGGGCTCAAGGAGCAACCGCCGCTGGGGCCGCTGGCACTGAGCGAGAATGGCCGCTATGCCCGCGGGCGGCTCGTCCATGCCCTGTTGCAGCACCTGCCGGAGGTGGGGCCCGACGACCAGGAAGAGGCAGCCCGGGCCTTCGTCGCCGCACGAGGCGCCGATCTCGGCCAAGAGCTGAAAGACGAGGTCATTGCCGAGACGCTGGCGATTGTGCGGGAGCCGGCCTTCGCGCCGCTGTTCCAACCGGGCAGCCTGGCCGAGGTCCCGGTGGTGGCCCGAATCGGCGACTACGATCTGGAGGGCCAGATCGATCGTCTCGCCACGGTCGAGGACGGCCTCATCATTCTCGACTACAAGACCAACCGGCCGCCGCCCAAGACGCTGGACGAGGTCTCGCTCGCCTATATCGCCCAGCTGGCCGGCTACCGAACCGCGCTCAAGGGCCTGTTTCCGGGCCGTGCCTTGCGCGCGGCACTGCTGTGGACCGACGGCCCCCGCCTCATGGAGATCCCATCAACTTCGCTTGATGACGCCGAACGGCGGCTTATGGAGCCGACCTTCGAGCCTTGACGGCATGGTAGTCCATACCTAGTTTCCGAGTCGATAAAAGGACCGGTCGTTCCGTGGCGCGCCGGCCGCTAGGAGACACAAATGGCAACTGAGAAAGTATCCGACGACACATTCGAGGCCGAGGTGCTGAAATCGGCGACCCCGGTGGTCGTCGATTTCTGGGCCGAATGGTGCGGCCCGTGCCGGCAGATTGCGCCCGCCCTGGAAGAGATCGCCAAGGAACTCGACGGCAAGGTGAGAATCATCAAGCTCAATATCGACGAGAACCCGCGCACGCCGTCATTCTACAATGTGCGCGCGATCCCAACGCTGATCCTATTCAAGGACGGCGAGGTCGCCGGTACGCTCAAAGGCGCATACCCGAAGAACCATCTCGCCGCCTGGATCAACGGCACCATCACCGCTTAGCGGCATTGCCCCGAAGACCGGATTGCGTCATGGCCGGGTGTGTCCGGCCATCAACGTTTTGGCGTGAGGCAATCAGGTTAGGCGCCGCCGCAAGAATGCTGCGAGTCGGGCGCTTCCCAAGATTCGCCAGTGCGGAGATTGGTGGCGCGATAGACTTTGCCGCGATCGTCGTCAGGCGGGCAGTCCTCGGGCACACTGACCAGGCAGAGCGTGACCGCGTCGCCGATCTTGGAGCGGTGTATCTCCGCAATCGTGTCGTAGGAAATCTGCACGCCGCCATTGGCGTAGCTGATGGCGCTACCGGTATCGGGCTCGCTGAGCCGGTAACCGATCTCGGTAATGGTGGTGCCGCTACAGGCGCCGATCTCGGTGGGCAGCGGATCGGCCTTGCCGTCAGAGACCAAGACCAGAGACGAGAGCACAAACAATCCTGCGCCGATCAGTCGTCGTTGCATCGATGCCTCCCAACATTCACATCTTCAGCCGTGCAGCTTGAGGGCGAGGCCGGCAAGATAGAGCGAGCCGCAGATCAATACGCGGCCTGGGCCTTGCAGCGCCGCCTGCGACCGGGTGAGCGCGTCGGGCAGGCTCGCGGTCGCCACCACGTCGAAGCCTTCGGCTCGGGCGATCTCGGCGAGAGCCTCGGCATCGAAGGCGTTGGGCTCGTCGGGAATCGGCGCGGTGTAGATGCGTTCGACCAGCCCCTTGAACGGGGCGATGAAGGCATGGGCGTCCTTGGTGTCCATCATGCCGAAGATGAGATGGACGGGGCGCGGCACGCGCTCGTCGAGTTCGGCCAGCGCGTGGGCAATGACTTTGCCGCCGGCGGCATTGTGCCCGCCGTCGAGCCAAAGCTCGGTGCCATCGCTCACATAGGCATGCAGCCCGCCGACCGCGAGGCGTTCGAGCCGCGCCGGCCACTCGGCATGGGTCAGCCCGTGCTCCAACGCGCGCGTGGTCAGCGCGTCGCCGAACAACAGGCTCGCCGCGGCGATCGCGGTGCCAGCATTGTCGATCTGGTGGCGCCCGGTGAGGCGCGGTAGCGGCAGATCGAGCAGGCGGGTCGCGGTCTGGAACACGAGCCGGCCCTGCTGCTCATACATATCGAAGTCGCGGCCGGCGACGTGCAGCGGCGCGCCGATCTGCTCGGCCCGGCGCTCGATCACCTCGAACGCCTCTTGCTCCTGCCGGCCGACCACGCACGGTACGCCAGCCTTTAGAATGCCGGCCTTCTCGCCGGCGATCTCGGTCAAGGTGTCGCCGAGGAAAGAGACGTGGTCGATGGAGATCGGCGTGATCGCCGTCAGAACGGGCTTGGCCACCACATTGCTGGCGTCGAGCCGGCCGCCCAGTCCCGTCTCCAGCAACAGCAAATCGGCCGGGGTTTCGGCGAACGCGAGAAAGGCAGCCGCGGTGGTGATCTCGAACAGCGTGATCAGCTCGCCACCATTGGCAGCTTCGGCGCGGGCGAGGCAATCGACCAGCAAATCCTCGCCGATCGGGGCCGAGCCGTGCGGTCCGGCCAGCACGATGCGCTCATGGAAATGGACCAGATGGGGGGAGGTATAGACATGCACGCCCTTGCCGAGCGCCTCGGCGATGGCGCGGGTGAAGGCAAGGAACGAGCCTTTGCCGTTGGTGCCGGCGACATGCAGCACCGGCGGCAGCTTCTGCTCGGGATGGTCCAGCGCGGCAAGCAGGCGCTCGATCCGCCCCAGCGACAGGTCGATGGATTGCGGATGCAGCTTCTTCAGCCGCTCGAGCAGCGTGTCGCTCGACGCCGTCCGGAGGCGGCCCTGCGCGCGCCCCGCGCTGTGCGGTAAGGTGGTCAATCCCTCGAGCCCTTAGTCTAGACGCTGTGCGGCGGGTTAGGATTAGCGCCATTGCCGGCGCCCCCCGTCAAGGGCTCCTCGTCCTCCGTAGCCGAGATGTCGAGGCCGTTGCCGGAATGGCTGATGGTGGAGGATGGGGCCTGATGCGCCATCTTGCCGTCGATCTCCTCGGCAAGGGCGGTCTCGCGGCCTGGCTGTCGGTGGGTCAACAATTGGCAGATGCGGACAAGCGTGCCGCGTAGCGCATGGCGATGCACAACCATGTCCACCATGCCGTGATCGTAGAGATATTCGGCGCGCTGGAAACCGTTGGGGAGCTGCTCGCGGATGGTCTGCTCGATGACCCGCGGACCGGCAAAGCCGATCAGCGCGCCCGGTTCGGCGATCTGAACGTCGCCGAGCATGGCGTAGGAGGCGGTCACGCCGCCGGTGGTGGGGTGGGTGAGCACGACGATGTAAGGCAGCCGCGCCTCGCGCAGCTCCTGGACCGCCACGGTGGTGCGCGGCATCTGCATCAGCGACAGGATGCCTTCCTGCATGCGCGCGCCGCCCGAGGCGGCAAACAGAATGAACGGGGTGCCGCGCTTGACCGCGGCGCGCATGGCGGCGATCACCGCTTCGCCCGCGCCGGTGCCGAGCGAGCCGCCGAGGAAATCGAAATCCTGCGCGGCGGCCACGATCTTCTGGCCTTCGAGGCGGCCGGCGCCGGCCAGCACCGCATCGGCGAGGCCGGTCTTGCTGCGAGCGTCTTTCAGCCGGTCGGTATAGCGGCGCTCGTCGCGGAACTTAAGCGGATCGAGCGGCACCTCGGGCAGCGTCAAGGACTCGTACTCGCCATCGTCGAACAGCGACCGAAGCCGCGCGCCCGCCGTCATGCGCATGTGATAGTTGGAGCCCGGGACCACGAACTGGTTGGCCTCGAGGTCCTTGTAATAGATCATCTGCCCCGTCTCGGGGCACTTCACCCACAGATTGTCCGGCATGTCCTTCTTGCGAAGGATGTTGCGGATCTTGGGCCTGACGACGCTGTTGATCCAGTTCACGGGTCTACGAAACTCTCAAATTGTAAATCGCTCAGTTCCAACTCGTCTACACTGCCGCTTCGGCCGGGTGGCGAAGCGCCGCCGCGAGACGCTCGACCAGGCCGAGCACTTGCGGCGGGGTGGCGCGCGTGGCTTTGCCGTCGTCATCGAGGCTGTTGGCGATCGCGGCGACCAGCGCCGACCCTACCACCACGCCCTCGGCGAGCTCGGCCATGGCGCTCACCTGTTGTTCCGTCTTCACGCCGAAGCCGACCGCGATCGGCAGACCGGTATGCGCCTTGATACGGCCGACATGGGCTTTGACGTCGGCCAGGTCGGGCGCCTTGGTGCCGGTGATGCCCGCGATCGAGACGTAATAGACAAATCCGCTGGTATTGGCGAGCACGGCAGGCAAGCGCTTGGCGTCGGTCGTCGGCGTCGCCAGGCGGATGAAGTTGAGACCCGCCGCGGTCGCGGCCGGACGCAGCTCGATATCCTCCTCTGGCGGTACGTCAACCACGATCAGGCCGTCAACTCCCGCTTCCACCGCGTCGGCAACGAAGCGATCCACCGGATACACATATATGGGGTTGAAATAGCCCATTAGCACTAGGGGGGTGGCGCTATCGGTGGTGCGGAAGGCTTTGACCATCTCAAGCGTTTTTTTCATGGTTTGGCCCGATTTCAGCGCCCGCTGGGACGAGGCCTGGATCGCCGGGCCGTCGGCCATCGGGTCGGAGAACGGCATGCCGAGCTCGATGAGGTCGGCGCCCGCCTGCGGCAAGCCTTTGAGGATTGCGAGCGAGGTGTCGTAATCCGGGTCGCCGGCGGTGATGAAGGTGATCAGGCCGGCACGGCCCTGCGCCTTTAGCTCAGCAAAGCGGCGTTCGATGCGCGTCATACCGGTTTCCAAATCGTATGCGTGTCCGTCAATTCTTGGCGCTCACATAGTGGGCGACGGAGTCGAGGTCCTTGTCGCCGCGGCCCGAGAGATTGATCACCATCAAATGATCCTTCGGCTTCCGCGGCGCGAGGTCGAGCACGCGGGCAAGCGCATGCGCCGGCTCCAGCGCCGGGATGATGCCTTCGAGCTTGCTGCAGAGCTGGAACGCGGCCACTGCCTCGTCGTCGGTCGCCGACAGGAATTTTACCCGTTTCATGTCGTTGAGCCAGGCATGCTCGGGGCCGATGCCGGGATAATCGAGGCCGGCGGAAATCGAATGCGCCTCCTCAATCTGGCCGTCGTCGTTCATCAGCAAATAAGTGCGATTGCCGTGCAGCACGCCCGGCTTGCCGCCGGCAATCGAGGCCGCGTGTTTGCCGCTGTCGAGGCCGTGGCCGGCCGCTTCCACGCCGTAGATTTCGATGGCGCGCTCGTCGAGGAACGGATGGAACAGTCCCATGGCGTTCGATCCGCCGCCAATGCAGGCGATCAGCGAATCCGGCAGCCGGTTCTCGGCCTCAAGCATCTGCTCGCGGGTCTCGCGGCCGATGATCGACTGGAAATCGCGCACCATGGACGGGTACGGATGCGGGCCGGCCACCGTGCCGATGCAATAGAACGTGTCGTGCACGTTGGCGACCCAGTCGCGCAACGCCTCGTTCATGTCATCTTTCAGCGTTTTGGAGCCAGATTCGACGGCGCGAACCTCGGCGCCGAGCATCTTCATCCGCAGCACGTTCGGCTTCTGCCGCGCCACATCGACCGAGCCCATATAGACGATGCAGGGCAGGCCGAACTTCGCGCACAAGGTCGCGGTGGCGACGCCGTGCATGCCGGCGCCGGTCTCGGCGATGATGCGGGTCTTGCCCATGCGCAAGGCCAGCATGATCTGGCCGAGCACATTGTTCACTTTGTGCGCCCCGGTGTGATTGAGGTCCTCGCGCTTGAAATAGATCTTTGCCCCGCCGCAATGCTGGGTGAGCCGCTCGGCAAAATAGAGCGGCGACGGGCGCCCCACATATGTCGCGAGATGGAAGTCCATCTCAGTCCGGAACGACGGATCGGCCCTGGCGTCGGCGTAAGCCTGCTCGAGATCGAGGATGAGCGGCATCAACGTCTCGGCGACGAAGCGCCCGCCATAGAGCCCGAAATGACCGCGCTCGTCGGGACCGCCGCGATAGGTGTTCAGCGCATTTGGTTCGGTTCGCGCGCTCATGAGGCTTTGGCCCGGGTTTGCGCGGCGGCCGACTTTGCCGCCCGAATGAAATTCTTGACCAGCTCCGCGTCCTTGTCGCCGGGGGCGCGCTCGACCCCGGAAGAGACATCGACCAGAGCGGCGCCGGTGAGCGCGATGGCGTCCCCGACATTGCCGGGGGTGAGACCGCCGGACAGCGCGAACGGCGCGGCGAAGCCGGTGAGCGCGGTCCAGTCGAAGGCAATGCCGTTGCCGCCGGGCAGCGCCGCACCGAGACCGGCCTTGGCATCGAACAGAATATGGTCGGCACTCGCAGCGTAGGCATCGGCTGCGGCGACGTCGGCCGCCTGCTCGACCCTCACGGCTTTCATGACCGGCAACCCGGCGCGGGCCTTGATCGCGGCGACGCGCTCCGGGGTCTCGTTGCCATGCAGCTGAAGGAGGTCGGGCCGGACCCGCTCGAGCACGCCGTCGATCAGCGCATCGTCGGGATCGACCATAACCACCACCGTGCCGACGCGGCCGCGGGCGATGGCGGCGAGGACGCGGGCCTCTTCCAGCTCGACGAAGCGCGGGCTGCCCGGAAACAGCACCAGCCCGACATAGTCGGCGCCTGCTTCCGCGGCGGTCTCGACAATGACAGGCGTCCGCACGCCGCAGATTTTGACCTTGACCGGCACGGCTCAAGCTCTCGGGTGAGGTTTTCGGCGGCCCTTGGGGGCCTCGCGTTGGCGCACCCTATGCCAATCCAGGGGGCCAAGTCCATCGCACTGCAACATAAATGGGCGTCAGAGGCCAGAAATCAGCGCCAAAAGGGTTTCCAGCGCGTTCCCGTTATTCGGCCGGGAACTGGGCGCGAGGGGGGTTGCCGTGCACGCCTTCAAGCTCCTTCTCCAGGCGGTCGGCCTGACGGCGCCAATCGCGCGCCTGGCGGGTCTCCTCCCGCGCCAGGCGACGCCATTTGCCCTGGCCGAACCAAGTGGCGACGCCACCCACCACCAGCCCCAACGCGAACGCGCCGAGCAGGAACAAGAACAGCGGCGCCTGAAGCGAGAGGCCAGGTTCGGTGCCGCCGAAGGGATCGAGGATGAGCTGCGCCGGCGTGCGATTGACGACGGCAAGGGCGACCAGCACCACGCCGAGGGGAACCACAACAAGGACGAGGATGACCTTACGCCACACGGAAGTGGGCTTTCGTTCGCACCCGCTAACGGCTGGTGCCGTCAGGGTTCAGGCGCTCGCGCAGTTCCTTGCCGGTCTTGAAGAAGGGCACGTATTTGTCCTCGACGAAGACCGTGTCCCCGGTGCGCGGATTGCGCCCCTGCCGCGCCGCGCGATGCTTCACCGTGAAGGCGCCGAAACCGCGCAGTTCGACCCGATCGCCGCGCGCCAGCGAACCGGTGATCTCGTCGAGCACGATATTGATGATGCGCTCGACGTCGCGATGGAAGAGATGCGGATTGGCGGCGGCGACCTTCTGAATCAATTCCGACTTGATCATGATAAGCCCCACCTGGCCGGGCGCCTTAAAGGCGCGGGCCTTGAATTCCCCCGCTAATCAGATGCAGGGTGCCAAACGGAAACCATGCCGTCAAGCTTGAGGGTAGCCGAGATTTGGCCGGCGAGGCCGGCAATTCTCTCGGCGGAAAGTCCAATTGAGCTGGCCATGGACTGCAGCAGCCAGCCGAACAGGCCGGCGCTCTCCTGGGTCGGCTTCCAATCGACGATCTTCAGCCCGGCGGGGATGTTGCGCTCCTCGGTAAGCCACTTCATCGCGGCCTTCTCGTCGCCGATCTGGTCGACAAGTTTGAACTCCACGGCTTGCCGGCCGGAAAAGATGCGGCCATCGGTCAGGCCGGGAACGGAACTCGGTTCGATCTTGCGGCGATCGCTGACCAGGCCGAGGAACCAAACCTTGGCGTCCTGCACCATCTCCTCGGCCACCGCGCGTCCGCGTTCGTCGGTCGGCTCGAACGGGTTGGGCACTGCCTTCAACGGACCGCTCTTCACTTCCTCGACCTTGACGCCCAGCGTCTTGAGCAGCCCGGTCACGTCGGCCCATTGGAAGATCACGCCGATCGATCCGGTGATGGTGTTCCCGTAGACGAAGATGCGGTCGGTGGCGAGCGCAACGATATAAGCGGCCGAGGTGGCGAGGGTTCCGCACACCGCCACCACCGGCTTCTTCTCGGCCAACTGGCGCACCGCGTCATACATCGCCTCGCCGCCGGTGGTCGTCCCGCCGGGGCTGTTGATGTCGAGAATGACGGCCTTGACCTGATCAGACTTGGCGACCCTGTCGATCAGCTCGTTCATCTTGCGATCGTCGGTGATGACGCCGGATACGGTCACCCGGGCGATGTGGGGCAGAAGGCCGGCCGGGCCGCCGGCATCCTGGTCGCTCAGCAGCAGCGCGCCGAAGAACAGCAGCCCCAGGACAACCGCAGCGATCCGCCACGCGGTCAGGCGCCGCTTGAGGCGGCGCCGGTCGATGACGCTTTCAGCATCGAGAGCCATGGAACCTCGCGCAAAACCCTACCGCCTCAACTCGGCGTCAAGGCCAGAACGACACGTTTCGCTCACTCGTCCGGCGTGACGGTCGGCTCCTCATCGGCCTTGGCAGCCTTGGATTTGCGCTTGGGCTTGGCGGCAGGCTCCTCGCCGTCATCGCCCTTCACCTTGTTCAGGGCCGCGCCGAGAATATCGCCAAGGGACGCGCCGGAGTCGGTCGAGCCGAATTGCGCCACGGCCTCTTTCTCATCGGCGATCTCCAGCGCCTTGATCGAGACCGAGACCTTGCGGGTCTTGGCGTCGACCTGGGTCACGACTGCGTCGAACTTCTCGCCGACGCCGAAGCGGTCAGGCCGCTGCTCCGAGCGGTCGCGCGACAGGTCCGAGCGGCGGATGAAGGTGGTGACGTCGTGGTCGATCAGCTTGGCCTCGAGGCCGTTGTCCTTGACGGCAATGACCTCGCAGGTGACGCGCAAGCCCTTCTTCAGCTTGGTGGACGGCGCGCCGGAGGCGAACGGATCGGGCGTGAGCTGCTTGATGCCGAGGCTAATGCGCTCCTTCTCGGAATCGGCCTCGAGCACCACGGCCTTGGCGTTGTCGCCCTTCTTGTAGTCCTTGAGGGCTTCTTCGCCGGGCTTGGTCCAGTCGAGATCGGACAGATGCACCATGCCGTCGATGCCGCCGTCCAGGCCGATGAACAGGCCGAACTCGGTGATATTGCGCAGCTGGCCCTCGATGATGGTGCCGGGCGGATTGTTGGCGGCGAAGGCGACCCACGGATTCTCCTGGGTCTGCTTCAGGCCGAGCGAGATGCGGCGCTTGTCGGGATCGACCTCGAGCACCTGGACCTCAACCTCCTGGCTGGTCGAAACGATCTTGCCGGGATGGACGTTCTTCTTGGTCCAGCTCATCTCCGAGACGTGGATCAGGCCCTCGACGCCGGGCTCGAGCTCGACGAAGGCGCCATAGTCGGTGATGTTGGTGACGGTGCCCTTGAAGCGCGTGCCGACCGGGTATTTGGCGGCGATGCCCAACCACGGATCGGCCTCGAGCTGCTTGATGCCGAGGCTGATGCGCTGGGTCTCGGGATTGATGCGGATGATCTGCACCTTGACCGTGTCGCCGACATTCACGATCTCGCTTGGATGGTTGACGCGGCGCCACGCCATGTCAGTGACATGCAGCAGACCGTCGATGCCGCCGAGATCGATGAAGGCGCCATAGTCGGTGATGTTCTTGACCACGCCGTCGATCACTTGGCCCTCTTCGAGGCGGGCCACGATCTCGCTGCGCTTCTCGGCGCGGGTCTCTTCCAGTACCGAGCGGCGGGACACGACGATATTGCCGCGGCGGCGATCCATCTTCAGGATCTGGAACGGCTGCGGCATGTTCATCAGCGGACCGACGTCGCGGATCGGGCGAATGTCCACTTGGCTACCGGGCAGGAAGGCCACGGCGCCGTCGAGATCGACGGTGAAGCCGCCTTTGACGCGATTGAAGATCACGCCCTCGACGCGCTCGCCCGCCTTGTATTTCTCCTCGAGCCTGGTCCAGCTCTCCTCGCGCCGCGCCTTCTCGCGCGACAGAACCGCCTCACCGGCCGAGTTCTCGACGCGCTCAAGATAGACATCGACCTCGTCGCCGACCGACAGTTCGGGCGGCCGGCCCGACAGGCCGAATTCTTTGAGGGGGATACGTCCCTCGGTCTTGAGCCCGACGTCGATGACCGCGACGTCCTTCTCGATCGCAACGATCGTGCCCTTGACTACGCTGCCTTCCTGGAGCGCGGTTCCCGTCAGCGACTCTTCAAGAAGAGCGGCGAACTCGGCTAGGCTCGGATGGCTCATGCTCGTCTGCGGCTCGGTCATCTAGGCTCCTACTCGGCATCGCATCATACACGTCTCCTGCCTCCCTGGCTTTGCTGGAGGCCCCTTGTTTCGTTCCGTTCGGCGCGGCAGGTATTGCGAAAGCTGGCGGGGGCGAGCCTAGGGGCTGCCCTCTCCTCCGCTCGCTAACCCTCGCGGAAATCATCGAAAAATGATGCGCCAATGCAAAATGGGCACAGCCTCAACCGGCCTGCCCCGCACGGCCCATCGCAGCATCGATCAAAGCGATGGCTGCCTGTAACGCGGCGTCTATAGCCAAATTCGTGGTGTCGAGCAAGACCGCGTCTTCCGCCTGGATCAAAGGGGCTGAGGCGCGGTTCCGATCGCGCTCGTCACGGCGCCGGATATCGGCAAGGACCTCGGCCTCGGAAATGCTGTTTCCGGCCCCGCGCAGCTCGCAATAGCGGCGTCTAGCGCGCTCCTCCGGGGCCGCGGTGACGAACAGCTTCACATCGGCATCGGGACAAATAACCGTGCCGATGTCGCGGCCGTCAAGGATGGCGCCGGGTTTGCGCCGGGCGAACGCGCGCTGATAAGCGAGCAGCGCCGCCCGCACCGCGGGGTGGCTGGCAACGATCGAGGCGGCTTCGCCGAGCCTGCCGTCCATCAGGAAGGGATCGCCCAGCGTGCCGAGATCGAGCCGCTCGGCCGCCGACAGAGCGGCATCTTCATCGGCCGGGCTCGCGCCCGCGGCGAGCGTATCGCGGGCGACGGCGCGATAGAGCTTGCCGGTATCGAGATGTATGAGGCCGTAATGGGCGGCAATGCGCTTGCCGAGCGTGCCTTTGCCCGATGCGGCTGGACCGTCGATGGCAATGATCATGCGGCCTGCTCTGCTCGGTCTATGCCGGCGCGAATAAGGTCGGCGGCCTCGCTCGGCTCGGCCCAACGCTGGAGCTTCGACCATTTGCCCTTTTCGAGATCCTTGTAGTGCTCGAAGAAGTGAGCGATCTGCTCGATCACGATTTCGGGCAGGTCACGGTAGCTGCCGACCCGCTTGTAGAAGGGATGAAGCTGGTCGGTCGGCACGGCGATGATCTTTTCGTCAATGCCCTTCTCGTCCTCCATCAACAGCGCGCCGATCGGCCGAGCCCGCACCACCACTCCGGTTGCCACCGGCGTCGGCGACACCACGAGGCAATCGACTGGGTCGCCATCCTCCGACAGCGTGTGCGGGATAAACCCGTAATTCGCCGGATAGAACATGGCCGTGTGCAGGAACCGGTCGACGAACATGGCGCCAGATTCCTTGTCGAGCTCGTATTTCACCGGCGCGCCCCCTTGCGGGATCTCGATGATGACGTTGATCTCATGCGGAGGATTGTCGCCGACTGGGATCTTTGCGATGTCCATGGAAAATGGCCTCGTTAGGGGGCTAAGAGAAATTAGCGCCGAGCTTCGTCATCAAGGGCACGAAGTCGGGGAAGCTGGTGCCGATCATGCCGGCGTCGTCAATGGTGACGGGACTGCGGGCGCCGATCCCGAGCGTGAGAAATGCCATGGCGATGCGATGATCCATCTGCGTCTCGACCAGGCCGCCGCCTTTGACCTCTCCCCTGCCCTCGACCACCAAGTCGTCGCCCACGATTCGCGCCACGACCCCGCAGGCGGCGAGACCGGCGACGGTGGCGGCCAGCCGGTCGCTCTCTTTCACCTTGAGCTCGGCGAGGCCTTGCATCTCAGTCTCGCCTTCGGCAAAGGCAGCGAGGCAGGCGAGGATCGGATATTCGTCGATCATCGACGGGGCACGGTCGGGCGGCACGCGCACGCCTTTGAGCGCGCTGGACTTGACGCGGAGATCGCCAACGGGCTCGCCCCCTTCGTCACGGCGGTCTAGCACCTCGATATCGGCGCCCATCTCGCGCAGCGTCTCGATAAAGCCGCTGCGCGTCGGGTTCAGCAGCACGTTCTCGATCACGATGTCGGAGCCCGGAGCGATCAGCGCCGCCGCGATGATAAAGGCGGCCGAGCTCGGATCGCCCGGCACGACAACGCGCGCACAATGAAGCTCGGCATCGCCGCAGATTGTGATGGCGCGGGCGCCGGCGCCGCGATCCTCGGCGCGCAGCTCGGCGCCGAAATAACCCAACATGCGTTCGGTGTGATCCCGGGCGGCCAGCGGCTCGACCACGGTGGTGCGGCCCGGCGCATGCAGTCCGGCCAGTAGGACCGCCGACTTGATCTGCGCCGACGGCACCGGGAGATCGTAGATGATGGGCAGGAGATCGACGGTGCCGCGTACGACCAGCGGCAGCGTGGCGTGGTCCTCGTCGGCGTCGGTTTGCAGGCCCATGGCGGCCAGCGGCGCGAGCACCCGCCCCATCGGGCGGCGGCGCAAGGACGCGTCCCCGGTGAGTTCGACTTGCATGTCGTGGCCGGCGACGACCCCGAGCATCAGGCGGCTGCCGGTGCCGGAATTGCCGAAATCGAGCGCCGCTGACGGCGCGCGCAGGCCGCCCACGCCCTGGCCTTTGACCGCAACCTCGCCGTTCGACCATTCGACCTCGGCGCCCAGCGCGGCCACCGCCTTGGCCGTGGCGATCACATCCTCCGCCTCGAGCAGCCCGGCGATCCGGGTGGTACCGGTGGCCAGCGCCCCCAGGATCAGCGCGCGATGGGAAATCGACTTGTCACCCGGCACGGCGATGCGGCCGGAAAGGCGCGCGGAGGGGCTGGCGGTCAAAGGCTGCTTCATCGGGTCACAATAGGGCTTTTGGGGCGCTCGATAGCTTTTGACAGCACAGGTGCGGCGTGGCAATGGGGAGCGCAAATCAGGACCAGCACGAGGATTATCAATGTCGAAACCCGCACGGGGAACCAAGCGCGTTTGCCCGAGCTGTGGGGCGCGGTTTTACGACTTGAGCCGAACCCCTATCACCTGTCCCGTCTGCCAAGCGGTCTATCAGGTGACGCCGCCGTCATCGCGCCGCAGCGAACGCGCTCAGCCGGTTGAGGTGAAGAAGGTGGTGGTGGTGGAGCCCGAGGCCGAGGCTCCTGTGCTCGAAAACGTCGACATCATCAGCCTGGAAGAGGTCGAGGAAGGCGGGGCCGAAGTCGCGGTCGAGGATGACGAGGAGATCGTCGATCTCGGCGATGACACTCCCGAGATTCCGGCAGCTGACGACGAAAACGCATTTCTCGAAGAGGAGGAAGGCGAGGCCGATGTGACCGGCATCGTGAGCCCACCGGGCGAGGAAACCTAGCGTTCAATAAGGTGCGAGCCGGCAGGATTGCCGGTGCTTTGGGCAAAGCGCATTTTCCTTGAACCGGTGAAACGCGCAGCCTAAGTCAAGTCTTCAGAAACCGGTCGCCCGGCTTCCGATTTTCCCTTCGTTAAGGGGCCATAGCTCAGTTGGGAGAGCGCGTGAATGGCATTCACGAGGTCGGCGGTTCGATCCCGCCTGGCTCCACCAAATCCCCCCAGACTTTAGCCCATGCAGGCGGACACCCAGCTTCGCCTCCGATTCGCCGGCCGGGCGCAAACCGCAACGGGACGCGCCACCTACCCTGTCATGGCTGTGCTGTTCCAACTTAGAGACCTGACATGACCGACCTCACCGCCGCGGGCGTCTTCTCATTGGGCGGCCGCACCGTGAACCGTCTGGGCTACGGCGCCATGCAACTGGCCGGGCCCGGCGTGTTCGGACCGCCGAAGGATCGCGACGCGGCGCTTGCGGTGCTGCGGGCGGCCGTGGCGAGCGGGGTCAATCACATCGACACCAGCGACTTCTATGGACCGCACGTCACCAACCAGCTTATTCGCCAAGCGCTTCATCCCTATCCAGATGATTTGGTGATCGTGACCAAAGTCGGCGCCAAGCGCGGAGACGACGCCTCGTGGATTCCCGCGCTCAGCCCCACGGATCTCAAGCGCGCGATCCACGACAACCTCCGGAACCTCGGGGTCGAGGCGCTCGATGTAGTCAATTTGCGCGTCGGCGGCTTTTTCGGGCCGAGCGAGGGCTCGATCGAGGAACAGTTTGCCACGCTTGCCGATCTCCAGCAGCAAGGCCTGATCCGCAAGCTCGGCCTGAGCAATGTGACCTCCGCCCAACTTAAACAGGCGCGCGGCATCGCCGACGTCGTCTGCGTGCAGAATCACTACAACCTGGTCCGTCGTGACGATGACTCGCTGATCGACGAATTGGCGGGCACCGGCATCGCTTATGTGCCGTTCTTCCCGCTGGGCGGCTTCACGCCGCTCCAGTCATCCACGCTCTCGGAGGTCGCGTCTCAGATCGGCGCCACCCCGATGCAGACAGCGCTCGCCTGGCTGTTGCATCGCGCGCCCAACATTCTGCTGATCCCCGGAACCTCGTCGCTCGGCCACCTGCATGAGAATCTGGCGGCGGCCGAACTCGCGTTGCCGGACGAAGTCCTCATTTGGCTGTCCGCGATTGGCACGAGCGACGCCCACTAGCTGCCCCAAATGGGCCGCTAAGCTAGCGCTTGGGCCACTTTTCGCGTCGGCTCGACCCCATCGGGGCGATGAGGTAGCCTAGCAAGGGGAAGCGGGGAGCCCATTCCATGTCTGATAGCGTAGCCACCAACGGCGCCGGGACGCACAATCCCACTTGGTATCTGGCCAGGGGCGACCAGCAATGGGGTCCGCTCGCCGACCGTGAGCTGCTGCTGCTCGCCGAGCGCGGCGGACTAAAGACCGACGATTTGTTGTGGCGGCCGGGCTTCGACTCATGGAAGCCGGTTCGCGAAGTTTGCGATGGGGGGGAGTTGCCCGTGAGCCTGTCCCCTCATACGGCGCGCCCCGCACGTGAAGGGACGAACGCGTCTGCCGCCGCGACACCGGGCGCCGAGCCGAACCACGAGAAGCCGAGCTTGCGCGCGAGACTGCTCAAGGAGCTGAAAAGCTTCCTCATCATGTTTTCATATCTCTGGCTCGTGTTCTCCGTGTTTCTGGTCCACGAATGGAGCGTGCTCGCCAGCCACCAGATCGATTTCCGGTTCTACGGGCTCGCGGTCGTCAATGCGCTGGTGCTGTCCAAGATCATGCTGATCGCCGAAGGACTGCATTTTGCGCGCCGCTTCGAGGACAAGCCGCTGATCTATCCGATTGCCTACAAGTCGATCGCCTTCACCACGCTGCTGATGGCCGCCTATATCGCCGAGGAGATCGCGGTCGGACTGTTCCACGGCAAGACCGTGGCTGAGGGCTTCCCCGAGATCGGCGGGGGCGGCGCGGTCGGGGTGCTCACCATCGGCGTCATCATGGGCATCGCTCTAGTGCCGTTCTTCTCGTTCAGGGAGCTGGCTCGCGTCATCGGCGAAGCCGAGTTCCGCACCCTCATGCTCGGTCCGGCCCGAGAGAAGCGCGGCAGCGCCACTCCTGAGGCGCAACCGGTTCATTCCTAGCGTTGCCACGATTGGCGATCGGGCTCGGCCTCGGAGGAGTGGCTCGCCGACCGGCTCGAGTCGCGGCCGATTGGCGCGCAGCCGGTCCGAGTGAACGCTTCACTCGCTGCCGGCCACCGATACGACGATCTTGACGGTGCGCGCCGCGCTGACCCGCGCCGGCAGATCCGGGTCGTAGGTGCCCGGCGCGATCACCACCGTGTCGCCGGTCTTCGCTGCAGCCGCGCCCTGGGCGAACGTCTTGAAGGCGGTGCCGCTGGTGCGGCCGTCATGGGTATCGCTACCGGTCTTGGAATTGACGTACCAGATCATCGCTCAAGAACTCGCGGGCAAGCTCAGCGCGCAACAAGCTTAATGCAAGCCGCCGGGACCGGGTAGGAGCGAAACACGAGCCGGTGATAAGCGCCTTGGTCTGCTTGAATTCGCTCGGCATTTTCCCCATATCCGAAACCGGAATTCCAATGGCTTGGCGCCCGCGGCGGGCCGAGCCGATCTTTAGAGGCGCCGTCAGGGCCTCGCCAACGGCATGGCGCCAGCCGCTTAAGTGGAAGGGCTTTCGCTCGATGTCGCATATGACACTCCTCGGTGGCAGTCTGTGGTTGAGCCTTACCGCTCCCCCTGCGATCAGCGCCGCGGGCAAGGCGGGCGATGCCGGCTACCCTCCTTACAACGTCGAGCTGCTGCCCAACGGCGACAGCGAGCCGGAGGCCGTGCGCATCATGCTTGCCGTGGCGGGCTTCAGCGCCGATGAGCTTGAAGTCAGCGTCGAGGACGGCGACCTGACCATTCGCGGCAAGCAGCGCGAGGAGCAGGCAAAGGACTATCTCCACCGCGGCATCGCGGCGCGCCAGTTCAAACGAAGCTTTCAGCTTGCGAGCGGCGTCGAGGTCAGCAAGGCTGAGCTGGATAACGGTCTGCTGGCAATCGAGCTGGTGCGGCCGCGCCAGGCCAAGCGCGTGTTGAAGGTCGGCATTACCGCCGCGGATTGAGACGATCGCGTGTTTTCTCGTACCCGTAGCTTCGCCAGCCCCTATCAAGGAGGACGAGACGAAACATGAATGAGTTCGAAAAAGAAGAAGAAGACCAGACGCGCGCGCCGATGACCCGGAGCGAGTTCGCGCAGCTCGGCGACGGCGAAGTGGCTTATATCAGGCAGCTCGACGCCGATGGCGCGGAGAGGCTGTTCCCGGCGCTGTCCGACGCGCCGAAGGGCATCGACCTTTTCGCCGTGCTCGGCGCCGACGGTACGCCCCTGGCCCTAACCGACAGCCGCAATGCAGCCATCGCCAACGCCATCGAGAACGACCTCGTGCCGGTCAGCGTCCACTAAAATTCCAGAGCTTGTGCCGCACCTAGGCGGCGTGGGAGGAGGCCTCGTCCTCGGTCAGCACCGCATAGAGGGCGCTGGCGTCCTTGGAGGCGCGCAACTTCTCGACCGCACTGCCCTCGCGCAGCGACCGAGAGATGCGGGCCAGCGCCTTGAGATGATCGGCGCCGGCTCCTTCCGGGGCCAGCAGCAAAAACACGATATCGACCTTGGCGCCATCGACCGCGTCGAAATCGATCGGCTCGGCGAGGCGCGCAAAAATGCCGACGATGCGCTTCAGCCCCGCGAGCTTGCCGTGGGGAATGGCGATGCCGTGACCGAGCCCGGTCGACCCCAGCCGCTCGCGCTGCAACAGCACATCGAAAATGCCGCGCTCCGGAAGCCCGGTAAGACGGGCGGCGCGCGCCGACAGATCCTGGAGGAGCTGCTTCTTGGTCTTGGCCTTGAGCGAGGCCACGACCGAATCTGGGGAGATGAAATCGCTTAACAGCATCGGTCTATCCATCCGCTGGGCGCGATAGTGACGACTGGACGAAAAATTCGCCTAGCGCCGCTTGCGCGCCTTCTTGGTCCCTGCATGCGTGGCCGCTCCGCTCTCTAAGCGCAACGGACCCGCGGGGTCGATCCAGCCGATATTGCCGTCATCGCGGCGGTAGACCACGTTGATCTCACCGTGGCTTGCATTGCGAAACACGACAAAGGGCCGATCGGACAAGTCCATCTGCATTACCGCGTCGCTGACTGCCATTTCATGCATCGGAGTTTCGGCTTCGGCGATAATAACGGGATTGTCCTCATCGCGTTCCTCCTGCCCCTCCTGGGTGGCCTGAATAACGTAGGACGCCGCCTGCGTCTGCTTGCGCGGGGTCTCCCCGCCGCCATGCCGCTTCAGCCTCCGCTTGTAGCGGCGCACCCGCTTCTCGAGCCGCTCACAGGCGAGATCGGCGCTCTGATAAGCGTCGGGCGCCACGCCATGAGCGTCGACACTCATGCCCTGCCACAAATGGATGCTGCAACTAGTCCGAAACTCCCCGTGCTCCTTCTCGATGCGCACATGCCCCGTCGTTTCGCGCCCGATGAACTTGTCGACGGTCTGCAATACGCGCTCCTGGACGTAACTCCGCAACGCCTCACCGAGGTCCAGGTTCTTGCCGGTAATCTGTATCATTGCCCGTGGAAGACTATCGAATGGCCCTTCCCACCGCGTTCCCGGGCGCATGCCGCTCGAATTGCGGGACCGGAGTTGATCAGAGCAGAAATCGCGTGCCCTGAGCCGGTTTCCACCGCGGGGCGGGAAGCTAGACCCCGCATCCCAAGGTGTCAAACCATCTATTTCGACGCTGTCCTCTTTACACGATTCTCTTTGCCAGCCCGCAGTTTACAGGCTGGCGCCGTTGGCGATGCGCTTGAGCCGGCGGCGCTGCACGGAGGAGGGTATGCGCAGGGCTTCGCGGTATTTTGCAACAGTGCGGCGAGCGATATCGACGCCATCGCCCTTCAGCCGCTCGACGATCTTGTCGTCGGACAGCACGTCGGATGCGGGCTCGGCATCGATCATTGTGCGAATGCGGTCGCGTACCGACTCGGAGGAGTGGGCGTCGCCGTCGCTGGTCGCCGAGATGGCTGAAGTGAAGAAATATTTGAGCTCGAACAGCCCGCGGTTGGTTGACATGTATTTGTTGGCGGTGACCCGGCTCACGGTCGATTCATGCATGGAAATCGCGTCGGCCACGGTCTTGAGGTTCAACGGCCTGAGATGGCGCACGCCATAGGTGAGGAAGGCGTCCTGTTGGCGCACGATCTCCTGGGCGACCTTGAGGATGGTGCGGGCGCGCTGGTCGAGGCTCTTGACCAGCCAATTCGCGGTCTGGAGGCAGTCGACCAGATAAGTTTTGTCCTCCTTGCGCTTGGTCGATTTGGACACGGTGGCGTAGTAGGTCTGGTTGACCAGGACGCGGGGCAGCGTGTCGCTGTTCAGCTCGACATGGAAGCTGCCGTCGGGCAGCGCGCGGACGAGCACGTCGGGCACGATAGGCTGGGTCGGCGCCGAGCCGTATTTCAGCCCGGGCTTCGGATTGAGCCGCCGCACCTCCTTGATCATGTCCATCAGATCCTCGTCGGACACGCGGGCAGCGCGCTTCAACGCGGCGAGATCGTGGACGGCAAGAAGGTTGAGATTGTCGATGAAAGCCGCCATTGCCGGATCGCAACGATCCTGCTCTTTCAGTTGGAGCAGCAGGCATTCGCGCAAGTCGCGGGCGAACACGCCGCACGGGTCGAAGCCCTGCAGCACGGCGAGCGTCTCCTCGACCAGTTCGAGCGGCGCGCCGAGCCGTTCGGCGACGCCGTCCAGATCGCCGCGCAGATAGCCGGCCTCGTCGGTCATGTCGATCAGGTGATGGCCGATCAAGCGCCGCGCCGGATCGGCCAGAGCGAGCACAAGTTGGTCAGTGAGATGATCCCTGAGCGTCCGCTCCTCGGCCACGTAGGATTCGAGATTCGAGCTCTCGTCGCCGCTGGCGCGCGTGCCCTGGCCGAGCGTGCTCCAACCTGAGTCCTTGAGCACGCCTGGTGAGAAACCATCGGCGTCGGGAAACACGTCTTGAGGCTCGGCATCGAGATCCTCGCTCCGGCTGCCGCCGGATTCGAGGTCGACCCATTCGTCGCTGTCCGCTGCTTCGGCCTCGCCCTCGCCCGACGAGGCTTCGGCGGGTGTACCGGAACCGTCCTGCTCGCTCGCCTCTTTGGCGGCGGCCGCCACCGCTTCGACAGGGGGCTCCGCCGCCGGGCCGCCGGTCTCGTCGGTTTCGGCGCGCTCCAGCAGCGGATTGCGCTCGAGCTCGGTGTCGACGAAGCTTGCCAGTTCCATGTTGGAGAGCTGCAGCAGCTTGATCGCCTGCTGCAGTTGCGGCGTCATCACCAAACTATGGGTCTGACGGAGTTCGAGCTTAGTGGTGATCGCCATTGTCGAACTCACTCACGCCGGCGGCTCAGATCTTGAACTGGTCGCCGAGATAGACCCGCCGCACGTCCTCGTTATTGATAACCTCTTGCGCGGTGCCGTGGGTCAGCACCATGCCGTCATGGATAATATAGGCACGGCTGACGAGGTCGAGGGTCTCGCGCACATTGTGGTCGGTGATCAGGACGCCGATCCCGCGCTGGGTCAGATGCCGCACCAGCGCGCGGATATCGTTAACGGCGATGGGGTCGATGCCGGCGAACGGCTCGTCGAGCAGCATGAAGGAGGGACGCGTGGCGAGAGCGCGCGCGATTTCGACACGGCGGCGCTCACCGCCGGACAGCCGCATGGCGGGCGACGACCGCAAGCGGGTGATGCGGAACTCCTCGAGCAGCGCGTCGAGCTGAATATGGCGCTCGCGCTTGTTGGGCTCCACCGTCTCCAGCACCGCCAGAATATTCTGCTCCACCGTGAGTCCCCTGAAGATCGAAGCCTCCTGGGGCAGATAGCCGATGCCGAGGCGGGCCCGGCGATACATCGGCAGCTTGGTCACGTCGCGGCCGTCGATCTTGATCGAGCCTTCGTCGGCGGGAATGAGACCCGTGATCATGTAGAACACGGTAGTTTTGCCGGCGCCGTTGGGGCCAAGCAATCCGACCGCTTCACCCCGGAACAGATCGAGGCTGACGCCGCGAACGACGGTGCGCTTCTTGAAGCTCTTGACCACGGCGCGGACGGTGAGCCGGCCGACGCCCGGATCGGCAGTAGCACCGGGTCCATGGATGGGCTCCTCGGCAGGTGACGCGCTCGCTGGTGCGGCGACTGCCTGGCGGCCTGGGAACGACAGCAATTTGCCCACTACCCCTTTCGCTCCTTAGTCGTTGAAGCGCCGGCAAGTTAACATCTCATAAAGCCCTGGCCTCAGGGCTCGGCGCCCGGCGAAAGCGGCCACGGGACGTCATTAGCGGGCTCGTCCGCGGGCGTCTTATCTTTCGCATCTTGCGTGTCGCCGCTTGACGACGTGTCCTCGGCCGCGCCGTCAGGCTTGGCTTTGGCATCGCCCGCCTTGGCTTTCTTTGCGGCGTCCTTCGGCATGAACAGCGCACGGATACGGCCCCCGGCGGCGGGACTACCCGAATTTTCGAACCGGCTCTCGCCCGTCGTCAGATCGATGACGAGACGGTCTCCCTTTAGCACATTCTGGCCTTGGGTTAACACCACATTGCCTCCGACGGTGACCTGCTGCGCCGGCAGGTCGTAGATGGCCCAGTCGCTGGTGGTGGTCTGGTCCTTGTCGCTGTTGATGATCACGTCGCCCTTGGCCTCGATCTTGGTGATCTGGGCGCTGCCGCCGCTGTCGCCACCGGCGCCGCCTTTGGCGTCGGCCACCTTGGTCGCGGGCGCCGACGCCGTCTCGCCGCCGCCGTCCTTCTTGGCGCCAGGCGCCAGCTTGTCGCCGCCGACATAGTGCACGACGAGTTCTTTGGCACGCAGGATGGTGGTGCCCTGCACGGCTTTCACATTGCCTTGGAAGGTCGCGTATTTCTCCTTGTCGTGCACCACCAGCAAATCGGACTCGATGTCGATCGGGTCCTTGGAGCTCTCGGTCAGGCCGCCGAACGCATTGGTCAGGGTCTGCGCGGCAAGCGGCGCAGCACAGAGCAGGCTGAGAGCGCAGACTAAGGCGATGACGGGCCCGCGCGCTAAGCCGCTCATGGCGTGCCCGTCCTGAGCGCGCCGGTGTCCTCCGGCAGTTCGGGCATCGGCGCGGCCGATTGTGCCGACGGTGTCTGCTCCTTCGGCTCGGGCTTGGCTTGCTTCTCCGGCTTCACGATATGGACCATCACCTTGCCGCGGAAGGTCAGCGTGTGCGCGGCGGACTGCAAGGTGAGCGCGTTGGCTTTGACGGTGCCGTTGGGCAGGAGGAACGAGACCGGCTGATGCGAGCGGAGGATCTGGTTCTTGGTGTCGAGCGAGGCATTTTTGAGCTCGCCGGTCACGCCCGTGCTGGTGGCGATGGTGATGCGGTCCTGCATCACCAGCCGTTCGGTCGTGCTGTCATACACGCCGCGCGCCGCCTCCATGCGCGACCAGCCGCCATCGGCGGACGCGAGATCGGCCTTGATGGCGTGCAGCTTGATCACCTTGGGGTTCTTGACGTCCTGATCGGCGTACTCGGCGCCGATGAGATATTTGCCGTTCTTCTTGTCGGAGCCCTCAAGCTTGGGATTGATCATGCGTAGATTGCCGTCGGCGACCTCGATGGCGCCGATGCTGGCGGTCACGTCGCCGATGCTGACGCTGAGCCGCGTGGAAATGAAGTAGGAGGCCAGCACCGCCACGGCCGTCACCGGCAGCGCCTTGCGCAGGATGGCGACGACGCGGCTGTGACGCTCGGCCTTGACGAAGGCGCGCACGCGTTCCTCGGCCGTGCGGACGCGGTACCGCCGGCTGTCGGGAACGATATTCGCCTCGATGGTCATGGCCCCGCCTAAAATTCCCAAGGAACCGGCACTTTACGCCGAACCAGGACAGCTAGCCGCAGGACTTTGATGACATTGCGACCGCACGCGACGGCCCGGGTCCCCGTTTTCGGCCCTAATGGGCAAAGGGATCGATTTCGGACCAACCCCTGAGGTCGAGTTCGGCCCGGGTCGGCAGAAACTCAAAGCAGGCGCGCGCCAGTCCCTCGCGCCCTTCGCGCCTCAGCATGGCGTCGAGTTTCTCCTTTAGGGCATGCAGATGCAACACATCGCTGGCGGCGTAAGTGAGCTGCTCGGGGGTCAGATCGGGCGCGCCCCAGTCGGAGGATTGCTGCTGCTTGGACAGCTCGATGCCGAGCAACTCCCGGCACAAATCCTTGAGACCGTGGCGGTCGGTGAAGGTGCGGGCCAGCTTGGAGGCCACCTTGGTGCAGTAGACCGGCCGCGGCATCTCGCCGAGATAATGCTTGAGCACGGCCATGTCGAACCGGCCGAAATGGAAGATCTTGAGCACGCTCTCATCGGCCAGCAGCCGCTTCAGCTCGGGCGCGGCATAGTCGCCGCTTAGCTGCACCAACGCGGCGCGGCCGTCGCCCTCGGAGAGCTGGACCAGGCATAGCCGGTCGCGAAAGGGGTTGAGTCCCAGCGTTTCGGT
This sequence comes from Hyphomicrobiales bacterium, assembly GCA_038209695.1. GTDB lineage: Bacteria > Pseudomonadota > Alphaproteobacteria > Rhizobiales > Methyloligellaceae > Methyloceanibacter. The sequence continues at coordinate 44,287 of JBBQXL010000007.1, forward strand.
GTCGATGGCAACCGAGCGTCCGCTGAAGCGGCCGGGCGGCAGATCGCCTTGGTAAAAATCGACGGTTGATGGCTGGCTCAAGCTAAAGCGCTCCTTAGCGGCCCATTATGGACGCCAGCGCTTAAAAAAGCGGGAATGGTGCCCAGGAGAAGACTCGAACTTCCACGCCCTTTCGGGCACTAGCACCTGAAGCTAGCGCGTCTACCAGTTCCGCCACCTGGGCTTAATCCGCCTCAACTACGATTGACCTCCGGCAAAGTCAATCAGTGGGCCGCTTCACAGGGTTCGGCTCCCTCGTGTAATGCTGCCTGGTGTTCCAATCCCCGCTGTCCGGCGGAGGGAAATCAAAAAGGGCAAGGACGTGGCCATCACTCTCAACAATCGGTCGCTGATCACCATTTACGGCGGCTCGGGCTTTATCGGCCGCCATGTGGTGCGGGCCATCGCCAAGACCGGCGCGCGCATGCGGGTGGCGGTCAGGCGCCCCGAGTTGGCCGGCCATCTCCAGCCGCTCGGCGGGGTCGGCCAGATTAACGCCGTGCAGGCCAATGTGCGCTTTCCCGACTCACTGCTGGCTGCCGCCCAGGGCGCTGACGCCATCATCAATCTGGTCGGAATCTTGTTTCCGTCTGGCAAGCAGACCTTCAATGCGGTGCAGGACGAAGGCGCGCGCCATGTGGCGGAGGCCGCGCGGGAAGCCGGTGCGCAGGCGCTGGTGCATGTCTCGGCGATCGGCGCGAGTGCAGACGCTGCTTCCGTCTACGCGCGCAGCAAGGCCGAAGGCGAGGCCGCAGTGCGGGAGGTGTTCCCCGCCGCCGTCATTCTCAGGCCGTCGGTCGTGTTTGGGCCGGAGGACGATTTCTTCAACCGCTTCGCCGCGCTGGCCCGGATCGCACCGGTGCTGCCGCTGATCGGCGGCGGCATGACCAGGCTCGAGCCGGTGTTCGCCGGCGACGTGGCCAAGGCGGTCATTGCCGCCCTCACCGGTCAGGCCCTGTCAGCCGCGCCTTACGAACTCGGCGGCCCGGAAGTGCTGACCCTCAAGGAGGTGATGGAGCGCGTGCTCACCTACACCATGCGCAAGCGGCTCTTGGTGCCGGTGCCGTTCTGGCTCGCCAGGCTCAAGGGCGCGTTCCTGCAATTGCTGCCGACACCACCGCTCACCATCGATCAAGTTAAGCTGCTCGAGAGCGACAATGTGGTGAGCGAGGCCGCCAGGCGCGCGGGGCGCACGCTCGAAGGTCTCGGCATCGAGCCGGTGGCGGTCGCGGCGGTCGTGCCCGATTATCTCGAGCAGTTCCGCTCGCGCGGCCAGTTTTCGACCTACCAGCCGAAACCGTGAGTAATCAGGTGTAGAGCAGCACCAGCAGGAACCCGCCCAGCGCCATGCGATAGAGCACGAAGGGCAGGAAGCTGATGCGCTTCAGGAGCGCCATCAGGAAGGCGATGGCGGCGAGGCCGGCGAGGAAGGTAAGGCCGGCGCAATAGACCGCATCCATGGTGATGGTTTCGCCGCTCGCCAGCGCATCGCCGACGGTGAAGATGCCGGCGCCGGCGATAGCCGGGATGCCGAGCAGGAACGAGAAGCGGGCGCAGTCGGGCCGGTTGAAGCCGAGGAAGCGCCCGGCGGTCATGGTCACGCCCGAGCGGCTGGTGCCGGGGATCAGCGCCAGGGCCTGGGCGACGCCGATAAGCAGCGCGCTGCTCAGCGTCATGTTGGCGATGGTTCGATCCTGGGGGCCGACCATGTCGGCGACCAGCATGAGGATGCCGTAGAGGATGGTGTTCCACGCCACCACCGCGACATTGCGCTCAAGATCGGTGAAGCCGTATTCCTTGAGGAAAATGCCGAAGGCGACCGCCGGAATGGTGGCGAGCACGATGTAGATGGCAAGCCGCCCGTCATCGGTGACTTTGCCCTTGAGCAGCTCGAATGCGCCTTTGATGAGCCGCACCACGTCGCGCCAGAAATAAATGAGGATGGCGAGCAGGGTGCCGAGATGCGTCATGACGTCGACGACCAGGCCCTGATCGTGCCAATGCATGATCTGGGGCACCAGAATCAGATGGCCCGAGGACGAAATCGGCAGAAATTCGGTCACCCCCTGCACCACGGCAAGGACGATGATCTGCTCTATGGTCATAAGTCCCTCGTCGGCCACGCTTGTTCGGTGCGCGAGCAGGTTCTATACGAGGCTCCAGTCTCGCGCGATTCATTTTGCAACGACTGACCAGCCAACGGGTCGATGGCAACTCTCCTGCATTATCCCTTATGCGCGTTTTCGCGGTCCGTCCGGCTCGCGCTGGACGAATGCGGCATCGAGGCGGAACTCGCCGAGGAGCGCCCGTGGGAGTGGGGCCCGGAATTTCTGGCGCTGAATCCGGCCGGAACGCTGCCGGTACTGATCACCGACGAACGCGGGCCGGTCGCCGGCGCCTATGCCATCTCGGAATATCTGGGCGATACCGCCGACGAGCGCGACGCCCGCCTGTTCCAGCCATTCCCGGGCGACGAGACGCAGCGGGCCGAGGCGCGCCGCCTGGTCGACTGGTTCCACCGCAAATTCTACGACGAGGTGACGTCCTATCTCGTGGAGGAGAAGGTGTTTCGGCGGTTCGGGCCGCAAAGCGCCTCGCCCGACATGGAGGCGATGCGGGCCGGGCACGACAATCTGCGCTATCATCTCGCTTATATCGGCCATCTGGCCGAGACGCGGAGCTGGTTGGCGGGCGACGCCATGAGCTTCGCCGATCTTGCCGCCGCGGCGCATCTGTCGACGCTCGACTATCTCGGCGAGGTGCCGTGGGAACAACATGAGCCGGCCAAGAACTGGTATGCGCTGTTGAAATCGCGGCCGTCATTCAGGCCGCTGCTGCAGGACCGGGTCGCTGGCTTCAGCCCGTCCGGGACTTATGCCGACCTCGATTTTTGACCGGCGCGCCCCGACATCAGTGGCCATGGCCGAGACACTGACACAACGGATCGTCACTGAGGCCAAGGCGCTTGGCTTCGACGCCGTGCGCTTCGCCTCGGCCGACGCCGCGGAGGGCGCCGGCGCGGCGCTCGACGTGTTTCTCGCCGAGGGCCGCCACGGCGACATGGCGTGGCTCGCGACCACCGCCGAGCGCCGCAAAGCGCCACGCGCGCTGTGGCCGGAGGCTAACAGCGTCATCCTGCTTGGGTTGAACTACGGCCGGGCCGGCGACCCGCTGGCGATCCTGCAAGAAAAGTCGCGCGGGGCCATCTCGGTCTATGCCCAAGGCGCCGACTATCACGACGTGCTCAAGGCCAAGCTCAAGCCGTTGGCCGCGCGCGTGCAGGAACTCACCCAGAGCGAGGTGAAAATCTTCGTCGACACCGCGCCGGTGATGGAGAAGCCGCTGGCCGCGCGGGCCGGGCTCGGCTGGCAGGGCAAGCACACCAATCTCGTGTCGCGCGAGTTCGGCTCGTGGCTGTTCATCGCTTCGATCTTCACCACCGCCAAGATCGAGCCCGACGCGCCCGAGCAGGACCATTGCGGGGCGTGCCGGCGCTGTCTCGATGTGTGCCCGACCAATGCCTTCACCGCGCCCTACCGGATCGATGCCCGGGCCTGCATCTCCTATTTGACCATCGAGCATAAGGGACATATCGCGCCGCAATTCCGCGCGGCGATGGGCAACCGCATCTTCGGCTGCGACGATTGTCTGGCGGTATGCCCGTGGAACAAATTCGCCAGCAACGCGCATGAGGCCAAGCTCACCATGCGGGAGGAAAGCGACAATCCACCGCTGGCAGAGCTTCTCATGCTCGACGATGAAGCGTTCCGCGCAAGGTTCCGCGGCACACCGATCAAGCGCACCGGGCGCGACCGGTTCCTGCGCAATGTGCTGATCGCCGCCGGCAATTCCGGCGATGCAGCGCTGGTACCGCTGATCGAGGCGCTGATCGAGGACCCCTCCCCGCTGGTCCGCGCCATGGCAGTGTGGGCGCTGGCGCGCCTCGCGCCGCAGCGCTTCCAGGTGTTGCGCGGCGCACGCTTCCCGGCCGAGCCCGACCCGGCGGTGCGCGGCGAGTGGATGGGAGAAGCGGCGTGAGCCGGCTGTTCGCCTTCGGCCTCGGCTTTTCCGCGCAGACCTTGGCGGAACGGCTCGCCGCCAAAGGCTGGCAGATCGCCGGCACCGCCCGCGACGTCGGCAAGATCGGCAAGCTGGCGGCGCACGGTTACGAGATGGCCCAATATTCCGGGGAGGCTGGTAACGCCGCGCTGCCCACGGCGCTGCAAGGCACCACGCATCTGCTGCATTCGATCCCGCCGGGACCGGAAGGCGATCCGGTGCTGGCCCATTATCGGGCGGAGATCGCGGCTCTCCATTCGCTCGAATGGATCGGCTATCTGTCGACGGTCGGGGTCTATGGCCACCAGGAGGGAAACTGGGTCGACGAAAACACTCCGCCCAAACCCAACAGCGCCCGCACCGAGGCGAGGGTCGAAGCCGAGCAAGCGTGGCTCGCCTTCGGCGCGGAAATTGGCGTGCCCGTGCAGATCTTCCGCCTCGCCGGCATATACGGACCCGGACGCAGCGTGTTCGACAAGCTCAAATCCGGCACGGCGCGGCGCGTCAAGAAAGACGGCCAGGTGTTCAGCCGCATCCATGTCGAGGACATTGCCGGCGTGCTCGAGGCCTCGATCGCCCGGCCGCAGGCGGGCGCCATCTACAATGTCGCCGACGACGAGCCGGCCGCGCCCGGCGAGGTGGTGGCCTATGCCGCGGAACTGATCGGGGTCGAGCCGCCGCCGGAAGTCGATTTCGCGCAAGCCGACCTCACCCAGATGGCGCGGAGCTTCTATGAGGGGAGCCGGAGCATCGCCAATCAGCGCATCAAGTCCGAGCTCGGCGTCGAGCTGCGCTATCCGACCTACCGCGAAGGCCTCGCCTCGCTGCTAAAGCGCGACTGACGCCTTCTCCACCAGAGGGGCGACGGTCGATTCGAGGCGGCGCAGATCCTGCTCGCGCGATTGGCGGTGGTCGGCATCCTTGATAAGCGTCAGCTCGACGTCGTCGCAGCATAACAGATCGACCAGGTCGAGCGCATGGCCCCACGGCACGTCGGGGTCGCACATGCCTTGCAGGATGCGCACCGGCACATCGATGCCGAACGTCCCGACGCCGAGTAGATGCTGCCGGCCCTCCTCGATCAGATGCTTGGTGATGGGATAAGGATCGCCATAGAGGGACGGCTCGTAATAGACGCCGTCGCGTTCGACCGTGGCTTTGATCTCCTCGCTCATGTGATGCCACATCAGCCGCTCGGTCATGTCCCAGGCCGGCGCGATCAGCACCAAACCCGCCAGACGCTCGAGCTTGCCGTGCTGCGCCAGACGGCGGGCCAGCAGCAGCGCGATCCACCCGCCCATCGACGAACCGACCAGTATGGTGCGCCGATCCTGGAGGCGATCGAGCAGGGCGGCGGCTTCCTCCAGCCAGTCGCCGATCGAGGCTTGCAGCAAATCCCCGTCCGACTGCCCGTGGCCGGAATAGTCGAAGCGAAGCATCGGCACATTTCGGGCGCGGGCCCAATCGGCCAGAGCCAGCGCCTTGGTGCTCGCCATATCGGACAGAAAACCCGGCAGCCACAGCAGCGCCGGGGCGCCGGTGGCGTCGGCAAACCGACAGGCAATGCGGCGGCGTTTGCGCCCTTCGCCCACGACCAGGAATTGCGGTTCGGCTGCGCCCATCCTAAGAACCTTGGTTCATGGCTGATGTGACCATCTTGCAAGCCGTGCCGCGCCTCGGTTCCGGGGGCAGCGAGCAGGCCGCCGTCGAGATCGCCGACGCGCTCAACCGGGCTGGCGCGTCTGCCCTCGTTGCCACCGAAGGGGGCCGGCTGGCAACCGCCCTGACCAGGGCCGGCGGCGAAATCGTCGAACTCCCCATGGCGAGCAAGAATCCCATCACGATCCTAACCAATGCGGTGCGGCTGGCACAGCTCATCGAGGAGCGCGGGGTCGATCTGGTCCATGCCAGGAGCCGGGCGCCGGCGTGGAGCGCGTTTCTCGCCGCGCGGCGGACGGGACGCCCGTTCGTCACCACCTATCACGGCGCCTATGGCAGCGTGGCGCCGTTCAAGAATTTCTATAACAGCGTCATGGCCCGCGGCGACCGGGTGATCGCCAATTCGCGTTACACCGCCGGTCTCATCGCCGCGCGTCACCAGGTGGCGCCTGACCGGATTCGGGTGATCTATCGCGGCGTCGATGAGACGAAATTCGATCCTCTCGTCATTCCGGCTGAGACGGTAGCGCGGCTCCGAGAGCATTGGGGAGTCCCGCTTGGCATCAAGATCGTGCTCCAGGTGGCACGCCTCACCCGGCTAAAGGGCCATCGTCAAGCCATCGAAGCGGCAGCTCATCTCTCCCGGCAAGGCGGGCTGGAGGGTGCCTTCGTCATACTTGCCGGCGACGACGCACTGGGCAAGGCCGCCTACCGGCAGGAACTCATCGAGCTCATCGCCAGCCATGGCCTGGACGACAAAGTGCGGCTGGTCGGGCATTGCCACGATGTGCCGACCGCCTTTCTAGCCGCCCATACCGCGCTTGTGCCCTCGCTGGTGCCCGAGACGTTTGGCCGAACGAGTATCGAAGCGCAGGCCATGGGCTGCCCCGTCATCCTGTCGGATATCGGCGCCCTGCCCGAGACAATCATCTCCCTCGCTCAGGACGAGATACGCTTCACAGGTTGGCTTGTGCCGCCCGGCGACTCGGAAGCCCTCGCCGCTCGGCTGCGCGCGGCGCTTGCGCTTCAACCGGCCGAGCGGGCCGCGATCGGCGGCCGGGCGAGCGACCGGGCCCGTGCAGAATTCGCGCTTTCGCAGATGCAGAAGAAAACCCTTGCCGTCTATGATGAGCTGCTGGGTTCAAATCTGGCAGAAGCCTTTGGTCGTTGATGTCGCTGGTTGATTCGATGCAGCCGCCCTGCTTAATGGGTAACCTCTAACAAGGACTAGGAGACCAGTGATATCGTCGGTATCTGCTACGCGCTGGAAATTTCCGTCATCGGATAGAGTTCTAGCTAGGGCGCCGTACCGCGGCCTCGGGGCCGAGCCAAGCCGCAGCGAGATCCACAAGCCCGCCTCATGATCATCTCGCACGAGCACAAGTTTATTTTTTTGAAAACGCGAAAGACCGCCGGCACCAGCGTCGAGCTGGCGCTCAGCCAACTCTGCGGACCGGACGACATCATTACCCAGATCTCGCCGAAGGACGAGCCGTTCCGCGCCAGCGGACGCGGCCCGCAAAATTGGCGCGTGCATGGCTGGTGGCAGAGCAAGCGTCCGTTATTCAAGCGCTATTGGTTCAGGGCTAATGCCGGCGATTACGGGTTCTACAATCACATGCCGGCGGCGGCCGCCAAGGCGCTGCTCAACGATGACGCGGTGTGGCGCAGCTATTTCAAGTTCACCTTCGAGCGCAACCCGTGGGACCGGCAGGTGTCCGCCTACCATTTCCGCTATCGCCGCACCGACAACCCACCGCCCTTCTCGAGCTATATGCGCCGCAAGCGGCGGGCGTGGATCAACAATTATGAGATCTATTCCATCGACGGGGAGCCATGCGTCGATTTCGTCGGTAAGTTCGAAAGCCTGACCGCGGACTTCCGCCAGGCGCTGAAACAGATCGGCCTCGCTTTCGATCAGGAACTGCCCCGCGCCAAGGCGAACTACCGGCGCAGCCCAAAACATTACCGCGACTATTACGACGACGAGACCCGCGCCATCGTGGCCGAGTGGTACGCGCCGGAAATTCGCCTGCTGAACTACAAGTTCTAGCGCGCCATGATCATCTCGCACGAGCACAAGTTCATCTTTCTCAAGACCAAGAAGACGGCCGGCACCAGCATCGAGCTGGCGCTAAGCCAACTGTGCGGGCCCAGCGATGTCATTACTCCGATCACTGACAGCGACGAGGCGTTGCGCCCGGCCGGCAGCGGCCCCCGTAATTGGCGCAGGCACGGCTGGTGGCAGAGTCCGCGGCCGCTGTTCAAGCGCCGCTGGCTGAAGCTCGGTCCTCCGGATTACGGTTTCTACAATCACATGCCCGCGGCGGAAGCCCGCGCTTTGCTCAACGACGACAAGATTTGGCAGAGCTATTTCAAGTTCGCGTTCGACCGCAATCCGTGGGACCGCCAAGTGTCCGCCTACCATTTCCGCTATCGGCGCCGGGCGCGGCCGCCCTCCTTCGCCGACTTTCTTGACCGCGATCGCAGGGCGCGCCTCCACAATTATGAGGTCTACAGTCTCGACGGCGATCCTTGCGTGGATTTCCTCGGCCGGTTCGAGAGCCTGGAAGAGGATTTCCAGCACGCACTCGGCGAGATCGGAGTCACCTTTGACCAAGCGCTGCCGCGCGCCAAGGCCGGCATCCGCAAGAGCGGCAAACACTACCGCGATTATTACGATAACCACACTCGCGATGTGGTGGGCGACTGGTACGCCCGCGAGATCAAACTGCTCGGCTACAGTTTCTGAGCGGGGCGACGATCATTTCCCATCACTGTAAATTCGTCTTCTCGAAGACCGAAACGTCACCCGCCAGGCGCCGACTTCCACCCTCGCATGGGAGATGCTATTGATCGCGCGTCGCGGGCTGGGCACTGCACGGTGAACTGCTCCAAACGGATGCCGGTAATGGCCAACTTCATTGTGCGTAGCGAACCCGCGATCATCGGCGTGCTGTTCTTTCTCGCCCCTTTCGTGACGCTGGTCGCCCCGATGGCGACGGCGCCCGTAATCATCCTGTTCGCCGGCGTGAGTATCGGCGTTGCTCTTATCCACGGCCAGACCCTGGCAGAACTGTTCCGCTTCGACCGCGGGCTCGCCCTGTTTGCCGTGGTCACAGCCTATTTGCTGATCAATGCGTCCTGGTCACTCGACGTGCCCAGAGCGCTGAACAAAGTTCTGTGGTTCGGCCTGGTCGTGGCCATGACCTTTGCCGCGAGCCGCGCGCTTTGCCGCTGGAACGAGCGCCAAATCAGGATTGCCGTCACCGCGTTTCTCGTCGGGATGACGGCCGGTCTGATGTTCATCGCCTACGAGCTGGCAACCCGTCAGGACTTCATGCGCCACCTCTACAACTGGCTGCCGGCTACCCGGCCCAGCTTCAAGACGCTGAGATTCGAGGGTGAGAAGGTTGTTGCGATCGCGGCGTTCGAGCTTAATCGCAATGTCGCGGTGATGCTGCTGATGCTGTGGCCGGCGCTGCTCTGCCTGTCGCGCCTGACCGACGGGCGCCGCCGCGCCCTCGCCCTTGGGGCGCTGTTCGTGGCGACCGCTGCCGTGGTGTTCTGTTCGCAGCACGAGACGTCGAAGCTCGGTCTCGTCACCGGCGCCATCGTCTTCGTGACGGCGCGGCGGTGGCCGAGGGCGGTCCGCATTGGTATGCTGACATTTTGGTGCGTGGCTTTTGTGGTCGTCGTTCCCCTGGCCACCGAGGTGGCCAAGGACGGACTGCAACAAGTGCCGTGGCTGCCTTATTCGGCGCGGTCGCGCATCACCATGTGGGCCTACACGGCGCAGAAGGTGCCCGAGGCTCCGCTGCTCGGCATCGGCCTGAACTCGACCCGCACGCAGAGCGCCGATCGATCGTTGCCGCGCCGCGAGGAGCCCCTGGCCGAGGGCAAGAGCGGCGGACCGACATTGGCGTGGAGAACGGGTCCGCATTCTCATAACGAGTTCTTGCAGACCTGGTATGAGCTTGGCGCCGTCGGGGCGATCCTGCTGCTCGCCGCCGGCTGTGCCGTAATTCTAATTATTGGGGGACTGCCCCCCGCGCTCCAGCCGTTCATGCTGGCGCAATTCGCGGGCTTTTTCGCCACGGCCGCGTTCTCCTGGGGAATGTGGCAAAGCTGGTTGATGGCGCTCACCGGACTCGCGGCGCTCTATGGCGCCATGGCTGTCCGCTTCGCCGGGGGCGCGTTGGCGGTCGCTGACACATTGGCCCGCGCCGCGCGCCCGCTCTTGGCCTCGCCCGAGCGTGCGGCTTGACTTGTCAGCCGCATTTCCGTTCCTGTAGAAGACTGGATGTTTGTCAGTTCGAACCACGGGGCTCCGTGGCCGTTTTTGGCCGGGATGGGCTGCCGTCGTTCGTGAAGAGGAGAGCAAGACATCGTAAGACGGCCGATGAAGCTTACCCCCGATAGGGGAGGCCCCCGTATCAACGAGGGCATCGATACTCCGAACATCCAACTCATCGACGCGACCGGCATCAATGTCGGCGTGGTTGCCATCGCCGACGCATTGGCGCGCGCGGTCGAGGCCGGTCTCGACCTGGTCGAAATCTCGCCCAACTCCGAGCCGCCGGTGTGCAAGATCCTGGATTTCGGCAAGTACAAATACCAAGCCCAGAAAAAGGCGGCAGAGGCGCGCAAGAAGCAGCGCACGGTCGAAATCAAAGAGATCAAGATGCGGCCGAACATCGACATTCACGACTACGAAGTGAAGATGCGGTCGATCGTGCGGTTCTTCGAAGAGGGCGACAAGGTGAAGGTCACCTTGCGCTTCCGAGGCCGCGAGATGGCGCATATGGAACTCGGCACCAAGCTGCTCGATCGCGTCAAGCAGGACACCGTGACCATCGCCAAGGTGGAATCGGAGCCCCGGCTCGAAGGGCGGCAGATGGTGATGGTGCTGGCCCCGCGCTAGCTAAGCGATGTGGCGCTTGGGCTGCGTTTCCGTGCCGGTCGCGACACCAGGCACTGCAGTCGCCGCGGGTCTCCCGAACAGAAAGCCCTGCCCGGTCTCGCAACCCAGGCTGAGGAGTTGATCGAGCACCTCCTGGGTTTCGATCCCCTCAGCGGTGGTCTTGAGCCCGAGAGAGTGGCCAAGGCCCAGGATAGCCTTGACGATCTTGGCCTCTTCCGGCTTCTCCAGCATTTGCATGATGAACGAGCGGTCAATCTTGAGCGTGTCGAGGCTCAGCTCACGCAGATGGTGCAAACCGGAATAGCCGGTGCCGAAATCGTCGAGCGCGATGCGGACGCCGAGATTGCGCAAGGATCGCAGTGTCGCCGTGGCTTCCTCGAGCCGTTGCACCACCGCGGTCTCGGTGATCTCGATCTCGAGCCGCTGAGGCGGAAAGCCCGCTTCGGTGATGATGGCGAGGATCTTCTGCGACAGCCACGGATCGGCGAATTGGCGGGGTGACAGGTTCAACGACAGGAAGGTGTCGTGCGGCAGGTCCTTGGTGTCACGCACCGCCTGCGTCAGCACACTGTAAGTGAGTTCCGCAATGCTGTTGGTGTCCTCGGCGATCGGGATAAACAGCTCCGGCAGCAGGATGCCCCGGACCGGATGCTTCCAGCGCGCCAACAGCTCATAACCGAGTGTCTTCTGCGTCTTGAGGTCGACCAGCGGCTGGTAGAAGGGGACGATCTCGCCGCGGACGATAGCCCCGTTGATTTCGCGCTCGAGCTGTACCCGCTCCTGCAGTCTTTCGTCCATGGCCGCGTCGAAAAAGCGATACATCCCTCGCCCTTCGGACTTGGCGCGGTACATGGCCATGTCGGCCTGCCGCAGAGCGGTTTCGACCGCACTGCCGTCGCGCCTGGCGAGGCCGCCGTCGTGCGTGTCGTTGTAGATGGTGCCGCCGACGCTGACGCCGACTTCGATGGAGAGGGACGCAAGAGCAATTGGCTGCGGAATCGCATGAACGATACGGCGCGCCAAGCCCACCGGCGCGTCGTCGCCCTTGGCGCAGCGCAGCAGGATGCCGAATTCATCGCCGGCAAGACGCGCCACGATGCCGTTCTCCCCGACAATTTCTGTCAGGCGGCTGGCGACGACCCGCAGCACCTCGTCACCAAGCCGGTGGCCGTAGAGATCGTTGATCGGCTTGAAGTGATCGAGGTCGATGACGAACAGCGCGCAGACTTCATCTTCGAGAAGGTGATTGGTCCATTGCGGGAATTCTTCGAGGAAGCGGCGACGGTTGGGAAGTCCGGTCAGCACATCGTGGCGGGCCAGCCGATGGGACTCGAGTTCGGCCTCTCTGCGCCGGGTCATCTCCCGACGCAAATCGATGAGGCGACGCGCGGAGAAGACGATTGCAACCAGCCCCAGGCAGAAGCCGAGAGAGAATAGCTCGTCGACTTCCCAATCCTCGTGCGCACGACTCCAGTGATAGATGACGTCGAAGGCCTCGACGTGAATAAGTAAGACATACAAAGGAGCGATCAGCGCAACAATCAGGAGTAGATCGATATAGGCTCGGGTTCTGCCGCCGTACCAATTCATGATCTTGATCCACGCTGAGCGGAGTCGGGCTAAGGGCATTGCTCCCCCAAGGGCTGGTCGCCGCCTTAGGTCCTGGCCGAGAGTCGGGAGGTCGCCCAAGCCGGATTGAGCTAATGCCGCGACTGATAAGGCAAAATCCTACGCCCCCGCACCGTAACCGGCGGTTAAGCGACGTGGTTAAGCCATTGAGGCTTTCAGCCTGCCGCTGCGTCCCCCGCCTTGTATTTTTGCCTGGTGCGAATGCCGCGCCCTTGCATTTCCGGCCATATGCACCCTATAACGCCGATCTTAGGAGCCGCCCGGCAGGGCATGCCGTGGCGGCTTCCATGCTTTCCAAGAGTCGACGAAGGTCCGGTAACCAGCCCAGGGCCGCATAAAGGAAGCCAAATGCCCAAGATGAAGACCAAGAGCGGTGCCAAGAAGCGCTTCAAGGTCACGGCCACAGGCAAGGTCAAGTGCCAAGCCTCGCGCAAGCGTCACGGCATGATCCAGCGCCCCACCAAGTTCATTCGGAACGCGCGTGGGACCATGGTTCTGTCCGACGAGGACGCGAAGATCGTGAAGAAGAACTTCCTCCCCTATGCCCGCTAGGGCTCTGGGCGAGACCTCAAGCGAAGGAGCACCGATATGTCCCGTGTGAAACGCGGCGTTACCACCCATGCCCGCCACCGCAAGGTGATCAAGCAGGCCAAGGGCTATTACGGCCGCCGCAAGAATACCATCCGCGTCGCCAAGCAGGCGGTCGAGAAGGCCGGCCAATACGCCTATCGCGACCGCAAGGTGAAGAAACGCACCTTCCGCTCGCTGTGGATCCAGCGCATCAATGCTGCGGCCCGCGCCAACGGTCTCACCTATGGACGGCTGATCGACGGGCTGAAGAAGGCCGGGATCGAGCTCGACCGCAAGGTGCTGGCCGATATTGCCGTGCGCGAGCCGGACACCTTCAAGGGCCTGGCCGAGGCTGCATCTGCTGCTGCGCGGGGCTAGCCCCGCGAAGCGGGCTTGGCCTCTGGGGAGCCTGAGCCATGAGCGCGCTGGAGCTTTACAGCCTCAAGTCTGAGCTGCTTCGCGGCATCGCGGAGGCCGCCGACCTCGACAGTCTCGAGGAGGTGCGCATCGCCGCGCTCGGCAAGAAGGGGCGCATCTCGGAGCTGATGCAGGCGCTCGGCTCGCTGCCGCCCGACGAGCGCAAGGCCTACGGCCAGGTCGTCAACAGCCTGAAGACGTCCGTCGGCGAGGCGCTGGAAGAGCGGCGGCGGGAGCTGTCCAAGTCCGCCACCGCCGAGAAGCTGGCGCAAGAGCGCGCCGACGTCACCTTGCCGGTGCGCGCCGGCCCACTGCAGGAGGGACGCATCCACCCGGTCAGCCAGGTAACCGACGAGATCACCGAGATCTTCGCCGATATGGGCTTCTCGATCGCCGAGGGTCCGGACATCGAGACCGACTTCAACAATTTCACCGCGCTCAACATTCCGCCCGAGCATCCGGCGCGGCAGGACCACGACACGTTCTATTTCGCGCCCGCGCCCGACGGCTCGCGTGCGGTGCTGCGCACTCATACCAGCCCGGTGCAGATCAGGACCCTGCTGAAAGAGAAGCCGCCGTTGCGCATCATCGCGCCAGGGCGAGTGTATCGCTGCGACTCCGACCAGACCCACACGCCGATGTTCCATCAGGTCGAGGGGCTGGTGATCGACGAGGAGACCCATCTCGGTCATTTGAAATGGGTGCTGGAGGAATTCTGCAAAGCCTTTTTCGAAGTGCCCGAAGTCAAGATGCGGTTTCGCGCCAGCCATTTCCCGTTCACCGAGCCGTCGATGGAAGTCGATATCGGCTACGCCAAGAAGGGCGACGAGATCAGGATCGGCGAAGGCGACCAGTGGCTCGAGATACTGGGCTGCGGCATGGTGCATCCCAATGTGCTGAAGAATGTCGGGCTCGACCCCGAGCGCTATCAGGGGTTCGCCTTCGGCCTCGGCATCGATCGCATCGCCATGCTGAAATACGGCATGCCCGATCTGCGCGCGTTCTTCGCCGGCGATCTGCGCTGGCTCAATCATTACGGCTTCCCGCCGCTCGCCATCCCCACCCTCGCCGCCGGACTGTCCTGAGCCATGAAGTTCACGCTGGCATGGCTCAAGCAGCATCTCGACACCAAGGCGAAGGTCGAGGAGATCGCCGAGACGCTGACCCGCATCGGGCTCGAGGTCGAAGACTTGTTCGATCCGGCCGCGCGCTTCGCGCCGTTCCGCGTGGCGGAAGTGGTGAAATGCGACAAGCACCCCAACGCCGACAAGCTCAGCGTGTGCGAGGTCGATACCGGCAAGGAGCGCCTGCAAGTGGTGTGCGGCGCGCCGAATGCGCGGGCCGGCATG
>JBBQXL010000008.1:0-51499 GCA_038209695.1 Hyphomicrobiales bacterium
CTGTCGCCCGGTGCCGCAGATGGCAACCATACGCTTCATTTCTGGAGTTACCATCTTGGCGGAGCCCACGTCCTCATGGCGGGCGGGTCCGTCAATTACTTCAACAACAACATCGATTTCCCGGTTTTTCAGGCGCTCTCCACGAAGTCCGGAGGCGAGTCAGTCAGTGTTCCAGACTAAGTATTCATCCGTGGCAATTGTGCTGTTCGCCGGGAAGCCCGACGCAAATGCCGAGAAACGGCGTGCCGCGCTGCCGCACCGCCTCGTCCAGCGCCTCGACCATGCCGGGGATGGCAAGAAGGCCTTGGCGGCAGTCGGCGAAGGCGCCGACGCCCGGCAGCACCACCCGGTCGGCCTCGAGTACATCCTCAGGCTCCGCCGTGACCTTGACCTCGAGGCGTGAGCCGCCTTCCCGCGCCGCGCGCTCGAACGCCTTGGCGGCGGAATGGAGGTTCCCCGAACCATAATCGATGATGGCGACATGCATGAGGGTCAAGCCTGCGGGAACAACCCGATGACCTCCTCGCCCTCGTTGCGCGGCCTGGCGACCGAAGTCGACGCCTCGCGGCGCGGCTCAGCCCCACGCTCCGGCTCCCGCGCCGCCTTTGCCTGTTGCGGCAGCCAGGCGGTGAAGAACGCGCGCTCGGCTTCGGTCCGGTCGCGCCCGCTCGCCACGCCGGCGAACCGATAGCCGCGCCGCTCGAGCGACGCAGCGCGTAGATCGTTGGCCTCGAAGGCAAATAGTACAGCGACAGGCAGGCCGGCCCAGCCTGCCAGCGTCTGCCCCGCGCTGGTCATGCCGAAGACGAGCTCCAGCGCGACGAAAATCACGGCGAGCACGATGAATTCGAGCCACATGCGGTAATAGATCGGCCACAGCAGCGGGACCAGGAAAGCAGGCCAGGCGATGCCCTCTTTGACGAAGGCCAGCCGGTCGGCGCGCTCGGCAAGGTCCGGCGCCTGGATAGGCGGTTCATAAACGGAATAGACGGTCACGGCGACTCACGCTGTCCTGCCAGCCACAGGCCTGAATTGCTAAAGCTGGCCCTTGGTCGAGGGCACACGACCCAGCTGGCGCTCATCGATGGCGATGGCCTGACGAAGCGCCCGGGCGAGCGCTTTATAGCAGGTCTCGGCGATGTGGTGACTATTCTCGCCGTACAGCGTCTCGACATGCAGGGTCAGCCCGGCATGCTGGGCGAAGGCCTGGAACCACTCGCGGAACAGCTCGGTATCCATCTCGCCGATCTTCGAGCGGGTAAATTCCACGTTCCACACCAGGAACGGCCGCCCCGACACGTCGAGCGCGACGCGGGTCAGCGTCTCGTCCATCGGCAGATAGGCGAAGCCGTAGCGGGCGATGCCCTTCTTGTCGCCGAGCGCCTGCGCGACCGCCTGGCCGAGCACGATGCCGGAATCCTCGGTCGTGTGGTGATGGTCGATATGGAGGTCGCCCTCGGCCTTAAGGCTGATATCGATCATGGAATGGCGGGCGAGCTGCTCGATCATGTGGTCGAGGAAGCCGACCCCGGTCGCGACCTCATAGGCGCCGGTGCCGTCAAGATCGACGGTGGCGGAAATCGCGGTCTCCTTGGTCCGGCGCGTGATGGACGCCTGCCGGGCTTCGGGGTCTTTGCTTGGCTTCTGCATGGTTACGAGCTTAGCTCACGGCTCTTAGCAATTCGCTTCCGAGCGCCCCGCTTATACGCGAGGCGCCCCGAGAGTGCTATCAGAGCGTTAACGCGCCGCAGCTTGAAGAATAAGGCTTCTCTACCGATATCGCCTGGGACCATGGGATTCTCCAACACTTCTGAAAGCTGGCACGGCACCACCATTTTGACCGTTCGCAAGGGCGGCAAGGTGGTGATCGCCGGCGATGGCCAGGTCACGCTCGGCCAGACCATCATCAAGGCCACGGCCAAGAAGGTGCGGCGCGTGGGCACAGGCAATGTGATCGCCGGCTTCGCCGGCTCGACCGCCGATGCCTTCACCCTGTTCGAGCGGCTCGAGACCAAGCTTGAGCGCTTTCCCGATCAGCTCAAGCGCGCCTGTGTCGAGCTCGCCAAGGACTGGCGCACCGACCGCTATCTGCGCCGGCTCGAAGCCATGATGATCGTGGCCGACCCTGACGAGACCCTGGTGCTGACCGGCACCGGCGACGTGCTGGAGCCTGACGACGCAGTGATGGGTATCGGCTCGGGCGGCGCCTATGCGTTGGCTGCGGCCCGCGCCCTGCTCGATAGCACTCTCGGCGCCGAGGAGATCGCCCGCAAGGCCATGGCCATCGCCGCCCAGATTTGCGTCTACACCAATGACGCGGTGGTGGTCGAAACCCTCGACGCCGCGAAGTAACCCGTAGGAGTCCATGACCAGCTTTTCCCCCCGCGAGATCGTCTCCGAACTCGACCGCCACATCATCGGCCAGCGCGACGCCAAGCGCGCGGTCGCCATCGCCTTGCGCAATCGCTGGCGCCGGCAGCAGCTCGAAGAGGACATGCGCGAAGAGGTGCTGCCCAAGAATATTTTGATGATCGGCCCGACCGGCGTCGGCAAGACCGAGATCTCGCGCCGCCTGGCTAAGCTTGCCGGCGCGCCCTTCATCAAGGTCGAGGCCACCAAATTCACCGAGGTCGGCTATGTCGGCCGCGACGTCGATCAAATTATCCGCGACCTGCTCGAAGCCGGCATCGGCCTGGTGCGCGACGTGAAGCGGAAAGAAGTCGCCGCCAAGGCTCAGCTCAACGCCGAGGAGCGCGTGATTGACGCCTTGGTCGGCTCCGGCGCCGCCATGTCGACCCGCGAGGCCTTCCGCAAGCGCTTGCGCACCAACGAGCTCGACGACCGCGAGATCGAAATCCAGGTGGCCGATGCGCCGTCGATGCCGTCATTCGAAATCCCCGGCATGCCAGGCAGCCAGCTCGGCATGATCAATCTCTCTGACGTGCTCGGCAAGGCGCTCGGCAATCGCACCAAGCCCCGCAAGGTCACCGTCAAGGACAGCTTCGACATTCTGATGAGCGAGGAGTCCGACAAGCTGATCGACAACGACTCGATCGTGCAGGAGGCCATCCGCAACGTCGAGAATAACGGCATCGTGTTCCTCGACGAGATCGACAAGATTTGCGCGCGCTCGGAGCGGGTCGGCGCCGATGTCAGCCGCGAAGGCGTTCAGCGCGACCTGTTGCCACTGATCGAGGGCACCACGGTCGGCACCAAATACGGACCGGTCAAAACCGACCATATTCTATTCATCGCCTCGGGCGCGTTCCACATCGCCAAGCCGTCCGATCTGCTGCCAGAGCTCCAGGGCCGGCTGCCGATCCGCGTCGAGCTGCGCGCGCTGACCCGCGAGGATTTCCGCCGCATCCTCACCGAGCCCAAGGCCTGCCTCATCAAACAATACGTGGCGCTGATGAAGACCGAAGGCGTCGAGCTCGATTTCACCGAGGATGCCATCGGCGCCATCGCCGATATCGCCGTCGAGGTGAACACCAGCGTGGAGAATATCGGCGCGCGCCGCCTGATGACGGTGATGGAGCGCATCCTCGACACGATCAGCTTCGACGCCGGTGATCGGGCCGGCGAGAAGATCGTGATCGATGCCGCCTATGTCGAGGAGCATATCGGCGACCTCGCCAGAAACGCCGATCTGTCGAAATTTATTTTGTAGTTGCACGACAGGCCCGACCTCATCGCGACCAGCCTTGTCCACTGGGAGTGGGCATGATTTCTTAGAGCATGGCGGGGGTAGCTCAGCGGTCAGAGTAACGGGCTGTTTACCCGAGGGTCGGTGGTTCGAATCCATCCCCCGCACCATCTATCTTTGCTTCATGGCCCTGAGCCGCACATAGAGCGCGCCTTCGCCGCCGAGCCGGCGCGGCGCTTCCGAAAAGCTAATGACCACGGGCGCCAGATCGGGCGCAGCCAGCCAGTGCGGCACGGCCTGGCGCAGCACACCGCGCTCGCCCGCCTCATAGAACGGCCTCGAATCGTCGGCCGGCGCGCCCTTGCCGGTGATCACCAGGACATGACGGTGGCCCTTCCCTTGCGCCGATTTGAGAAATCGGCGCAGCGCCGCGTGCGCGTCGCGCTGCCGCATGCCATGCAGATCGAGCCGGGCCTCGACCGCGAGCCGCCCCTTCTCCAGATGGCGTGCCGTCTGACGGGTGAGCGCCTCGCCGCGCGCGACCGGAACGGGCTTGGCCACCGGTTTGGGCGCACGCTTAGGCGGGGGCGCAGCCTCCTTGGCCGGCGCCTTGGCGCGTGGCTTAGGTTGCGGCTCCGCACGGGGAGCACGGTTCTTGTCGAGCGGCCGAGCGCTGCGGGCCACGCGCGCCCACAGCTCGGCGTCGCTCTCAAGCTCGCTGTCTGGATCGCGCTTACCCATGGGGGTAGCATAGCGCAAAGCGGATTAACGCTTGGGAAGCAACGCGACGAACCGCGCCGCCTCTTTGGTCGTGCCGGCGATGGCGCCGGCAGCGTCGCCCGTGCCGAAGAAGATATCCCCGCGCTCCTTGCCTCTGATGGCCGAGCCGACATCCTGGGCGATCATCAGCCGGCGGAACGGCTTGCCGTCAGGCATGGCAAGCTCGGGCGCCGTCACGAAGATCGGCGTGCCGAGCGCGTGATAGGCCGGATCGACGGCGAGGCTGCGGCCGGGCGTCAGCGGCACGCCTTGCGCGCCGACCGGACCGTCGCCCGCCTCAGCAACCGGCAATTCGCGGAAGAACACGTAAGACGCGTTCTCGTGCATGAGCGCCCGGCCCCGCGCGGGATCGGCACGCAACCACTCCTTCAGTCCGTCCATGGTCAAGCTTCGGGGACGATCTTCAACCCGCGCGGCGAGACGCTTGCCGATCGAGGTATAAGAGTGGCCGTTCTTGGCGGCGTAGCCGAGCCGGACCCACGACCCGTCGGTCAGCCGCACGCGCCCGGAGCCCTGCACCTGCATGAAGAACAGCTCAACCGGGTCGTCCAGATAAAGCAGCTCCAGCCCGCGGCCGGCCAGCGCGCCGGCATCGATCTCCGCGCGCGTGTAATACGGCACGAGCTTGTCGCCGTCCTTCCGCATCACGCTACTTCTATCGTTGTAGAGCGCGCGCAGGAGATCCGGTTTGACCTGGACGATATCGTCCGGGCGCGCATAAACGGGAACCTGGAATTTGCCGGTTCGCTCCCGCGAGCCGTTCACCTCCGGCTCGTAATAGCCGGTGACGAGGCCGGGCTGCTCCTCCTCGACCCGGTTGGCGATGTAGTTGGTCTCGAAAAAGCGTCGTGCGGCCTTAGCGCCGACCTTGTCCCCGAGTGTCAGAGCCGCCTTGCAGGCTGAATTGCCGGCCGACTTCTTGCGGCAGGATTTGAGCAGCACGGCAAAGGCTGCTTCGTGATCGTCTTTGGCCCAGCCTTCGATATCGGCGAAGCTGATCGGCGTGAGCCTGAGCGTCGTCTGATCGTCCACTTCGCACCGCCACAGCAGGAGCGCAATCGTGACAACGATTGGCGCGAGCGGCAATAACAGCTTTGCGAGATTTGAGCTAATTGGCGGCTTCGGTGGCGACCAGTTTCCAGTTGGGATTCTTCGAGCCGATGTCGCGCGCAAAGGTCCAGATATCGGTGACCTCGCGGACCTTCTTGGGATCACCTTCGACCACGTCGCCCTCGGCGTCACGCGTCACCGAGACCATCTCGCTCACGAACTTTATCGTCACATAGGCGGTGCGGTTCTTGACCTCTGATTCGATGATGTCGGCCTTGTCGATACCGACCAGGGTCGACTCGAGCTTCTCGCCGCGGGCGTCGCGCTCGCGAATGGCACGCGCGAAGCCGTCATAGACATCGTCGCCGAGCAGTTGCTTCAGCGTGTCGTCATCGCCCTCGGCGAACGCCATCACCACCATCTCATACGCGCCCTTGGCGCCGTCGAGAAACTGCCCCGGATCGAAGCCCGGATCGGCGCGCATCAGCGCGGTCAGCGACTGGCCGAGCGGGCTGTCCTTGGCGGCGTGACGCTCGAGCCGCTCTTCGATTTCCGCCATCGACGGCCCCGATGCCTCGACCGGAGCGCGGGCGGAGCGGCCGCGCGGCAGCGCCACCACCGGTTCGTTGGCGTCAGGCGCACCGGCCCGCTTCGCCTCAGGCGAGGTGTAGGGGTCAAACGGCGGGCGCTCATTGCCCGTACGCCGTCCCAGAACATTGCGCAGCCGGATGAAAATGACCACCGCGAGCACTAGGAACAACAGCGTGTAAATGTCGAAGGCTTCACTCATGCTTTGCCAGATCCGCGTTCATGGATGTGCCCGCGGCCCAAATGCGGAACTCTCTAGGTGGGATATTGGGGCGCGCCTAGAGATTTGCCAGCGGGAATCACCGCTCGGGGCGGGATTTCCCACCCTTGCTAGCGCCCGAAGCTTAGGGCATTCCAAGCCTTCAAGCCAACCCTAAACGCCTTTGCACTTAATTCGGTCTTGCCGCAGGCCAAAGGGAGCGTCCGGCAACCCCCCGGCAGGTCGAAGGAAGCTGTCATGCGGTGTGCGTGGCGCGAAGTTAGCGTCCCCTTGGAATTGCGGCGGTTGCCGGTCCCATGCTAGCCAATTTCAGGAGGTTCGAAGGACAATGGCGAAAAGCAAGGCAAAGGGCGCTCAGCCCAAGAAGACCAATGGCGACAGTCCGGCATCGGAGGCGCCCCCGCCGGCGCCCGCGGCTGAGACCGGGGCTAAGGCCGCAGTCCAGCCTCAGCTCACCGTGCTCGCCCAATACGTCAAGGACCTGTCCTTCGAGAGCCCCAACTCCCCCCAGTCGCTGCAAGGCCCCGGCCAGAACCCGCAGCTCAAGGTCAGCGTCAATGTGAATGCCGGCCCGCGCGGCGAGGACACCTACGAGGTCGCGCTTCAGCTCGAGGTCCACGCCAGTAGCGCCGACGGCGTGATCTACAATGTCGAGCTGATCTATGGCGGGCTGTTCCGCGCGCGCGGCCTGCCGCAGAACATGCTGCAGCCGGTCCTGTTCGTCGATTGCCCGACCATCCTGTTCCCGTTCCTGCGCCGGGTGCTGGCCGATGTCATTCGCGATGGCGGCTTCCCGCCGTTGATGCTCGATCCGGTCGATTTCGGCAGGCTCTACACTCAGAATCTCGCCCAGGCCCAAGGCGCCGCCAAAAACTAATAGGCGAGCCACAGTGCGTCGGCACCGAGCGTGGCGACGAAGGCGCGATGAGCTTCGAGTTCGGCCGCGCTCAGCCGCGGCGCCAGCTCTCTCTGCCGCGGCTTGATGGGCTCGTGATTGGCGCCGTGCATGACCGCCTGCCCGCCATTCACCGCGAATTCCAGCCGTGCCTGATGGCCGCCCACCAGTTCGACATAGACCGCGGCGAGCAGCCGGCAATCGAGCAGCGCGCCGTGCTTGTCGCGCTCGGACAGATCGACCCCGTAGCGCTTGCACAACGCGTCGAGGCTGGACGGCGCGCCCGGATGCCGCCGCCGCGCCAGCGCCAGCGTATCGACCACGCAATCCCAGCGCAGCGCCGGCCGCGATAGCCGATCCAGCTCGGCATTGAGGAAGCCGAAATCGAAGGCGGCGTTGTGCATCACCAGCATGCCGCCTTCGATGAAGGCGAGCATGTCGTCGGCCAGCTCGGCAAAGCGCGGCTTGTCGCGCAGGAACTCGGTGGACAGGCCGTGCACCTCGAAGGCCTGGTACGGCACCTCGCGCTCAGGGTTCAAATGGCAGTGCCATACCCGCCCGGTCGGGATACGGTTGAGCAACTCGATGCAACCGATCTCGACCACGCGGTGGCCGTCGAACGGGTCGAGCCCCGTCGTTTCGGTATCGAGCACGATCTCGCGCAAACCTGCCTCGCTAGTTTTTCTGCAACCGGCGCAACCACGCCATCACGTGGCCTTGGCGATGGTGCAGCGATTCGATCAGTTTATCGAGCTCGGCATGCATCCGCTCGAGGCTCGTGCCGCTGTCCACAACGTAGTCGGCGCGCGCGCGCTTATCGGCATCGGGGAGTTGGCGGGCGAGCAGATGCTCGAGCCGGTCGACAGTCATGCCGGGCCGCGCCAGCACGCGGCTGCGTTGCGTCTCGGGCGAAGCGCTGAGCACGATGGTGACGTCGCAGCGCGCCTCCGCGCCGGTCTCGAACAAAAGCGGGATCTCCAGCACCGCGAGCTTGGCGCCCTTGTCCTCCTGCGCGATCAGAAATTCGATCTCCGCCGCGACCACCATCGGATGCACGATCGCTTCGAGCTCCCTGAGGCGAGCTTCCGAGCCCGCCACGCGTTCGCCGAGCAGCGTGCGATCGATGCGGCCGCCCCGCGTCACGCCGGGAAAGGCGGCCTCGATCGGCCCCACCGCTTCGCCTTCATAGAGCCGATGCACGCAGGAATCGGCGTTGAACACCGGCACTCCGGCTTGCGCGAAGTGCTGGGCCGCCGCCGACTTGCCCATGCCGATCCCGCCGGTCAGCCCGATCACCAGCATCATCGCTCTCCCAGCGTCGCCGCGACCTGGGCTCTGAGCTCAGCCGTCACCTCGGGGCGAACGCCAAACCAGCGCTCGAACCCGGGCACGGCCTGGTGCAGCAGCATGCCGAGCCCATCGACGGTTCCGTTGCCCCGGGCCCGCGCCGCCGCCAGCAGCGCGGTCTCGAGCGGGCTGTAGACGATGTCGGCGACCACTGCGTCCGCCGGCAGCGCATCGAGATCGATGTCGAGCCTGTCCTTGCCGGTCATGCCGAGGCTGGTGGCATTGACCAGCAGGCCGCACCCCGCCAGCGCCCGATGCCGGTCCTCCCAGTCGACCACCGTGACGGACGGGCCGAAAGCTTGGGCCAAGGCCTCCGCGCGGTCGCGGCTGCGGTTGGCGAGAAGGATGCGCGAGGCGCCCTCGGTCAGAAGGCCATGCAGGATGGCCCGGGCCGCGCCGCCGGCGCCAAGCACCATCACCGGGCGGCGGGCCGCGTTCCAGCCGCCCGCCTCCGCCTCGAGATTGGTGATGAAGCCGTAGGCATCGGTGTTGCCGGCGCAGAGCCGGCCGGCCTGGTCGAGCCACAGCGTGTTGGCGGCGCCGATCGCCCGCGCCGCTTCGTCGGCCACCGCCGCAAGCTGCAACGCGGCTTCTTTATGCGGCAAGGTCACATTGGCGCCGGCATAGCCATGAGCCGCGAGCGAGCCGAGAAATTCAGCCAGGTCCTCCGGCCGCACCGTCTCTTTCTCATAGGCGCCGTCGATGCTGTAATGCTTCAGCCAGTAGCGATGGATCGACGGTGAGCGGGAATGCTCGACCGGCCAGCCGATGACACAGGCGCGCTTCATCGTCTTTAGCCTTCGATGACGCCCTCGCGCCGAAGCGTGTCGAGCAGCGGAATGAGAGGCAGGCCTAGAATGGAGAAATAGTCGCCGTCGATCTTCTCGAACAGCTGAACGCCAAGCGATTCGAGTTGATAGGCACCGACCGAGCCCAGCATCTCCTCGCCGGCGGCGGCAAGGTAACGGCCGATGAATGGGGGCGACAGCTTGCGCATGGTCAGCGTCGCGACCGTCGTCTCCGCCCACAGGGTCTCGCCATTGGTCGCCACCGCGACCGCGGTATGCAGCGTATGGGTCTTGCCGCTGAGATCGAGCAATTGGCGGCGCGCCGCCTCCATGCTGTCGGGCTTGGACAGAATGGTCTTGCCGAGCGCCAGGACCTGGTCGCCGCCGATCACGTAAGCCTGAGGCGCAAGGTCGCTCACCGCCTCGGCCTTGGCCCTCGCCAGGAGTTCAGCGACATCATGGGGATCGAGCGAGCGCTCGCCGCTGACGGCTTGGCGCATGGTGGCTTCATCGAGCCCCGGCGGTTCGGCGATGAAGGCCAGCCCCGCCGCTTCGAGCAGCCGCGCCCGCGACTTGCTGGTCGAGGCGAGGATCAAGGGCGGCCGCCCGGCCTGTAGGAAACTGCTCATGCTTCCAGCGCCGGCGCTTCGCGATCGTGATAGAGGCGGATGATGGCCGCCGCCGTCTCCTCGATGGAGCGTCGGGTCACGTCGATGATCGGCCAGCCATGACGCGCGCATAGCGCCCGCGTCTGAGCAATCTCGGCGGCGATGGCCTCCCGGTCGACATAGTCGTCGAGGTGATTATGGGCGTGCTCGATGACGCGGTTCTGGCGCACTTGCGAAATGCGCTCCGGGCTCGCCACCAGGCCGACCACGAAGGCGCTGCTCGGCACTTCGAGCTGCGGCGGAAACGGGACGCCCGGCACCAGCGGCACATTGGCGGTCTTGAAGCCGCGATTGGCGAGATAGATCGCGGTCGGCGTCTTGGAGGTGCGGCTGATGCCTACCAGCAAGATGTCGGCGTCGCTGAGATTGGGCGGCAAATGACCGTCATCATGCAGCATGGTGAAGTTGAGCGCCTCGATCCGCCGGAAATAGTCGGCATCAAGCACATGCTGTCCGCCGACCGTGGGGGTGGCCGGCGTGCCGAGATAGGATTCGAACACTTGCAGGATCGGCTTGAGCGCCGGCACGCAAGGAATGTTCAGCCGCTTGCAGGACTTCTCGAGGTCGTCGGCGAGCTCGCGGTTGAACAGCGTGTAGAGCACGATGCCGGGTGCGGCCTCGACATCCTTGACCACCCGCTCGAGCTCCCGGCGGCTGCGGACCAGCGGATGCAGATGCTCGATCGCCCGAACTTGGGCGTATTGAACCCTGACCGCCTTGGCGATGGTGATGAGCGTCTCGCCGGTCGCGTCGGAGATCATATGGAGGTGGAAAGTTCGCAGGATATCCATGGCAATCCCTTTGGATAACCGTGCCGGGTTACGGGAACAAGTCCGGCGAGCAATTGGCCCTATACAGTCCAGACCTGAACAATGGGTACAAGTTCTTCACAGATTCGCTGCTGTAGAGAAAACCACCGCTTTTTCAGACGGGCCAACAATACCCTCCGCCGTCCCCAGCCGCGCTCGGCCCCTCCCCACAGCCCATCCACCCTTTATCAAACGGGCCTCACGGCCTTACGGTACTGCCAGATAAGCCCTTGCGCCGCTCCCATCGCGACATTAGCCACACGCCATCAATCTGACACATCGCAACCTCGCGCGGCTTATGAGAGTCCTGTAGAGAGCCTGGTGACAGAACTGAATGTCCGCTATTCACGACATAACTGTAACAGTAGAAACCTTAGAGAAATTCTCTCTTATAGAATTTTAGGGACACCAATGTTGCGTGTGCCTTTTTCAGACAGCCCCTTGCTTAAGACCCTCGCAGGGCAGAGCACCTCGCCGCCGCCGATCTGGCTGATGCGCCAAGCCGGACGTTATCTGCCTGAATACCGGAAGATCCGGAGCCAGGTTCCCTCATTCCTCGATCTCTGCCGCACGCCTAAGCTCGCCGCCGAGGTAACGCTGCAACCTTTGAGAAGGTTCGCGTTCGACGCGGCGATCGTGTTCTCCGACATTCTGATCGTGCCTTACGCCTTGGGCCAGAAAGTCGAATTCGTCGAGGGCGAGGGCCCTAAGCTCGAGCCGGTCAAAGACGCCACGGCTATTGCGAGCTTGGACCGCAGCAAGACCGAGGAGGCTTTGGCGCCGGTTTATGAGACCATCGAGCGTGTCGTCGCCGAGCTGCCGAAATCGGTGCCGCTGATCGGGTTTTGCGGCGCGCCGTGGACGGTTGCCACCTACATGGTCGAAGGCGCAGGCAGCAAGGACCAGGCGGCAGCCAGACTTCTGGCCTATCGCGACGAGGCAACCTTCCAGCGCTTGATAGATCTCCTGGTCGAGGTCTCGGCCGACTATCTCGTCAATCAGGTGAAGGCCGGCGCGCGCGTGGTGCAGATCTTCGACAGCTGGGCCGGAAGCCTCCCCGAGGATCAATTCGAGCGCTGGTGCGTTGCCCCGACCACGCGCCTGGTGGAGCGGTTCAAGGCCCAGGCGCCGGAAACGCCGGTGATCGGCTTCCCGCGCGGCGCCGGCGTGCTGTCCGAGCGCTACGCCAGGGACACCGGGATCGATGCGATCGGCTGCGATACCAGCCAGCCGGTCGGTTGGGTTCGGGCAAGGCTGCAGCAGCACCTCCCCGTTCAGGGCAATCTCGATCCGCTGCTGCTGGTCGCCGGCGGCGCGGCGCTGGATACCCGCGTCAACGCGATTCTCGAGACGCTGGGCGCCGGACCCTTCATCTTCAATCTCGGTCATGGCATTCTGCCCGAGACGCCGATCGAACACGTCACCCGCCTCGTCAGTCTGGTTAAGGCTGGCGCCGCCTAACCCACCCCCTGCCAGTGTCGATGTTTCTTGCCTACATCAAGGCCTTCCACATCATCGCCATCATCGCCTGGATGGCGGGCCTGCTTTATTTGCCGCGGCTGTTCGTCTACCACGCGACTAGCAAAATCGGCTCCGAGCAGTCCAAGACCTTCAAGGTGATGGAGCGGCGGCTGCTGAAATTCATCACCACGCCGGCGATGCTGGCGAGCTGGGTGCTCGGCCTGACGCTGGCGTTTTCCGGCCTGATCAACTGGTCTCAGGATGGCTGGTTTCACGCCAAGCTTATCCTCGTGCTGGCGCTGTCGGCCTATCATGGGCTGTTGGCGGTATGGACCAAGGACTTCGCCCTGGATCGCAACACGCGGTCGGCGCGGTTCTACCGCATCGCCAACGAGATCCCCACGGTGCTCATGATCTTCATCGTGATTCTCGTGGTTGTCCGCCCTTTCTAGGGGTCCGGCAAACCTGTTTCACCCGGCTGCGAGGTCTGCTATAAGATGAGTCGCATCCAATTCGGGACGCTGTCGCGACCCGGTCTTTCCCCCAAAACGATCGGGTCACCCGGAGCGGAGCAGGCGCCGAATTCTGCCTTCCCGCCGAGGTTTGTCCTTTCCCCTTCCCGTGAAACCGCGCGCCTTCGCGCGGCAATTCGAAAACACCAATTCACCCAATTCCCGTTTGGAGTAGCAGTGCATGCAGGAAATGAAGCTGCAAGATTTGAAGACCAAATCGCCGACGGAGCTGTTGAGCTTCGCCGAGGAGGTCGCCGTCGAGAACGCGAGCGCCATGCGCAAGCAGGAGCTCATGTTCGCGATTCTGAAACAACTCGCGGCCCGCGAGGTCGAGATCACCGGCACCGGTGTGGTCGAGGTGCTGCAGGACGGCTTCGGTTTCCTGCGCTCGCCCGACTCGAACTATCTCGCCGGCCCTGACGACATCTACGTCTCGCCGTCGCAGATCCGGAGATTCGGTCTGCGCACCGGCGATACCGTCGAAGGCCAGATCAGGAGCCCGAAAGACGGCGAGCGCTATTTTGCCCTGCTCAAGGTCAACACCATCAATTTCGAGGACCCCGAGAAGCAGCGGCACAAGATTCACTTCGACAATCTGACGCCGCTTTATCCCGACGAGTGGCTCGAGATGGAAACGCTCGATCCGACCCGCAAGGACAATACCGGCCGGGTGATCGACATCGTGTCGCCGATCGGCAAGGGCCAGCGCGGACTGATCGTGGCCCAGCCGCGCACCGGCAAGACCGTGATCCTCCAGAACATCGCCCATGCGGTCACCGCCAATCATCCCGAGTGCTACCTGATCGTGCTTTTGATCGACGAGCGCCCGGAGGAAGTGACCGACATGCAGCGCTCGGTGAAGGGCGAGGTGATCTCCTCGACCTTCGACGAGCCGGCCTCGCGCCACGTGCAGGTCGCCGAGATGGTGATCGAGAAGGCCAAGCGCCTGGTCGAGCACAAGCGCGACGTCGTGATCCTGCTCGACTCGATCACGCGTCTGGGCCGCGCCTACAACACCGTGGTGCCGTCCTCCGGCAAGGTGCTGACCGGCGGCGTCGACGCCAACGCGTTGCAGCGCCCGAAGCGCTTCTTCGGCGCCGCGCGCAATATCGAGGAAGGCGGCTCGCTCACCATCATCGCCACCGCGTTGATCGACACCGGCAGCCGCATGGACGAAGTGATCTTCGAAGAGTTCAAGGGCACCGGCAATTCCGAGCTCGTGCTCGATCGGAAAGTCGCCGACAAGCGCACCTTCCCGGCCATCGACATCGCCCGCTCCGGCACCCGCAAGGAAGAGCTGCTGGTGCCGCCGGATCAGCTCAAGAAGATGTACGTGCTGCGCCGCATCCTGAACCCGATGGGCACCCAGGACGCCATCGAGTTCCTGCTGGACAAGCTGAAGCAGACCAAGAACAACGCGGAGTTCTTCGACTCGATGAACACTTAGCTGCGGCTCTGTCCAACCTCACCCTCTCCGTCATGGCCGGGCTTGTCTCGCCATCCAATGCGGACTTTCAACCATTCCGACGGCTCAGATTGCGGGGATCGCGCCCGAGCCTTGGAGCCCGTGGCTCGAGGGCACCGACCGCGACGCCGCGGTCAACGGCAGCTCACCCCAGCATCGCGACCTGGCGCTGGCCGGATAGTCTCAAAGGCGTCGGCGGCGCTTCTTACTTTTCGAACTTGAACGTCAATTCCTGCGTGTTGCTGGTGTCGAGTCCGCCGCTGGCGCTGATCGAGATCGGCGCGATAGCGATCGACCCGCCCCCACTCGCACCGTTGGTCACGCCGAACCGGACCGACATCGTCAAGTCGCCCGGAGCCAGGTCTATGCCGCTGACCTTGACGGCCTCGAACGCCGCCACGATGGAATTGGCCAGCGATGTCGAGAATGGAACGGCTGCCGGGGCGATGCTTTCGCCCTTCTTCGGGATTGGGAATTTGATGTCGAGCGTCTGCGCTGTCTCGACCTTACGCGAGACGCCGATCTTGATGATGAAGAGATTGATCTCGCCGCCCGCTTGCCGACTGGTCGCCGCTTTCACATTTAGCGTGATCGCACTGAGTTGCGGCGAGTCCGGAATTCTGTCCTTCAATTGATCGAGCGTATTGCGCACCACGACCAGCAGCGTGCAAACCTCCTTGGCGTTGATCTTGAGTGACGGATCGGTTGCGTCCGGGCAGACCCTGCCCGGATCGATAATCTCTTGGACGGCGTGCTTTGCCTCGACAGGGGCGATCCAACCGATACACGCGGACAGCGAAATTATGAGGAACACCAAGCGCTTGAGCATTTGCCACCTCCCTATACAACCATAGAGAGTATACAGACTTGCCTGCACGTGCCTAGTCCTTCGCCGCCTGGGCCCTCAGGCGATGGAAGCTTGACGCGCGGCCTTGATGGTTTCGACCAGCTTTGCAGCATCCGTCACCGGCAGAGAGCATTGTGGACCGATGCACACATAGGCGGTGGGCTTGTTGTCGATCGCGGTCTTGCCGTGCGCCGGCGAAGACGCAGGTAACGACTCCCCTGCCCTGACCTCCTGCACGACGGCGCTGGGCAGCGACACATCTTTGAGCGCGCCGCGCCGCGCGCGTGCGTCGCCCTCCTCCGGCACGATCAGCACGATCAAAGCCGGCGCCGCCACATCGATGGTCGACGCCAGCAGGCCGGCATGGGCCAGCACGTTCTCGCTCATCGCTCCGGCGAAGCCGCGCAGGATCGCTTCGGCGCGGTCGCGATAGCACGCCTCGCCGGTCCACAGATAGAGCGCCATCAAATTCGACACCATCACGCCGTTGGCGTTGGGCGTCGCCTCGTCCTGGCCGCTGAACGGCCGCACGATCAAATCGCCGGTATCGTCGGCCGCGAAATAATAGCCGCCGAGCTCATCCGACCAATAATGCGTGTCGAGCACCGCGGCCCAGTCCTGGGCGCGGGTGATGTAATCGCGCTTGGCCGTCGCGTTCGCCAGCGCCAACGCGGCGCGGATCATGTTGGCGTAGTCGTTGGCGCTCGCCGGCGCCTTGGCCTCGCGGGCGCGCCAGGCATGCAGTAGCCGCCCATTGGAGGTCATGTGGGTGCTGACGAAATCGAATGCGCGCTCCGCCGCGTGCAGCCAGTCTTCGCGGTCGAAAGCTTGCGCCGCATTGGCCAGCGCCGCGATCATCAGCCCGTTCCAATCGGCCAGCACCTTGTCATCGAAGCCGGGACGGATGCGCTTGGCGCGATGCGCGAGCAATTTGTGCCGCATGGCGGCGAGCCGTACCTCGGTGGCGGCGTCGCGCAGCTCGATCGCGTTCAGCCGGTTGAGAATGTTGTGGCCTTCGAAATTTCCCGCCGCCGTCACGTTGTAGATCTCGGCGAAGAGGCTCGCGTCCGCTTGGCCTAAAGCCTGTTCGATCTCGGCGAGCGACCACACATAGAACTTGCCCTCCTCGCCTTCGCTGTCGGCATCGAGCGACGAGGCGAAGCCGCTGCCTTCGACGGTCATCTCGCGCAATAGCCAGTCGACCGTCTCCTCGACGCGCTGCGCATAGAGCGGCAACTTGGTCTCGCGCCACGCTTCGGTCATCGAGTCGATCAGCTGCGCGTTGTCGTACAGCATCTTCTCGAAATGCGGCACCAGCCAGCGCTCGTCGACGCTGTAGCGGGCGAAACCGCCGCCGAGATGATCGTAAATGCCGCCTTGGGCGATGTGGGTGAGGGTGAGCTCGACCGCCTCGCGCGGATGCGGGAGACCGAAGCGGATGCCGGCGCGCCACAGCAGGGTGAAGAACTGCGCTTGCGGAAATTTCGGCGCGCCCCTGATGCCGCCTCTGACCGGATCGACCGCCTGGACCAGGCGTGGCGCGAGATCGGCCAGCGTCGCCTCGCTCGGCGGTGCCGCGCCCGTGCCGCGGCGTCGCGGCTTGAGCCGCTCCTTGAGCAGATCGGCGTTGGTCCTGACCTTGTCCGGCTCGTCGCGATAGATCCGCGCCACTTCATTCAGTACACGGACGAACGCGGGCCGGCCGTAGCGTTCGTCCTTGGGGAAATAGGTGCCGCCCCAAAACGGCTCGGCGTTGGAGGTGAGGAACATGGTGAGCGGCCAGCCGCCCTGTTCGCCCAGCTCATGCAGCGCGCCCATATAGATCGCATCGACATCGGGGCGCTCCTCGCGGTCGACCTTGATGTTGACGAACAGCTTATTCATCACCGCGGCGGTGGCCGCGTCCTCGAAGCTCTCATGGGCCATCACGTGGCACCAATGGCAGGCGGCGTAGCCGACTGAGAGCAGGATCGGCTTGCCGCTGTCGCGGGCCTCGGCGAGCGCCGCCTCGCCCCATGGCCGCCAATGCACCGGATTGTCCTGATGCTGCAGCAGATAAGGGCTGGTCTCGCCCGAAAGCCGGTTACCGTCTGCGCGCTCCTGCATGGCCCTTCCTTGTGCTGCGGCCTAGGATAACGCAATGACCGCCAGGATCGCCGCCTCAAACGACACGATTGTCGCGCCGGCCAGCGGCGCGGGCCTCGCCGCCATCGCCGTGATTCGGGTGTCGGGGCCGGCGACGCGCGAGCTGCTCGAGGCGATCTGCGGCGGCGTGCCCCCTGCCCGCCATGCGGCCTTGCGCGAGATCGGGCCGCCACGATGCGCGCTGATCGACCGTGGCCTGGTGCTGTGGTTTCCGGCTCCGGCCAGCTTCACCGGCGAGGACATGGCCGAGCTGCATGTCCATGGCGGCCGCGCCGTGCTGCGCGCGGTGGTCGACGCCCTGTTGTCGCTTCCGGCCACGCGGCTCGCCGAGCCCGGCGAGTTCGCGCGCCGCGCCTTCGAGCATGGCAAGCTCGATCTCACCGAGGCCGAAGGCCTGGCCGATCTCATCACCGCCGAGACCGAGGCGCAGCGCCGCCAGGCTCTGGCGCAATCGCAAGGATCGCTGCGCGCGCTTTACGAAGGCTGGCGCGACGAGCTGTTGCGCGCGCAAGCGTTGATCGAGGCCGGACTCGATTTCGCCGACGAGGGCGACGTGATCGCCCATGTCGGTCTCAAGGCCGAGACCATCGCCGCCGGCCTACGCGCCGCGATTGCGCGCCATCTCGCCGACCGCAGCGGCGAGCGCCTGCGCGACGGGTTGCGTGTCGTGATCGCCGGTCCGCCCAATGCCGGCAAGTCGTCGCTGCTGAATGCCCTCGCCCAGCGCGACGCGGCGATCGTGTCGGAGGAGGCCGGCACCACGCGCGATGTCATCGAGGTGCAGCTCGATCTCGGCGGCGTGCCGGTCATGCTGATCGACACCGCCGGCTTGCGCGAGGCGGCAGGCGCGGTCGAGGCCGAGGGGATAAGACGGGCATTGGCGCGGGCAGGGGACGCCGATCTTGTGTTGTGGCTGGTCGATGCCACCGCGCCGCAATGGGACGCGCCTGCCGGGCTAATTGCTGGCAAATCGGCGCAAACATCAGCAAAGCCAGCGCTAATCGTCGTATTGAACAAGATCGATCTCGCGCCTGACACAGGCGCGGGCAGGGACGCTGTCAGAGTCTCGGCCACAACGGGCGAGGGCATCGGCGATCTGGTTGAGCGGCTGGCCGAACTGGCCGTGCTTGCGACCGAAACCGGGGCAGGGGTGCCGTTGCTGACCCGGGCCCGCCACCGCTCTGAGCTTATAGCCGCCCAGGCCGCCCTTGAGCGCTTCGGCGATTCCGCGCTGAGTCCCGAACTGAAGGCGGAGGAGCTGCGCCTCGCCGCCCACCATCTTGGCCGGCTCACAGGCCGGATCGACGTCGAGGAGGTGCTCGGCGCCATCTTCGCCGAGTTCTGCATCGGCAAATAGGGGCCCAGCGCCCTACCCTGATTCACGTGAAACAATGCCCGAACGCTTTTGACGCCAAGGCGTGAACGCATTAGGTACGGGCCATGACCAAGGGCTTCGATGTCATCGTGATTGGCGGCGGCCATGCCGGTTGCGAGGCCGCGTCAGCCGCCGCGCGCCTCGGCGCCAAGACGGCGCTGGTCACCCACCGCTTCGCCACCATCGGCGAGATGTCCTGCAATCCGGCCATTGGCGGGCTCGGCAAGGGCCATCTGGTGCGCGAGATCGATGCGCTTGACGGGTTGATGGGCCGCGTCGCTGACCAGGCCGGCATCCAGTTCCGCGTGCTCAACCGCAGCAAGGGTCCGGCCGTGCAAGGCCCCCGCGCCCAGGCCGACCGCAAGCTCTACCGCCAGGCCATGCAGGCGGCGATCCAAGCCACGCCTTGCCTCGAAGTGATCGAGGCCGCGGTCGAGGACTTGATTGTCGAGCAGGACCGCGTCACCGGCATCGTCACCGAAGACGGGCAGCTGCTCATGGCCGGGGCCGTGGTGCTGACCACCGGCACCTTCCTGCGCGGGTTGATCCATATCGGCGAGACCAAGATCCCGGCCGGCCGCATGGGCGACGCCCCTGCCCTTGGTCTTTCGACCCGGCTCTACGGGCTCGGGCTGCGCATGGGCCGGCTCAAGACCGGCACCCCGCCCCGGCTCGACGGCCGCACGATTCGCTGGGACGGCCTACAGGTCCAGGACGGCGACGATCCGCCCCGGCCCTTCTCCTTCCTCTCGACGCAGATCGCTACGCCACAAGTGGTCTGCCACATCACGCATACCAGCGACGCAACTCACGCCGTCATCGCGGCCAATCTCGATCGCGCGCCGATATATTCCGGCGCCATCGACAGCGTCGGGCCGCGCTATTGCCCCTCGATCGAAGACAAGGTCGTCCGCTTCAAGGAGCGCCACAGCCACCAGATCTTTCTCGAGCCCGAGGGCCTCGATGACGACACCGTCTATCCCAACGGCATCTCGACCTCGCTGCCCGAAGACGTGCAGCTCGCTTTCCTGAAGACCATCCCGGGTCTGGAGCACGCGCGAGTCATCAGGCCCGGCTATGCCATCGAATACGACTATGTCGACCCGCGCGAGCTGACCGCCGGGCTTGAGACCAAGTCGATCGCCGGTCTGTTCTTGGCCGGCCAGATCAACGGCACGACCGGCTACGAGGAAGCCGCCGGGCAGGGGCTGCTCGCCGGCGTCAACGCCGCGCTTGCGGCCGGAGGCGGGGCAGGGCGCTTCGCCGTGTCCCGCGCCGACGGCTATCTCGGCGTGATGATCGACGATCTTGTCACGCGCGGCGTCACCGAGCCCTACCGCATGTTCACATCGCGCGCCGAATACCGGCTCACGCTGCGCGCCGACAATGCCGACAAGCGCCTCACGCCGCTCGGCATCGCCATCGGCTGCGTCGGCGGCGGGCGGGCCGCTGCCTTCGCAGCCAAGGCGAGGCTACTTGAGCAGAGCCAAGCTCTGCTGTGCCGTCTCGCGCTCACCCCGGACGAGGCTGCCAAGTTTGGCCTCACCATCAATCGCGATGGGCGTAAGCGGAGCGCGTTCGATCTGCTCAGCTATCCCGAGGTCGATGTCGACCGGCTTGCGGCTGTCTGGCCGGAGATCGGCCAGCTCGACCCGGAGATCGCGGCGCAGCTCGCGGTCGACGCCCGCTATGCGGTCTATGTCGCCCGTCAGGAACTCGACATCGCCTCCTTCCGCAAAGACGAGGCGATTGCCATTCCGGCCGAGTTCGCGTTCACCGCCCTGCCCGGCCTCTCCACCGAGCTGCGACAGAAGCTCGAGCTTCATCGGCCCGCGAGCCTCGGTCAGGCCGCAAGGCTCGACGGCATGACCCCGGCGGCGCTGATGCTTCTTCTGGCCCACCTGAAAAAGGGCCAGACGGCGCGGAGCGCCTGAGCGTCCGATGTCAAGCGGCCAGGGGATGCCCCCCATCCGAGGCCCTGAAGATTTCGCGGAAGCCTTTAAAGTTCCACGTGAAACAATCCACAGGCTGGAGCGCTACGCCGAACTGCTCGCCCATTGGCAGAAATCCACCAACCTGGTGGCCCCGTCCAGCCTGCCTAGCCTGTGGTCCCGGCACTTTGCCGATTCGGCCCAAATACGCGACCTTGCGCCCGACGCGCGACTCTGGCTGGATCTCGGGTCAGGGGCAGGTTTTCCCGGGCTCGTCGTCTCGATCCTTCAAACCGGGCGGCCGGACTTCCGCATGCATCTGGTCGAAAGCAACGACAAGAAATGCGCGTTCCTCGCCGAGGTCGCCCGCGCCACGGCAGCGCCTGTGGACATCCATGCCACGCGCATTGAACAGCTCGGCGAAAGCGCCCACAGCCTTAGGCCTGAGGTGGTAAGCGCGCGGGCGCTCGCCCCGTTGCCGCGTCTGTTCGAACTCGCCAGCCCGTTGTTCGGGCCACACACCAGGGGGCTGTTCTTGAAAGGCCGCGAGGCAGAGACTGAGATCGAGGCGGCGCGAGCGGACTGGGACTTCGACTCGCGTCTGCACCCGAGTCTCACCGCAGCCGGTTCGCATATCGTCGAGGTGACCGCGCTGCGCCGGCGCGTCGATGAGGCCGGCGCGCCATGACCGCATTCAAGCGCACCCGCATCCTCGCGCTTGCCAACCAGAAGGGCGGCGTGGGCAAGACCACCACCGCCATCAATCTCGGCACCGCGCTGGCGGCGGTCGGCGAACGCGTGCTGATCGTCGATCTCGATCCACAAGGCAATGCCAGCACCGGGCTCGGCGTCGACGAGCGGCCGGTCTCGACCTTCGACGTGCTGAGCGGGCAGGCGACCATCGCCGCGGCGAGGGTGCCGACCCATGTGCCGCGGCTGTCGATCGTGCCGGCCACCATCGACCTGATGTCGTTCGAGCGCGAGGCCGGCGCATCGGCGAGCCGGCATTATCGTCTGCGCGATTGTCTTGCCGCCATGACCGCGAACGAGACGCCGGACATGGCGACGACCTACGTGCTGATCGACTGTCCGCCGTCGCTGAATTTACTAACTGTTAACGCTTTGGCCGCCGCCGATGCCGTGCTGGTGCCGTTGCAATGCGAGTTCTTTGCGCTCGAAGGGTTGGCTCAGCTGTTGAGCACGGTCGAGGAGATCAGGGTTCGCCTTAACCCGAAGCTCCAGATCCACGGCGTGGTGCTGACCATGTACGACCAGCGCACCAGCCTGTCCGATCAGGTGGTCGAGGACGTGCGGCGCGTGCTGGGCGAGAAGGTCTACACCACCATCATCCCGCGCAATGTGCGGGTGGCCGAGTCGCCGTCGCACGGCAAGCCGGTGCTGCTCTACGATTATCGCTGCTCCGGCAGCCAGGCTTACATTCAGCTCGCCTCGGAAGTGATCGAGCGCGAGCGGCGAATGCGTGCGGCGTGATAATCTACCGGCGAATCAACGGGGAGGAGGCCGCCATGGCGGCAGGCGCGCAGAAGACAAGATTGGGCCGGGGACTTGCGTCGCTGATCGGCGATCGCAAGGACGAAGCCGGGATCGGCGCCGAGGAGGATCTCCGCCGCGTACCGCTCGCCGCGCTCAAGCCGGGGCGGTTCAATCCCCGCCGCAGCTTCGCCGAGGCGCAGCTCGAAGAGCTGGCTGCTTCGATCCGCGAGCGTGGTCTGGTGCAGCCGCTCATCGTCCGGCCGTCGACCGGCGATACTTACGAGATCGTCGCCGGCGAGCGCCGCTGGCGCGCGGCCCAGCTCGCCAACCTGCACGAGCTGCCGGTCGTGGTACGGGCGATGTCCGACCAGGAAGCGGTCGAGATCGCCATCATCGAAAACGTCCAGCGCGAGGACCTCAACGCCATCGAGGAGGGCGAGGGCTACCGTCTGCTGATGGACGGGCACGGCTACACCCAAGAAGATCTCGCCAAGGTCATCGGAAAGAGCCGCAGCCATCTCGCCAACACGCTGCGCCTGCTGAAGCTGCCCGACAGCGTGCAGGACCTCGTGCGGACCGGCCAGTTGAGCGCGGGCCATGCAAGACCGCTGGTCGGGCGGGGCGATGCCGAGGGGCTCGCCGCGCGCGCGGTGAATCTCGGACTATCGGTGCGTCAGGTCGAGGCGCTCACGCGCGAGCGCACCACCAAGCCGAAGCGCCAGAAGAGCAAGGATGCCGACACGCGGGCTGCGGAGTCGGAACTGCACGACGCGCTCGGTCTCGACGTCGAGATCCGCAAGGGCAAAGGTGAGAAGGGCGAACTCCGCATCCGCTATGCATCGCTCGATCAGCTCGAGGACGTTCGCCACCGGCTGCTGCGCCGCCCGAAGCACTAGCTGCTCCGCTAGGTCGCGGTGAGAAACTCCTCGGCGCGGAACAGTGATGTGAACGGAATACCGGCTTTGGCGTAGAACTCGGCGGCGCCCTCGCCGCGATCGAGGATCGAGATAACGAGAGCGACTTTCGCTCCGGCCTCGGTCACTGCCTTGACGGCGTCCATCGCCGACCCGCCCGTCGTCGTCACGTCTTCGAGAATCACCACGGTCTTGCCGGCGATGTCCGCGCCATCGACGCGCTTCTTGGTGCCGTGATCCTTGACCGCTTTCCTGACGAAGAACCCGGGCAGGCGACGCCCGAACTCGACACTCCGCATCGCCACCGGCGCTATCAGCGGCACCGCGCCCATCTCCAATCCGCCGATGCAATCCGCTGTAACACCTTGAAGTTGCTGCAGAATTAACTCCGCCATCAGAGCGGCGCCGTCGGGGTCGAGCATCGCCGGCTTCATGTCGAAATAGAAATCGCTCTCGGCGCCGGAAGCCAGCACGATGCGGCCGCGCCGGAACGCGCGCTCCTTGAGCAACGTGAACAGCCGGTTGCGAAGTTCGAGAGTCTTGTTGCGCTCGTCCATGCGCGCCTCTTGCTTGGCCAAACTCATACACTGGCGACTGCCGGCGTCAAATCCTCGACGTGAGCGTGAGCACCAGCCGCTCGGCGAAGGCGTCTTCGAGCTCCGGCGCGCGGCGCGTGCGCCTCACTGCCTCATGGATCAGCGGCAGCGCGCGGGCGAGCCGCATCGCGCCCCATCTTTTGCAGTGAGCGAGGAACACAGGCTCGCGCTTGAAATGCGGGCGCGGCCTGAGCGACTTCACGGTCTGATCGGGGCTGCCGCTTGCCGAAGCCACGCGGTGAAGCTGAGTGAAGTGCCGACCCAGCGCCGAGAGCGCTGACGATCGGTCGGTGCCGGCGGCCGCCAAACGTTGCAGCTCCGACAGCGCCGCCTTGGCATCGCCGCCGCTCGCGGCATAGACGAAATTCTCGAGCGCCGTCTCCGCGGCGTCGCCGACGATGGCCTCGATGTCGTCATGGCTGACGCTGCGTCCGCCTTGCGCATAGAGCGCCAGCTTGACCACCTCGGAGCGCGACAGCGCCTGGTCGGCCCCAAGCCGCGCCATCAGATAGTCCCGCGTCTCGCGGTCGATGGTGAGTCCGGCCACGGCAAGCTCGGCGTCGATCAGTCCGGAGAGTTCCCGGCTATCCCCGTAGCAAGGCAGCGCGGCCGCGGTCTTATGCGCCTCGAAGAGTTTGCGCAAGCCGGAGTCCGGTTTGAGATTGCCGGCTTCCACGATCAGGGGATTGTCGAACTCCGTCGCCAGTAGCGATTTGAGCGCGGGCACGTCGAGCTTGGGACCGGCAGTGACTCTGACGACGCTTCGCGCAGCGAACATCGAAGCGGTCTTGAGCTCGACCTCGAGCCGGGCCGGGTCTTCGCCGAGATCGCGATCGTCGAGACGGACGATCTCGGTCTGGCCGTCGCCGCGCCCAGCAAAGAATTGAGCCAGCGCGCTCGCCCGCTCGGCCACCAGGCCGGCGTCGGGCCCATACACCAGCGCGGCGCGGCACTCCGGCTTGGGCGCCTTCACAAAGCTCGCAACGGCTGACGATTTGTAGGCGACCATGGCGGAAAAGGCGACGGCGCGGTTACGCGGCCGAACGGCCTAGGCGGCGTTGGTGAGAAAGGCCGCGATCTGAGTTTTGAGGCTCTCTGAAACGGTGCGGGCGGCGCGATTCTCCGCGTCGTAGCGCGCGCGCACATTGGCGAAGATCTCCTGGAAGCGATTATAAGGCGCCCGCGAGATCGCCTTGCCCTGCATCAGCACCTTTCCAGTGGACGCGTCGATGAGCTTGAAGGTCGCTTCGAGCTGGTAGACTTGGCCGGTCGCATCGCCGGTGATCTGCACCAGCTGGTCGGCCACGCTCTCCTTGATGGCGATGTCGAGCTTATACCGGGTCTTGCCCGGGTCGCCGCCGCCGGTGTTAGCGAAAATCAGCTCATTGCGCAGCTTCTGACCGACCCGGCCCGGGATCGGGGTGATATCGACCCCCGACATGACCTCGGCCAGCCGTTGGCCGCCCGCGGTCGTCCCGCCATAGAGCGGCTGAAAGCCGCAGCCAGCCAGCGCCAGGGCGGTAAGCCCGGCGAGCAGCGCTACAAACAGGGCAGGGCTACGCCACCACATTGACGATCCTCTGCGGCACGACCACCACCTTCTTGATTTTACGTCCCCCGATGGCGCGCACGACATTGTCGAGCTTTAGCGCCGCTGCTTCAATATCCTCCGTCGCGGCGTCCCGCGCAATCGTCAATTCGTCCCGCCTTTTACCGTTGACCTGGACCGCAATTGTAACGGTTTCCTCAAGCAAAAGGGCCTTTTCCGGGACCGGCCAGGACGCCTCAGCAACAAGGGTATCATAACCCAGGACCGCCCAGCACTCCTCGGCCAGATGGGGCACCATCGGGGCGGCGATTCGGGCCAGCAGCTCCGCCGCCTCCCGCAAAGCATAGGCCATATCGGCGCTCGGCTGTGGCCCAGCGGTTTGCAACCCCGACGAGAGCGCGTTGGCCAGCTCGTAGATATGAGCAACAGCCGTATTGAAGCGCAGCTTGTCGATGGCAGAGGTCACCGCCGCCACGCTGCGATGGGCCGCGCGGCGAAGCGCCTCCGCCTCGGGGGCGAAATGTTGCGGCTTCCCGGCTCCAGCTTGGGCCCCCTTGGCGGCAGCCTCGCCGACCAGCCGCCACACCCGTTGCAAGAAGCGATAGCCGCCTTCGACGCCGGCTGCGGTCCATTCGATGTCGCGCTCGGGCGGCGTGTCGGACAGCATGAACCAGCGCGCGGTATCGGCCCCATAGGCCGCGATGATGGTGTCGGGATCGACCACATTCTTCTTCGACTTCGACATCGACTCGATCGCGCCCACGATGATGGGCTCACCGGTCTTGGCATGGACCGTCTTGCCGTCTTGGCGGCTCACCTCTTCCGGCAGCACCCATTTTCCCTGCGCGTCCTTGTAGGTCTCATGCGTGACCATGCCTTGGGTGAACAGGCCTTTGAACGGCTCGTCGATGGTGACATGGCCGGTCTTGTGCATGGCGCGCGTGAAGAAGCGCGCATAGAGGAGATGCAGGATCGCGTGCTCGACCCCGCCGATATATTGGTCGATCGGCAGCCAATAGCCGGTGGCGTTGGTGTCGGTCGGCTCGTCCGCTTGCGGTGAGCAGAACCGTGCGAAGTACCACGATGAGTCCACGAACGTGTCCATGGTGTCGGTTTCGCGCGTGGCTTTACCGCCGCAAGTGGGGCAGGTGACATGCTTCCAGGTCGGGTGGCGGTCGAGCGGATTGCCCGGCTTGTCGAAGCTGACATCGTCGGGAAGTTTCACCGGCAAATCCGATTCGGGCACCGGCACGATGCCGCATGTCGGACAATGGATCATCGGGATGGGGCAGCCCCAATAGCGCTGCCGCGAGATGCCCCAATCGCGCAAGCGATACTGCGTCTGACGCACGGCGGCCGGCTTGCCCTTGATGGTCTGCTTGACCAGGTAATCGGCGATCTTCTGCTTCGCGGC
Organism: Hyphomicrobiales bacterium; assembly: GCA_038209695.1. Lineage (GTDB taxonomy): Bacteria > Pseudomonadota > Alphaproteobacteria > Rhizobiales > Methyloligellaceae > Methyloceanibacter. Next base: position 26,495 of record JBBQXL010000008.1, read on the forward strand.
GTCGACACCAAGCCCGTCGAGCATCCCTGAATTGATCATCATCACGCCGTCGCCGGTATAGGCCTCGTCGCCTACGGCGAAATTCGCTGCGTCCGTGTCAGGCGGTAGCACGACGGGAATGACCGGCAGCCCCTTGGCGCGCGCGAATTCGAGATCGCGCTGATCATGCGCCGGGCAGCCGAAGATCGCGCCGGTGCCGTATTCCATCAGGATGAAATTGGCGATCAGCACGGGCAGCTCGGCGCCGTCGATCACCGGGTGCCGCACCCGCAAGCCGGTATCGAAGCCCTTTTTCTCCTGCGTCTCGAGTTCGGCGCCGCTGGTGCCGTGATGGTGGCACTCGTCGATGAAAGCGGCGGCACCGGCATTTTTCGCGGCGACTGCTTTCGCTATCGGGTGATCGGGCGCGATGGCGATGAAGCTCGCGCCGAACAGCGTGTCGGGCCTGGTGGTGAACACCTCGATCACATCGTGGCCCTTGGGCGTGGTGCCGGGCGCCAGCTCGAAACGGATGCGCAAGCCTTCGGAGCGGCCGATCCAGTTCGCCTGCATCAGCCTGACCTTCTCGGGCCAGCGTTCGAGCCCGCAGAGCGCCTGGAGTAAGTCCTGCGCGTAGTCGGTGATCTTGAACACCCATTCCGGCTGCTCGCGCTGTTCGACCGGTGCGCCGGAGCGCCAGCCGCGGCCGTCGATCACCTGCTCGTTGGCCAGCACGGTCTGATCGACCGGGTCCCAGTTGACCTTCCGCGTGTTGCGGTCGACCAGGCCGGCTTTCAGCATGTCGAGAAACAGCCGCTGCTGCTGATGGTAATAGGCGAGGTCGCAGGTCGCGAGCTCACGCGACCAGTCGAGCGACAGCCCCATGCTTTTGAGCTGGCCCCGCATCACGGCGATATTGTCGTAGGTCCATTTGGCGGGGTGAACGCCCCGCTCTATGGCCGCATTCTCGGCCGGAAGGCCGAAGGCGTCCCAGCCCATCGGGTGCAGCACATTGTGGCCCGTGGCGCGCATGTAGCGGGCCACGACGTCGCCCATGGTGTAGTTCCGCACGTGGCCCATATGGATGCGGCCCGACGGGTAGGGGAACATTTCCAGAACATAATATTTAGGCCGGGTATCGTTCTCCGACGCGCGGAAGATGCCGCGCCGCTCCCACGCCGCCTGCCAATACTTCTCTCGTTTCGGCGCGTCGTAGCGTTCCGCCGCCATGGTCCTTGCCCACTCCTGCCGGATTGATCGCGGGAATGAACCAGAATGGCAAGGGCGGTCAAGTTACGCATCCGCCAAACCCTGCTAGATAGCGGCTATGAGCTCTGCCCCGCCCTCGGCCATCGACCTTTCTGCCCGCCTGCGCCTGGTCGAGGAAGAGATCGCGCTCGCGGCTCGCGCCGCCAATCGCGATGCCGCATCGATCAGGCTGGTGGCGGTGACCAAGACCGTACCGCCGGAGATAATCGAGCAGGCCATCGCCGCCGGCCAACGCTGCTTCGGCGAGAACCGGGTGCAGGAGGCGCAGGCCAAATGGCCCGAGCTCAAAGAGCGCCATGCCGGCATCGAGCTCCATCTCATCGGTCCGCTCCAGTCCAACAAGGTGCGCGAGGCCGTCGCATTGTTCGACGTGATCGAGACCGTCGGCCGGCCCAAGCTCGCCCGCGCGCTGGCTGAGGAGATCACGCGCGCCGCCAAGCGGCCGCGACTGTTCGTGCAGGTCAATACCGGCGAGGAGCCGCAAAAGGCCGGCGTGCTTCCGGCCGAGACCGACGCGTTCATCGCGCTTTGCCGCGATACGTTCGGCCTCGCCGTCGACGGGTTGATGTGCATTCCGCCATACGAGGAGGAGCCGGCGATGCATTTCGCATTGCTCGCCAAGATTGCCGCAAGGAACGATGTGAAAGAATTGAGCATGGGCATGAGCGGCGACTTTGTCCGCGCCATTCCCTTTGGCGCGACCTGTGTCCGCGTCGGCACCGCGATCTTCGGCGCCCGCGTTGCGTGAGTCATGCCATCACAACGATCATCGACCCGGCTCGCAATGCCGCGAGCAGCATGATGAGATCGTGTCGGGTCAGCGCGATGCAGCCGTCGGTCGGCGAGAAGCCGGGACGGGCGAGATGCACGAAGATGGCGCTGCCTTTGCCCCTCACCCGTGGCCGGTCGTTATAGCCCAGCACCAGCACCAAGTCGTAGAGATGGTCGGCGCGCTTCAGACCTTCGGCGCTGCGCCGCGACGGCAATCGGATGAGCCGATTGTAATTGCGGTCGGTGGGATCGTCGCACCAGCTGTCCTGGTCGCGAATGGCGCGCACGGGCAATTGGGTGCGCGGACGGGCAACCCGGTCGGCCCGGTACAGCACCTGGCGGACCGGGAAGCGGCCGAGCGGCGTGCCGCCATCCCCTTCGCGTTTCAAGGCCCGGATGCCGCCGCGCCCGAGCGCCGCCGGCCTCACCGCTTGACCAAACGCCACCCGCGCCTGGCGCGAATTGCCCGGCGCGCGCCTGACGAGGATCGGTCCGGATCGCTTAACCCTCATGTTCACCGAGCCTTTTCTGCCCCGGCGCGCCTCGCGTCACGCTTGTCCCGGGGCCAAGCCCCGCTTACAACTCGCACCAAGCCGAAACAAGCCAGGGGCCGCCGATGAGTAATGCCCGCAAGATCCTCATCATCGACGATGACGATGAGCTTCGCGAGTCTTTGAGCGAGCAGCTCAGCCTGCATGAGGAATTCGACACGCTGCTGGCGGCGACCGCCTCGGAAGGCCTGAAACAGGCCCGCGGCGGGCATGTCGATCTCGTGCTGCTCGACGTCGGGCTCCCGGATCTTGACGGGCGCGAGGCCTGCAAGCTGTTGCGCCGTGGCGGCTTCAAAGGCCCCATCGTCATGCTGACGGCGCAGGTCTCTGATGCCGACACCATTCTCGGCCTGGAGTCGGGCGCCAACGACTATGTGACCAAGCCTTTCCGCCTAGGGGTGTTGCTCGCCCGTATCCGCGCGCAGCTCAGGCAGCACGAGCAGAGCGAGGACGCGGTATTCACCATCGGTCCCTATACCTTCCGACCCGCCTCGAAACTGTTGGTCGACGGCGCCGGCGGTAAGATCAGGCTCACCGAGAAGGAGACCTCGATTCTGAAATATCTCTACCGCGCCGGCGAACGGGTCGTAACCCGCGACGTGCTGCTGCACGAAGTGTGGGGCTATAACGCCGGCGTCACCACCCACACGCTCGAAACGCATATTTATCGCCTGCGGCAGAAGATCGAGAAGGACCCGTCCCAGGCAGAGCTGCTGATCACCGAGACCGGCGGCTACAAACTGGTCCCCTAAAACGCGGACTCACTCGTCGATCACGAAATCGGCGATCACTGGGACATGGTCGGAGGGGCGCGGCCAATCGCGCACCTCATCGAGAACCGTCATGGAGATTGCCGCGTCGCCGAGCGCCGGCGTGGTCCAGATGTGGTCGAGCCGGCGGCCGCGATTTGAGGCGCGCCAATCACGGTTGCGATAGCTCCACCAGGTGAACAGCTTTTCCTCGGCGGGGACATGCCGGCGCATCACATCCTGCCAATTCCGCGACGCCTGCACGCGCTCGAGCCGCTCCACTTCGGCCGGCGTATGGCTCACCACCTTGAGCAGCTGCTTGTGCGACCAGACATCGGTCGGCAGCGGCGCGACGTTCAGGTCGCCGACCATGATCATTCGGCTTTTGGCCTTTCCGCGCATGGGCTTGAACCAGGCCTCCAGCGCCTCGAGGAAATCGAGCTTGTGACGGAATTTCTCGTTGAGCGCGGGGTCGGGGACATCGCCGCCGGCCGGCACATAGATATTGTGAAGCACCAGCGGCCGCGCCCCCTCGAGCGTGACCGAGAGATGCCGGGCGTGGCCGCGGCCGCAAATGTCGCGGCGCTCGTCAAGCGCGAAGGGGAGGCGGGAGAGAATGGCGACGCCGTGATACCCCTTCTGGCCGGCCACCGCGATATGGTCGAAGCCGAGCGCGCGCAACTCGAGCTCGGGAAATTTCACCTCGACGCATTTTATCTCTTGCAGGCAGAGCACGTCCGGCCGGTAAGCCGCCACGAAGCGGCTGACCAGATCTAGCCGAAGCCTGACCGAGTTGATGTTCCAGGTGGCGAGACGGAAGCGCATCTGAGCTTGGCGATCGAACTGAGTGTTGAGCCCTCAGCTTAGATCGCTGTTCGCCCGGCAAAGGCAAGGCCGCCGGGCAGATTTCAACGGCGCAACAAAAAAGAAGCCCCGCACGGGGGGAGCGGGGCTTCTGGGTTCCTTTTTGGGGGGAACCTTGCGATGGGGAGGGAACCCATCACTCCATCTGGCATATCACTTCGGGGGTTGAGAACAACCCCCTCAATCATAAACATTTTGTCATGAGTTAAGAGAAAGCCCCGGCCGAATATTGTCGACCGGGGCTTTCCCAACCAAAGGGGTGATCGCAGGGACGATCACCGCAACCTCCATAGCACATCTGGCCTGGGGCCGGGGCTTTTCGTTTGAAGGCGGTAGGGAAGGTCGAGCATTGGGGCTTGGCAGAAGCCGGCACATAAAAGAAAGGCGATTGTATACTTGACAAACCCATCAGGAATCCCCATCTATCCCCTTAGAAACGGGGGTTCCCAATGTCGATTCTATCCAAGCCATATTTCCACGATGAAGCCGCTGCCCTTGCCAAGCTGGAGGAGATCGTATGGCCCAAAGGTCCGATCTGCCCGCACTGTGGCAACGCTGAGCGCATCTACACGCTAGAGGGCGTGAAGAATAAGAAGGGCGAGGTTCGCCCCGGCCTTCGCAAGTGTGGCAAGTGCCGTAAGCAGTTCACCGTCCGCGTCGGCACGGTTTTCGAGTCCAGCCATATCCCGCTGCACAAGTGGCTCCAGGCGACCTACCTGCTTTGCTCCAGCAAGAAGGGTATCTCGGCGCACCAGCTTCATCGCGTGCTGGAGATCACTTACAAATCGGCATGGTTCATGGCGCACCGTTTGCGCGAAGCCATGCGGACTGGCGATCTCGCGCCGTTCGGCGGTGAAGGTTCCATCGTGGAAAGCGATGAGACGTTTATCGGTCGCGACTACACGAAGAAGCCGAAAGGCACGCGCAAGGGTCGTGGCTACAGCCACAAATTCAAGGTGCTGTCACTGGTAGACCGCACTACTGGCAAAGCTCGCAGCTTCAAGGTCGATGCCGTGGACGGCAAGACGATCATTCCGATTGTCCGCAAGAACATCGCCAAGGAAACGGTGATGATGACGGACGATGCCGCTCACTACAAACATTTGAAGGCTGGCTTCGCGGGCCACGAGATCGTGCGTCACTCGAAAGGCCAGTATGGCTACGGCATCATTCACACCAACACGGTTGAAGGCTTCTTCTCGATCTTCAAGCGTGGCATGAAGGGCATCTACCAGCATTGCTCCGAGAAGCATCTGCATCGCTATCTGGCTGAGTTCGACTTCCGCTATAACGAGCGCAAGATCAGCGACGGTGAACGCGCCGAGACTGCGTTGCGCGGTATCAAGGGCAAGCGGCTGACCTATCGATGGTCTCACACGCAAGTAAGCCCTTGAAACGAATCAGGAATAAATTCCTTGACGAATCAATGGATTAACCCCACATTTGGGGTGAAATGGATTGGGGCTATCCCGGTCGGCGCTGGGCTTCGGCGAGAGTCGAGGCCCTTCTGCTTTTCAGGGGAAGACCTTTAGACCCCAGCCTTTCATCTTTCCGCCCGGCGACTTTCGAATACGCGGCATGATCGCGTCATAAGCCGGATTGGCCGCCTGAGGCGCGATGATATGACGTGCGATGGGGTAGGCGGCTAGATCGGCAACTTGCAGGCCGGGCATGTTTGCAAGCTTGTTGGCGAACACCATCTTGAAGGGAAGTGAACCCCATTGATTCTGACCGGCGCAAATCTTCACGAACTGCGCCGCTAGTTCGTTATCCTCAGCCTTGCCGCGTTGCTCGAAAACGCAAACCATGGATTCTCCAGCCACGCCCATGCCGTTTAGCTGGGCATAAAGCCGCTCTAGGCAAAACAAGAGTGCAATCGAATATGGATTGTCAGGGTACTTGTACTGCTGAACGTGCTTACCTTTGTGGATCCCTGCGGCGATCAAAACACCGCTGCAATTTTTGAAATAGAGCGTCACATGATCCATGAACTGTTTCCGCTTCTCAGCGTTGGCAAGAACCTGGAACGGTCCAACCTTCTTCCTGATGTCGCGAGAATGGAAAACAACGGCATCGTGACCAAAGTGCGCGAACTTGATAGCTGAAAACGCAGCCAGCTCACGTTCTAGATAGTGCTCGATCTTGAATAGGCAGCCACATAGGACGAATACGGGGAACTGCGGGTCAATCGTCTCTAGCCCGTGGTCGCCGCTCTCGTCGAAATACGCTATGTAGTCTGCGAAGGACAAAGGACCACCGTCGATGGCTCGGCAACAAAAGAAGCCACTTGCAGAAACTCAGGTCAACAAGTTCCGCGAGCAGGCCAAGGTGCTTGGCTGCGATGAAGACGAGGCTGCTTTTGAGAAGCGGCTAAGGAAGATAGCCAAGGCACCCCCGCCGGCCAAGGAGCCAAAACCTAAGGGCAGGCGTGGCTAATTCGGGATGGTCTTGGTAATCGGCGTCCGGCCTTCAACGTCGATCAAGAGCGACTTGAGATGCTCTTCGTCTACGTACAGACCTTCGGGAGGGACCCATTGAAGGAAGAAGCCGTAGCCCGAGACGGTCTCCCAATATTGCCCGAGCGGGTTTTCTGACGTTTGGCGCGGGGTACAGCGTTGAGCGCGCAGTTCGTTTTCAGCCGTTGTCCGAAGTACCTGTTGAACCATCGACGCCACATCCCACCGCTGCAATCATGAAAGCTGGAAGGTGACGTGCGCCTTTATCAGATTCATCAAGATCACGCAACGCGGGAAGCTGGCGGAGTTCTCCCGTCCCATAATTTGCAGTCAGAACCTTGGGCAACACGGCGATGGCGTTGTCGAGGGCTTCCTTTTCATTCCTGCCGGTCACGCTGAACATTGGCACATCCGGGCTTGTGATGAACCAACTGCCGTCGCTTCGCTCATGACCTTCGAGAACGATGACCACCGTCTCTTTCATGCCGACCTCCGCTGCCAGACCCCTCTAGTCGAATCTTTCTGATTCAACCTGAGCGTGGGGTCAAGACCAAACTCACTTAGGTTGTGCCAAATAAGTGGGTTGCGCTCCAGAGACAACCCGTCGCTGGGTTAATTGTTCGCAAGATAAGAAGAAGCCCCGGCAGACGGGGGGCTTGCCAGGGCTTCTGGGTTCCATTTGGGGGAACCAAATGATGGGCGAGGGAACCCCCATCACTGGGGGATACCTAAGACTTGATCAGTTGAGAACAAGTCCCCGGACAATCGACATTTTGTCACGCTTTAGAAGCGACCCCGGCTCACTCGATCCGGGGTTTTTGTTAGGAAAGCAAATATGATGCGATTGGATCAAGACGTAGAAGCTGTCGCCGCCTTCATGCAGGCGAATGTGCCCGCCACCAAACTTCTATCGGTGGCGGGCACAATCTCGAAACTAGCCGCATTACTGTGGGGGCATTACCCAACAGCAGAGGTGCAACCTACGGCGTTGACCTCTACGCGGCAGGCTGATGGTTTGCATACACAATCAGCCGCCACCGGATATGCCCCTGAACAGGGGAATGCTGATGATGGTTTTGCGGAGGAAGGGGTTCGCCCTCATTAGAGGCAACCTCTCGACCGCACCCCATACAGCGGTAAATGCCTGATCGCGGGGCAGCTACACCGGGTTTATTCTCTTGGTCGAAGATTGCGTCGGTAACCTGCTTCAAATGCGTAGAATGCTTATAGAGCGCCATGGTTATGGCCCTTTCGATAGGGCCGATGGCGGGCTTGACCAAACGCGCGAACGGATTCATAAGGACAGTCAAGTCCTATCTCTCTTGGCCTGCCCGCCATCGGCAGGTTGAAAAAAGCCGGAAGCGTTGACGCGCTTCCGGCTTTACTTTTATCAAGAGATTCCCTGCCAAAATCAACTGCTAGTACATTACAGGGTTGTAATGACTAGGCGGTTAGCTGTTTGTTCTAAACCAAACCGCTCCTCAACCCAGGGTTAGGCTACATCGCTGGAATGGGTTTGTGAAGTATACAATAGCCAAAAGAAAGGCGCCCAACCGCTGCGCGTGGTTGGGCGCCAGAAGCGCGTTTTTTTCGCGCGCGTGCCGGGAGGGAAGCCGGCACGAGCGAACCACATCTTCGGCTAGACGGGGGGGCACTACCGATAAAAAGCGATGTGGTCCGCTTCTAGGCTCCAGAGATAAGTAGGTTTCAAACCGATTTCAACCGGCGCCCGGTGAAAAATTTAATGCAGTGTAAACAAACAATTCGGCAGTTAAGACAAGGGCTTGATTCACCAAGATTTTGGCGGCGCTCGGCAGCTTCGGCACCAGTAAAAGGGCCGTTTCGGCGGGACCAAAAGGCCCGGATTTACCCTAGCGGAACGGCTGGAAGTTCTCTTTCGAGGTGAAGAAGTCAGCCGCGACCTTTCGTCCCGACACCACATCGTTGACCGAGACTCGCGTGGTCAATCCTTGCGCGTCGGTGATCAGCCACTCCTTCAGCTGGAGGTCCGATCCGCTCGCGAACACGAGCCGGATGGTACCTGCGGCGTCGCCCGATTTGTCCTCGAGTGAGACCGACAGCGTTCCATCCTGACTCTCGACCCCGATGATGCGGGAGTCGCGGGTGAGATCGACCGCATCGGCCAGCAGCAGTTTGAACGGAGTCGCCTGGATGGGATATTTCTCGACCGTCTTCAGGTCGGAATCCTCGATCGCCAGATATTTTCCGTCGGCGATGATGCGCAGCCCGCTGGGCGGCGCGTAATCGAACCTGATCTTTCCCGGCCGTTGCACATAGAAGCGGCCGGTGGTGCGTTTGCTGGTGGAGTCGACCTGCTCGAAGCTGCCTTGCAGATTGGTGATGTTGTTGAAATAGGCGTTGATGCGGTCGAGAGCCTTAGTCTGCTCGTCTCCGATCAGCGGCGTCGCCGCCTGGGCCGCCTCGACCGCGGCTTCCCAGCCCGCGCCTTCGTCGACCGCAGCCGGCGTGATCTCGTCGGACGGAGGCGTGGCCCCGGTCGCCGCGGTATCATCGCCGAGCGAGGACCTGAGAACGTCTTCCGGTTCCGTCAAACCCTGCGGCGTGGCGGCAGCTGGGGCGGCAGGACTTGGCGCGGTAGGCGTCTTTTTGGCGACCGTGGACTCGCTATCCTGGGCGGAAGCGGTCCCGATCGACAGGCAAAAGGCGAGCGGCAACCCAAATAGCAGCCCGGCGGCTCTGCGGCTTGTCATTAAACCCCCCTCCGTCGACGGGCTGAAACTGAAGATCCAAGGTCAACCGATAGATGATTCAGGCAAATCTGGTCAACTTCTTGGCGGCATCACGTCTTGCCTCAGGATGGTCCTGCACGGCTTAATTTTCAATGATTCAGAGGTCTCTAGGACCCGTGGCAAGATTGCCGACACGGTGGCGAACCAGCGGATTGCGGCTCTTGAGGGTCCATTGTGACCAAAGAGCCCCACAACCCCTATGATGACAACGCCAACCATTTGGCAAGGGCTACGGGCCGGACAATGCGAGACTGAGCTATGCAACCGCGGCTGATTATTTTGTGCCCGTATTTCGGTCGCTGGCCTGCGTGGATCAACTTTTTCGTTGAGAGTTGCAAGTGGAACCCGGAGGTCCGTTGGCGGCTCTACACAGATTGCGGGGAGCCGGAGAATTCAGCCGACAATGTGGAATTCGTGCATGTCAGCTGCGAGTCCTACAAGAAGGCGGTCAGCCGGCGACTAGGGTTCGAGTTCGACCCAATCGATCCGTACACGCTGTGTGACTTGAAACCGGCCCTCGGCTTCGTCCACGAAAAGGATATTTCCGCGTTCCCTTTTTTTGGCTTTGGCGATGTCGACGTGATCTACGGTGGGATCGCTCGTTTTTATAGCGAGGCTCGACTCAAGGGCATCGATGTTGCGTCCACCCACCCGGAACGCCTGTCGGGGCATTTTGCAATTTTCAGAAACACGAACGCGAACCGCCACGCGTTCGAGAATATCCCCCACTATCGAGAGAAGCTCAAAATGCCGAGCGCTACAGGACTCGATGAGAGCGCATTCACGCGGGTTTTTTGAAGCCGGGAATAATCGATCGGCTGCTGCGAGGGACGAGGCGGAAAACACTATTCGTCGAGAGATATAGCACCGCCCTCAGCAGTCGCGGTTGGCATGATGGGACGATGAACTACCCGCAACGATGGTTTTGGAAAGACGGAAAGCTGACGAATGAGAGAGACGGAGAGCGGGAGTTTCTCTATCTGCATTTCATGCGTTGGCAGACTACTCGCTGGGTTAACACTCCCCCACAGCCGGGTGAAGGCGCATGGCTTGGACGCAACATAGTGGGCATGGACTGGCGGGAAGCTGCCAACGGTTTTTGCATCAGTCCCGCGGGCTTCACACCAATCGGAGGTGTCGCGGCAAACGTCCGAGGGTCCAGCGGCTAATAGGGTCGCTCGGCCTCGTCTCCACCCACCAGAATCTCACGTTTTCCGGCGTGGTTGGCGGCGCCGATCAGGCCCTCGTTCTCCATCCGCTCGATCAGCGTGGCGGCGCGATTGTAGCCGATGCCAAGCCGGCGTTGCACGTAGCTGGTTGAGACCTTGCGGTCGCGCAGCACCACGGCCACGGCCTGATCGTAGAGATCGTCGCCCGACTCGCCATATTCGCCGGCCGCCTCGCCGTCTCCGTCCTCACCCGCGTCATCGGTAACCGCATCGAGATAAGCTGGCACGCCCTGCTTCTTCAGGTGCCGCACCACCTTCTCGACTTCCTCGTCGGCGACGAACGGCCCGTGCACGCGCATGATCCGACCGCCGCCTGCCATATAGAGCATGTCGCCCTGACCGAGCAGCTGCTCGGCGCCCTGCTCGCCCAGGATGGTGCGGCTGTCGATTTTCGAGGTCACCTGGAAGCTGACCCGGGTCGGGAAGTTCGCCTTGATCGTGCCGGTGATGACGTCGACGCTCGGGCGCTGCGTCGCGGTGATGATATGGATGCCGGCCGCGCGCGCCATTTGCGCCAGCCGCTGCACCGCAGCCTCGATGTCCTTACCCGCGACCATCATCAGATCGGCCATCTCGTCCACGATCACCACGATAAAGGGCATGGTGTCGTAGTCCATCTCCTCCTGCTCGTAGATGGCGCGGCCGGTTTCGCGGTCGAAGCCGGTCTGCACCGTCCGCGTCAGAACCTCGCCCTTCGCCTCGGCCTGAAGGATGCGGGAGTTGTAGCCCTTGATGTCGCGCACGCCCAATTTCGACATGCGTTTGTAGCGCTCCTCCATCTCGCGCACCGTCCATTTCAGCGCGACCACCGCCTTTTTCGGATCGGTGACCACCGGCGCGAGCAGATGCGGGATGCCGTCATAGACCGACAGTTCGAGCATCTTCGGATCGATCATGATGAATTTGCATTGATCGGGCGACAGCCGGTAGAGGAGCGACAGGATCATGGTGTTGATGCCGACCGACTTGCCCGAGCCGGTGGTGCCGGCGATGAGCAGATGCGGCATGCGCGACAGATCGGCGATAATCGGCTCGCCGCCGATATTCTTGCCGAGCGCCAAGGCGAGCCTGCCGTCGGACTCCTGGAAATCGGGCGACTCGATCATCTCCCGCAGCATCACGATCTCGCGGCGGTCGTTGGGCAGCTCGATGCCGATGACATTGCGGCCGGGTACCACCGCGACGCGGGCGGCGACCGCGCTCATCGATCTGGCGATGTCGTCGGCCAGGCCGATCACGCGCGAGGACTTGGTTCCGGGCGCCGGCTCGAGCTCATACAGCGTGACCACGGGACCGGGCTTCACATTGGTGATCTCGCCTTTGACGCCGAAGTCTTGGAACACGCCTTCCAGTTCGCGCGCATTCTCCTGCAGCACCTCGTCGCTGACGCCGCGTCCGCGCGGCGTACGCGACTGCTGCAACAGCTTGGTTGGCGGCGGGTCGTAAGGCGTGTCATCGCGCCGGACGTGCGACACGCCCGTGTGTTTCTTCTCCTTGGGAGTGAGGCGGGTGATGCGGTAGCCGGGAGCGGTGACATCGTCATCGTCGTCCGCTTCCTCGTCGTCATCGTCGATCTCCCCGCCAATCGGCGCCGGGCCGAACGAAGGCTCGATGCGGCCATGGGCGTCGGGCTGCGCCGCGGCCTCTTCCCAGGCCTCATCCTCGCTATCGTCGAGCTCCTCGAGATCCTCCTCATACGCGTCCGGCCGGCGGCGAAAGAGATGCCGGAGCCTGGTGCTGGCATGCATGATGAAATGCATGACGGCGCCGAGCGAGGCATTGGCCCATTCACCGGCCGCTCCGCTGCGCGGTGCCCACAGTGCGATGAGCCGCGACGTGCTGGTGCCGCATGCGAATAGGAGCAGCATGGTGCCGATCACCAGAAAGGCGAGGCCGGCAACGAACGCCACCGCCGCATCGGGCAGGAACGGTCCGATGACATGGGCGCCGGCCATGAAGAAATCGCCGAAAATGCCACCGAGCCCGTTGGGCAACGGCCAGCTCTTCGGCTGAGGCAATGCCGCCAGGGCCGCCGCGAGCAAGATCACCGATGCCGGCCAGGCGAGGAATCTCAGTCTCCGGCGGTTCGGCATGGTGCGGAATACGAGGTGCCATCCCCACGCCGCCAGCGGCAAAAACAGGATGATCGAGGCAATGCCGAGCGACTGGATGGTGAGATCGGCCACGACCGCCCCCCAGCTCCCCAGCAAATTGCGTGGCGCCGCGCGGGTGGCGTTGTTGAGGCTCGGGTCATGCACCGACCACGTGGCGAGGCTCGCCCACGCGGCGCAGGCCACGGTGACGATCAGCAGGCCGTAGCCGCCCAGCATCATGCGCCGCAAGCCGGACTCAACCGCGCCCGGCAGGAGACGCCGGCGCCCCTTCGCTCTACCCCTGGTGGCCATCCCTCAACCCAATATGCCGACGATTCGCGTTAACGCCTCGAATGTGGTGTCCGCGTCGTGCACGAGCGCGACCCTGATGTAGTCCGTGCCCGGATTGACGCCATCGGGTTCGGCTTGTGCGAGATACGTGCCCGGGAGCACTCTGACACCACACCCTTTCCAAAGGGTTTTCGCGGCTTCCTCCCCACCCCCAAAATCCGCCATTTTCAGCCACAGGAAGAAGCCGCCCGCCGGCTGGCGATAGCCGTATCGGCCGTTAAGAACCTCGCCGGCCACGGCGAAATTCTGCCGATAGCGCGCCCGACCCTGCTCGACATGGCGTTCGTCGGCCCAGGCCTCGGCCGAGACATGCTGGATGGGAAGGGGCACTTGCGGACAGGCGACGTTGCGGAAGCGGCCGAACGCCGCGATAAATTCCGAATCGCCGGCAACAAACCCCGATCTCAGGCCCGGCAAGCCCGAGCGTTTGGACAGCGACTGGAAGGCCACCACATTGGCCAGACTGCCGGTGTCGGCATAGGCCGTCTCGAGCAACCCAGGGGGAGGGGCGTCGCAATAGATCTCGGAATAGCACTCGTCGGCGAACAGCAGAAAATCGAATCGCCGTGCCAGCGCGATCGCCTGGGCCAGATAGGCGCGGCCGGCCACGGCGCCTTGCGGATTTGACGGCGTGCAGAGGTAGAAGGCGACCGCCCGCGCCAGGAGCGCCTGGTCGATGGCCTCAAGCGCGGGCAGGAAACCGGCCTCGGCGGTGCTCGGCAGAAACACGGGCAGCGCGCCGGCCGCCGCTGCCGCTGCGGCATAAGCCTGATAGAACGGGTTGGGGATCAGCACCACCGGGCGCTCCGTCTTTGGCTTCCGCGCCATCGCCGGAAAGATCCCCGAGAACAGTCCCTCGCGCGAGCCGTTGAGCGGCAGAACGTGAGTTTCCGCATCGATCTGTCCTGCGAGCCCCGGGTAGCGCCGCCCCATCCAGTCGGCGATCGATTGGCGCAGCGCCGGGATGCCTTTGATCGGCGGGTAGCGGCCGAACTCGCCGAGATGCTCTTGCAGCGTGGGGCCGAGGAAGGACGGTATCAGGGCCTTGGGCTCGCCGAGCGAGAGGTCTATCGGCTCTGCGCCGGGCGTGATCCCTTCGAGCAACAGGGTGAGACGCGCGAACGGCGAGCGGACCAAATCGTCAAGCTGGGTCGGTGCTGCGCGAGTCGGCATGCGGCAGGTCGTACGGGATGGCGACGTTGGCGGCAATGGTGGTGACATTCCGCCCATAAATGAAAAGCCCCGGCGAAAGGCCGGGGCTTTAGGCTAGAGCGCAGCCAAGGAAGGAGGAGACTCAGCTCTGATGTCGTAGCAATTATTATCCCTCGTATGGTTTCGCGCGATAAGTTCTATGGCACCACCTCGCCGTGCAGGTTGATGTCGAGACCCTCGACCTCGACCGCCTGGCTGACCCTGACACCGACCAGGATGTTGACCACGATCAGGATCACCAGAGTTGCGACGCCGGACCAGATGAGGGTCGCGGCAACGCCTTCGACTTGGGTCCAAATCTGACCGACATTGCCTTCGATGGCACCGACGGCTGAATCGCCGCCAATCGCTGCCCGGGCGAACACGCCGGTCAGGATTGCGCCGATGATGCCGCCGACGCCGTGGACACCCCACACGTCGAGGGAATCGTCGTAACCCAAGGCCCGCTTGACCGTGGTTGAGGCAAAGAAGCAGCCGACGCCTGCGGCAGCGCCGATCCACAACGCACCGACCGGGTCGACGTAACCCGATGCCGGCGTGATGGCGACGAGGCCCGCGACCGCACCGGAAATAATGCCCAGTACGCTCGGCTTCTTATGCACCAGCCACTCGGCGAACATCCACGCGAGGGCCGCCGTGGCGGTGGCAATCTGGGTAACCGTCATGGCCATGCCGGCGCGACCGTCGGCTGCCAATTCGGAACCCGCGTTGAAGCCAAACCAGCCGACCCACAGCAAGGATGCCCCGATCACGCTGTAAACCAGGTTGTGCGGGGCCATGTTCTCGGTCCCGTAGGCCGTGCGTTTGCCGAGGAAGAGTGCCGTGACAAGTCCGGCAACGCCGGCATTGATATGCACCACCGTACCACCGGCGAAATCGAGCACGCCCGCGCCGCCGAGGAACCCGCCGCCCCATACCCAATGGGCGACCGGCACATAGACGATGAGCAGCCACAGCATCATGTACAGGACCAGCGCCGAGAACTTCATGCGGTCGGCGAAGGCGCCGACGATCAGCGCCGGCGTGATGATGGCGAAGGTCATCTGGAAGCACATGAATACCGATTCCGGTATCGTGCCCTTCAAGGTGTCCACGCCCATGTCCTTGAGCAGGAAGCGCGACGCTCCACCGATATAGGCGTTGAGGCCGCCGCCGTCGGTAAAGGCGAGCGAATAGCCGATCAACATCCACAGGACGGTGACGATGCAGGTCGTGGCGAAGCACTGCATGAGGATGGTGAGCACGTTCTTCTTGCGCACCATGCCGCCATAGAACAGGGCCAGGCCGGGGATCGTCATCATCAAGACCAGGGCCGTGGATGTGAGCATCCACGCCGTGTCACCCGCGCTCAGCGTCGGTGCGGCTTCTTCCGCCGCAGCCTCGGCCTCTTGGGCGAGTGCCGGATCGATATGGGCAATCGCCAGCGCAACGAGCGCGAGCGCAATGCCGAACAGATATTTGACAAGGGTCATCTTCTACCTCCCCCTCTAGAGCGCTGATTCGTTGGTTTCGCCGGTGCGGATGCGCACCGTCTGCTCGACGGGTACGACGAAGATCTTGCCGTCGCCGATCTGTCCGGTCTTCGCCGCCGCGACGATCGCGTCCACGGCCTTGTCGACCAGCTTGGCGGGAACCACCACCTCGATCTTGATCTTCGGCAGGAAGTTCACGGCGTATTCGGCGCCGCGATAGATCTCGGTGTGGCCCTTTTGCCGGCCGTAACCTTTGACTTCGGTCACGGTCATGCCTTGCAGGCCGAGCTCGGTGAGGGCTTGGCGCACCTCATCGAGCTTGAATGGCTTGATGATTGCCATCACCAGCTTCATCTGTTTCACCCCTCCATGTTTGCGGCTGCCAGGTTCTTGGCGCAGTGATGCGTTCCAGCCGCGTGAACCTGAAAGCAGAGTCAAGCCTCGTGCCAACTCGGCTCCGAGGCGGCAAGTCATTGGCTTTAAGGAGTCTTTTACGAGTGGGGCGGGGGTGCCCTATGTGTGGGCACCGGCATGGTGGCCTAGTGATTAGGCAAAAATCACTATTTGCTCAGAATATAAGCAGACTAGCGGCCGTTGCGCTCGCGGACCAGCCCCTCTTGCGCCGTCGAGGCCACCAGTTCGCCCTCGCGGGTGAACAGAGTGCCCTGGCAAAACGCCCGTCCGCCGCCGGATGTGGGGCTGTCCTGCGCATAAAGCAGCCACTCGTCGGCCCTGAATTTCCGGTGAAACCAGATGGCGTGGTCGAGGCTTGCCAGCATCAGCCTCGGGTCGAACACGAACCGACCATGGGCGATCAGCGCGGTATCGAGCAGGGTGAAGTCCGAGGCATAGGCGAGCACGCATTGGTGCAAGGCGAGATCATCGCCAAGGCTCCCGGTCGCCCTGATCCAGACCTGCTGCGAGGGCGCGCGGTTCTCGGGCGAGAGATAGCGGCCAAGATCAACCGGGCGGATCTCGATCGGCCGCTCATGCTCCCAATAGGCCTTGACCTGTGGCGGCACGCGGTCGATGAGGCGCGCCTTCAGCTCAGCCTCGCTCGGCAGCGCCTCGGGCTGGGGCACGTCCGGCATCGTCATCTGGTGATGCAGCCCGCCCTCCTCGTTGTGAAACGAGGCGGCCATGGAGAAGATCGCCTGGCCGTGCTGGATGGCGACCACCCGGCGGGTCGAGAAGCTGCCGCCGTCGCGGATGCGGTCGACCTCGTAGATGATGGGGATTGCGGGATCGCCGGCGCGCAGGAAATAGGCATGGAGCGAATGGGCCAGCCGCCCCTCGACGGTGCGGCTCGCCGCGACCAGCGCCTGGCCGATCACCTGTCCGCCGAATACGCGCTGCCAGCCAACCTGCGGGCTCAAGCCCCGGTAGAGGTTCTTCTCGAGCGTCTCGAGATCAAGGATTGAGAGCAGCTGTTCGAGCGCACGGCTCATGGGCAAGCCTTCATGCGAGGAGTGACGTTTGCCTTTAGCAGTTTCGCTTCCCGGGCGGAACGTGGCATTGCTGGTGACATGGCCGAAGCCGAGCCAGAAATGGCGCGCGTGTCCTACGACGTGGCGATTGCCGGCGGCGGGTTTGCCGGCCGGACGCTCGCGCTCGCGCTTGCCAAGCTTGCGCCGCAGGGCTTCCGCATCGCGCTGATCGATGCCGAGGCGCCGCGCGCCGGCACTGGCGGGCCTGACGATCCGCGGGCGCTGGCGCTGTCGGCTTCGACCAAGAGCCTGCTTGCGGTGCTCGGCGTGTGGCCTGACATCGCCCCGAACGCGCAAGCCATCCTCTCGATCGAGATCACCGACAGCCCGCTTGATGCGCAGCTTCGACCGCACTTCCTCGGCTTCGACGAAGAGCTCCGATCGGGCGAGCCCGGCGCCTATCTCGTCGAGCATGGCGCGCTGTCGCGCTCGCTCGAAAACGCGGTTGCCCAAGAAAGCGCCATCGAAATTTCCGCGCCGGAGACCGTTACCGATTACGCGACCAGCCCTTTCGCCGTCACCGTCAAGCTCGGGCGTGGCGATGAGATCGCGGCGCGCCTCCTGGTCGCCGCCGACGGCAAGCGCTCGCGCCTCCGCGAGCGCGCCGGCATCAAATGCGTGGCGTGGTCCTATCCGCAGGTCGGCATCGTCACCACCGTCGCGCATCAGAGGCCGCATGGCGGCCGCGCCGTGCAGCACTTTCTCCCCGCCGGGCCGTTCGCCATGCTGCCGCTCACCGGCAATCGCTCATCCATCGTGTGGACCGAAGGCGCCCTGCGCGGCGCCGAGATCATGGCGCTCGATGAGGCGTCTTTCACCGCCGAGCTCGCCCCGCGCTTCGGCGCCAAGCTCGGCGCGATCACGCTCGCGGGCCCGCGCCAATCCTTCCCGCTCGAGCTCCAGATCGCGCGGTGCTTCATCGCCGACCGTCTCGCCCTAATCGGCGATGCCGCCCACGTGGTCCATCCGCTGGCTGGGCTCGGGCTCAATATCGGCATGCGCGACGTAGCCGCTCTCGCCGAGATCATCGTCGAGGAGGCAAGGCTCGGCCTCGACATCGGCGCGGCGCCCGGGCTCGAGCGTTATCAGCGCTGGCGACGCTTCGACAGCGCGTTCTCCGCCGCGGTCATGGACGGGCTGAACCGGCTGTTCTCGAACGACAGCGCTACGCTCCGCACGCTCCGCGATCTCGGTCTCGGCCTGGTCGATAGGACGCCGCCGCTAAAGCGCTTCCTGGTACGCGAGGCGGCCGGCGGGACCGGCAATGTTCCGCGCCTGTTGAGGGGCGAGCGGGTGTAGGTTTCAAACCCTACGTGCGCCCTATCACGTGGGCGCCAATTCGCGCGTCTGCACGCGCTCGCATCCGGGCGCCGTCGCGATTGCCGACGGCGTTGCGCTTGGGGGTATCCCCGCACGCAGCCAATGCGCCGCGCACGCGACGATTGATCTCTGCGCCGAGCTTCCCGACCGAGGGCGCCGCTGCTACGCTTTCCCCATGCTCGATCTCGTTCCCCCCGACCCTGACCGCTTGCTCGCGGCGGCGCGCCCGTCCATCGTGCTCGGCGACGCGGCGAGACAGGCCATTGCCGAAGCCGTCGAGAAGGCCCGATGACGGGCGAGCCGTTGCCCCGTCAGCTCGCCGCCGCCGCGGCAGACCTGCTCGACCAGGGCGCGGTCATCGACCGCCTGTCGCGGCCGATCACCATTGCCGCCCTGCTCGGGCTCATCGTCGGTCTCGGCATTGAGCTTGGCGCGCTTCTGACCGCCGGCCTGCTGTTCGTCAGCCTCGCCGGTCTCATCGAGACTTATCTCGCGCTCCGGGTCGGCTTCGACGCGGCGCTGTTCCGCCGGCTGGAACAAGGCGAGGCTGGCGGCATGCCCGATCTCGGCACGCTGGATGCGGCGCTGGTCGCGCTCGGGCTATTGCCGCGGAGCAAGGTCGGGCGCTCGGTCGAGCAGCGTGCGCTCGGGGCGCGGCGGCTTCTGACCCTGCAGGGAGCCGCGCTCGCCCTCCAGGTCGCTATCATCTTGCTCGCGACCGCCCTCGTCCAGGCGCATGTGAGCTGAAGCGAGCGGTTTAGCCCTGGTCGAGCTTGCGCGCTTCCTCTGGCAACATGATGGGGATGCCGTCGCGGATTGGATAGGCGAGGCCGGCGGCGCGGCTGATCAGCTCCTGGCGCTCGGCGTCGTAGTCGAGCGAAGTCTTGGTCAGCGGACAGACCAGGATCTCGAGCAGTTTGGGATCGAGGCGACGCCCGCGCCCCTCGGCCTGGCCGGTCATTGTATCGTCGTCCCTGAACCGTCGTCACGCGCCGCAAGCTCCATCTCGGCGAGCGCGACCAGCGCGTCGGCGCGCGCACACAAATCCTTGGCCTCGAGCAGGCACTGCTTCTCCTCGGGTCCATAGGGACTGAGGATCGCCAAAGTATTCACCAGCCGCTCGGTGCTCGCATTGTTGATGCGGTCCCAGTCGGCGTTGAGATTGTTGGCCAACAGATAGCTCCTGAGCGTCGCGATCAGGCGAGGGCGGTCGACATCGTCCTCGCCGTGTCCGGCCATGAAGTCGCTGGCATAAGGGCCGAAATCGATTTGGCAGATGCGGAATTGCTCCTCAACGCCGGCATCGTCGCCGAGCAGGAAGCGGGCGACGCCGGCAAGCGAGATGGCCATCCGGCCGTCGTCGCTCTCGGTGAAGCTTGCAATGCGCCCGGCACAGCCTACGCGGCGGAGCGCGAAGCTCTTCCCGAGCGGCGATTCGGCCGCTCCCGCATCGAGCCCAGGCTGCACGATGCCGATCAGCCGGTTGCCGGACAGGGCGTGGTCGACCAGCGCGAGGTAGCGCGGCTCGAACACGTTCAGCGTCAGCGAGGCACGCGGCAACAGGATGGCGCCCCTGAGCGGAAACACGGGCAGCGTCTTCGGCAAATCCGCGGCGCTCCGATATCGGTCAGTCAACCCCAAGCGATGCGCTCCTTCCCTTACGCGAACAGCAGCGAGGAGAGCTTTTGCCGGCCCGACACGGTGGCTGGATCGGCCGGTCCCCAAGCATCGAACAGTTGCACAAGCTGCTTCCGCGCCGCGTCGTCGTTCCAGCTGCGGTTCTTGGCGACGAGAAAGACCAGCTCCTCCAGCGCGCCCTCGCGATCGCCCTTCGCGTTGAGTGCGAGCGCGAGGTCGAAACGGGTCTGCGCGTCTTTCGGTTCCGCGGCGAGCTTGGCCCTGAGGCTGTCGACGTCGCCGGCCTCGCCAGCCTTGCGCGCGAGCTCGAGAGCGGCGCGGGCGCTCGCCACCGGCGCGGCCTCTGCCTTGGCCGGAGGCACCAGCGCCAAGGTCTGCTCGGCGCGCGCGAGGTCGCCGGTCTTGATGTAGCATTTGGCGAGCCCGGCAATTGCTTGGACGTTCTCGCGATCCTGCTGAAGCACTTCGCCGAACAGCTGCGCGGCGCTGTTCAGGTCGCCGGAGGCGAGCGACGCCTCGGCCGCCTCGATATCCGCCGCCGCGTCGGCGACCGTGTCACCGATCAGCCTGGCGATGAAGGCGGCGACGCGGGATTCCGGCAGGGCTCCCATGAAGCCGTCGACCGGGCGCCCGTCCTGGAAGGCGAACACCGCGGGGATCGACTGGACCCCCATTTGCCCCGGGATCTCCGGGTGGTCGTCGATATTGAGCTTGACCAGCCTGACCGCGCCCTTGGCCGCACGCACGGCCTTCTCCAGGATCGGCGTCAGCTGCCGGCAGGGCCCGCACCACGGCGCCCAGAAATCGACCAGCACCGGCACCTCGCGCGAGGCGTCAATCACGTCGCGCATGAAGTCCTTGGTGGTGGTGTTCTTGACCAGCTCGGCGTCGGGCGTCGCCGCGCCGCCGGTATTGAGGATGGGGGTGTCTACGCTCATGCTTCTTGCCTGTCCGGCGCCCTTTGCATGCAGATTAGCATCGCCAAGCGCTCAAAGTGTAAGGGATTGGCTGCAAAGATGGGCTGCCGGGCGCCGTTTGGCAACTCGTTCCGAAGCGCGGCTATCCCAGAGTGAGCACGCGCGGCTCATGACCGGACGCGACGATGAAGCGCAGCAGATCGGGCATCGCCAGCCTGGTGGTCGCAGTGTTTTCGAGCGGATGGCAATTGACCTCGGCGAACTCCGTCAGCGCTTGGTCGACCACGACGATGACGCTTCCTGCGGTATCGTTCAGGAGCGCGAACGGCGTCACCGAACCTGCCGGCACGCCGAGAACCGCTTCTAGCAGCGCGGCGCTTGCGAAGCTCAGCCGGCCAAGCCCGAGTGTCTTCCCGAGCGCCTTGAGGTCGACCCGCGTGTCCTCCTTGGCAACCACCAGCACCATGCGGCCCTCCTTGTCAGTCAGGAACAGGTTCTTGGTGTGGGCGCCCGGGATCTGATCACGGAGCGCCGCCGATTGCGCGACGGTGAACATCGGCGCATGCTCGACAGTGGTCGTTTCGATGCCGAGCGCCTCGATGTGGACGAACAAGGCCGGGCGGTCGATGGCCATCACCGTCTCACCGCGGCGATGGTTGCGCTCTTAACCAGCGTGGCCCGGGAGGGCGCAGGCGAGGTAGACATCGCGGCGGCGATCCACTAGATCGTTAGGTCCCAACGACGATATTGGAGTGCGGGTGTAGCTCAGGGGTAGAGCATAACCTTGCCAAGGTTAGGGTCGAGGGTTCGAATCCCTTCGCCCGCTCCAAATCTTCCCATAGCACCGAAAATGCGAACGGCCCCTTTTGGGGGCCGCTCGGTAGCGCGATTGGTGGATGGCGCTCCTACCAGGGCCAGCCCGGATAGGACCGGAACGTCCGCTGTTGCGGCTGATAATTGCGCTGGGTGTTGTAGCCGTAGCTGTAATTATAGGTGTTGCGCCGCACGGTGCGCTTTTTCTTCGGCTGAACCGTTCCGTCATCGCTGGCGCTGGGATTGGCGGCGGTCTTGGGCGAGCTGTATTTGGCCAGCACGACGAAATCGCCGCCCTTCGGCAGGCCAGCCGCGTTGATGCTGGTATCGCCGATGATCAGCGTCGATCCGGGGGTCAGCCGCTCCGAGATGCGCTGACGGATGTCGTCGGGGATCTCGATGCGGTCGAGAGCATCCTCGGCCGGACCGCCCTGCACCGTGACGGCCATCCAGCGCGTCTTGGTGTCGCCGGGAGCGAATTTGAGCGCCGTGTAGACGTGGGTGCCGAGCGGCTCCTCGGGATTCTTCAGGCCGACCGGCGCGTCGAACACGCGGCCGAATTCCTGCCTGACGAAGATATGCCCGAGCGGGGGTTGGCCCTTGCCGGCAACCGCATACACCTTGTCCACCAGGGCGTCGGTGAAGGCGCCCGACTCCGGCAGGCTATTCGCCTTCTGGAACGCTTTGATGGCGGTGACGGTGGCCTTGCCAAGCGTGCCGTCGAAATCGACGCGATCGAGGTAGCCGAGATCGGCCAGGATGTTCTGCACGCCGACGATACGGTCGCGCTGGGTGCGGCGGGTCACGAGGATGCGGAGCGGAGCGGTCGAGCGGGGCTCAGCGGCCTGGAGTGCTGCGGCCTTGGTTCCGGCGTCGAGCGTCTTCTCTGCCGCACTGGGCGAGGAATTGTCATCGGCGATAGTAGCAGTAGCGACCAGGACGGGAGCGGCCTCTGCTGGGGCGGGTGACTGTTGAGCTGCCTCTGCCGGCGCTGCCGCCGCGATGGCTGCCGGGGTCGCGGCGACCGGAATGACGGTGGCCACTTCAGGGGCTGGGACCGTCACCGGAGCGGGCGCAACCGAAGCCGCGACGATTGCCGCCGGTGCGATCCCGGCCGCAATGACCGGAGCCGCCGGCACTGGCTTCGCGGGAGCGGGCGCCGGAGCAAGCGAGGCGACCAGAGCTGCGGCGGGCGCGATGCCCGCGGCTGTTGCTGCGACCACTGGGGCGGGAGCGGCGGGAACTGCCGGAGCCGTCACTGGTGCCGCCGCCACTTCAGGGGCGGGTGCAGCTACGGGCAGGGCGACCGGAGCTGTGACCGGAACCTTCTCGGCCGCCGGCTTCGGCGTGTCTGTGGTCGTCGCGCTCATGACGAAGGCGGCTGGAGCGGGAGTCTCGGCTGCCGGAGCGGCCGCGACTGGAGCAGGGACGTTGGCCTCAGGCGCCGCGGCTACAGGAGCAGGGGCCGTAACGGCGGGCGCCGCGGCCACGGGAGCAGTAACGGCCGGCGTCGTGGCCACGGGAGCGGGGCCATCCTCATTGTCGCTGTCGAGAGCGTGGGCGCTCGCGGCGGCGCCGACAGCGTGATTTCCGTTGCTATCGGGGCCTCCCACCAATGGATCGAAGGCATGCGTGCGGGTGTCTTCGACGGCGCCGACAGTCGGAGCGGGAGCTCCGGCCGGCTTAGCCTCGCTCGCCGCGGCCGTGCTTGCTGCCGGAGCAGGTGCCGCCGGGGGGTTCTGGGCGCCGACCGGCGTCTTCGGCAGTGTGGTCGCGTGGCCCGTGTCGTCGGTTCCGAGATCCTCTGAGGGGACGTCGGTGGTGACGCCGACCTCGGCCTTGGCCAGCTTCACCATGCGCGGGAGCTCCGCATCGAGCGGCAGGATCAGCAGGTCGTTGCTCGATTGCTTCTGCTTGGTCTGCTCCTGCTTGACCATGGCCGGCGAAGGCGGCGGCACGGGCTGGAACAGGTTCGGGTGCTCGATCAGCGCGGGCGCCGGTCGGTCGCGGGAGATGACCACGTTATCGCCGACGCTGGTGATGTCGTAAAGCTTGGGCGCGAAGGAATAGGGCAGGCGGATGCAGCCATGCGAGGCCGGATAGCCCGGCACGATACCGGCATGGAGCGCGGTGCCCGACCAGGTGATCCGGTTCATCCACGGCATCGGCGCGCCGCTATAGATGTTGGAATGGTGCCAGCGCTGCTTCTCGAGGATGCTGAACGCGCCGAGGAAGGTCGGATGCGCGGGCATGCCGGTCGACACCTGCGAGGTGACGACGAGCTGCGTGCCGCGATAGATGTCGACTTTCTGCGATCCCGTCGAGACGACGAGGAACAGCGGGTCGCCGCTGTCGAGGTCGGTGATGGGAGCTTCGCCCGGCGGCTTCGGCTGCTTCTTGGCCTCGGCCGGCGCGACGGCGATTGCGACGCTGAGAGCGGCAATGCCGATTGTGGTCAGAAACGTCGATGTAGCCCACTTGGTGACGTTGGTCGCCGTGTCGTTCGTCATACGCTGTTTACGCAACTCACTCGCTCCCCGTGAATGATCGGACCCATAGCGAGCCTCCCCCGTGAGTCCCCCACGACTCAACCGAATCAGACTAAAAGAGGCGCCCCAATTTGACCAGCAAAGCCTTCTGATTACCTAACGCGCGGCATCGGCGAATGGTCCCTGCTGCCACGCCGAGACGCCTCGGAAAAAAATCGCGGAACTTCGGGGGTTTGACGAAGCGAAATCGACCGATTATCCACAGGCTTCTCCGCGAAACGCTCTGCGGGAAGCCGCCGAATAATCTTCGCCCTTGTTCCATTCTCGCAACACTTCTGATTCGCGCCCGCGCGAGCCGCTTGGAGGGCAGCCGGCTTGGCCCGAACGCGTCGCAAGCTAGGCTGCGAGCAAGGCAGGAATTGGGTCGCGGCGGGCCATAAGCTTGGCGGACGCGCCCGCCCGGTCCGAAAGCCCTTGCTTCGGGCAGGGCGCCTCAATACATCCGAGGCCCAAGTTATTTTCGGCGACGTTGCTTCAGATGCTTTCAAGGGAGGCAAATATGTTGGCTACGACG
>JBBQXL010000009.1:0-50912 GCA_038209695.1 Hyphomicrobiales bacterium
ATGCGCGTCCCCGGCCGCAACGGGCAATGACGAGAGGGTGCTGTCGTGCGCGCCGTCCCTCGCCAAGCTCGACAAATTCGACGGCCTCATCCCGACGACCTCGATTATGTGCGCAAGGATCAGGCCGAGGCCGCAGTCCTCGGCTGGACATGGCGCGTGGCGGGACCCGTCTCACCGCTCAGTGTCGAAATGAGGAAATTTTGGGCGCATGCGCGCATAACTCGCTTGCTTTTCAGGCAGCGCCGTCGCGGTCGTACCTCCTTACGTCTGGATTCGCATTTTCTCTCAACCGCTTCATGCTCCGGCATGTCCCTTGCAGCGGCGTATTACGCGTTCCGTGTTTCGTAATACTCGGGAGAATGGGATGAGCCGCAATCTGACTAAAACCACGCTGTTTGGACTCGCGCCGAGCGCCTCGCCGCAATTGGCGACCTGGCCGAGAGAAACCCCGAAGCGATCCATGAAGTCGTGCGGGAATCCTGCTGGGCGCCCAAGGCAAGACGGCGCTCGAGTCGTTTCAAGCCTGTTATGAGCTTGCCGAGCTGAACCGCGTCGCCAAGCGCGAATGGGCCAAGGCCGACCTTCTGCTACTACCGACCGCCGGCACGACATTCCAGATCTCGGAGATGTGCGCCGATCCCGTTGGGCTCAACACGCAACTGGGCGCTTACACCAATTTCGTGAACCTGATGGATCTCGCGGCGCTCGCCGTGCCGGCCGGATTCCGACCGGACGGTATTCCGTTCGGGGTGACGCTCATCGGTCCGGCCCTTTCGGATGGCATGCTCGCGTCTGCCGGCGATGCGCTGCATAGGTCGCTCGACGACGCCCGGCTTGGCGCCACGCCGTTCCCCCTGTCCTCAACCCCAGCCGTGCGCATACCGAACAAATCCACCAGGTCGGTTAAAGTCGCAGTCGTCGGCGCGTATCTTTCCGGTCAGCCGCTCAATGGGCAGCTTGTCGAGCGGCACGCGCGGCGGGTCGAGACCACGCGCACCTCAACTGGATATCGTCTTTATGCACTGGCCGGCACCTCGCCTGCCAAACCAGGCTTGGTATTCGACGGCACCGGTCCGGGAGAAATCGAGGTCGAAATCTGGGAGATGGAGGAGGGAGCCTTCCGATCTTTCGTCGCGCTAATCCCGGCGCCGCTTGGCATCGGCACGCTGAAGCTGGTCGACGGACGCACCGTGCTGGGATTCCTGTGCGAGACCTACGCCACCCGCGGGGCCGAGGACATTACTGCCTTCGGTGGCTGGAGAGCGTGGCTTCAGGCCGGCGAGGTCAATGACTAGGAATGGATTACGGATCTCAACAGCTCACTTCCGCCTGACCATAGGATCTGAACACCAAGGCAAAAGAGGATAAACGCCGAGAGCCGCACTGCGATGTCTGTGCCGCCCGGACCGAGCAACCGCTGGATCCGATCCGCATAAGCAAAACACAAGAAGATGGTAACGGCGATCACCCCAACGGCCAACAGGCTCGCGAGCACGAAAAGGATCTCGTCTGTCGAATTCGCGTGGGACGCCTTGGACAGCCCGAGGCTGATCACCACCGCGATGGTCCCGGGTCCAGTGGTTAAGGGCAAAGTCAAAGGATAAAAGGCCTGATCGAGCGGATCTCCACGCGAAACACCATCTTCCGGGGCTTTGAGTTCCTTTTGGCTGCCCTCGCTTAGAAGCCTCCATCCCGCGGCGGCGACGATGAACCCACCGGCGACGCGAAGCACCGGGATAGATATGCCATAGAACTCGAGGATCAGCGCGCCCAGCAGCAGCGAGCAGACCAGAACGTAAAACGAGTTTCTCGCAACACGCCAGGCGAGGATGCGGCGGATTTCGGGCGTCACGCCGCGAGTCAAACCTAAGAAGACAAGCGCCGAGCCGGGTGGGTTGACCACCGGGAAAATGGCCGCGAGCACGAGAAGGAAGGTGTTAAGAGGGGAATTCATTCGAATCCGCGCTAACGCCCCGTAAAAAGCTGACTTCTGCCAATTGAGTTTGCGGTGGTCCGCCTAGTGCCTTTTTACGCGATATCCGCATTTCCACGACGCTCGAAATGAAACTTTCGCAGTTTGCGTAATGAGCTTCGCTCTTTGGGGCAGAAAATTCCCTGTTCGATTTGCAGTGAATTCGTCCAACAAACCTCGGTGTTCAAGGGGTTGAGAGCCAGGGGAGGGAAGTCTTGAGCGAAATACCCTGTATTTTTTTTCCCGCTGATCAACTTCTCAGCGCAGCCACCCAGTCGCGGGCTTTCCGGCTCTCTCCCGACCCTCGCCGAACCGCCCTGACGAAGCCCGAAAACGGTTGTTCTCTCTGATCTGACGCTCGAGAGACCGTGGCGGTGGGAGAACGTCACGGTTCTGCCGGTTTATCTCTCCAGGCCAGTTTCGGGACACGCTCTGACTTTGCGGCTCCAGCGCAAGCACGCGCAGGTTCTTCTTCCCGTGGGCGGGTTCGGGAGATGCGTAAGTGAGGCGTAAGGTTGGCGTGATCTCTATCCATTGGGGGCCGACACTCAGGGGAAGCAAATCGACGGCCTTCAATCGATGCGGGCGGCACGTTCAAGTCAGGTGCCGCCGGTCGCTATGAGGCGCTCGCCCATGTCCCGCGCTTGTCTTTACTCCGGCGCGAAGTCTCCCCAACCCAAAAGTCTCTGAGGAATGCAACGATGCCAAGCAAGCTCTTAGGGGTCCTCATTGGAATGGTTTTCGCCTGCAGCACGGGCACGCCCGCGCTCGCCTCGAACAACAAGGCCATGGACGCCGACATTCACTCTGTCGAACTGCAATGGGAACATATCAAGTTCGACGAGGTCGGCTCGCCGAACCAATTCGCCCACATCGACGCGCTTGCAAAGTTTGCAGGCAGCCTCGCCACCAAATATCCCGGCCGGGTCGAGCCGTTGATCTGGGAAGGCATCGTGACCAGCGAAGAGGCGGGCATGGCCGGCACCTTGAGTGCCATGGGCTACGCCAAGAACGCCAAGGCCATTCTCGAGCAGGCCTATGCGCAGGACCCTGCTGCACTCGATGCCGGAGCGCCGACAAGTCTCGGAGTGCTGTATTCCCGCGTGCCGGGATGGCCGGTCGGCTTTGGCGACAACGACAAGGCGCGCCGGCTGCTCGTGCAGGCGGTGTCGTTAGCCCCAAACGGCATGGACGCCAATTATTTCTATGCCGACTTCTTGATGGGGCAGCATGAATATGCCGCCGCCTATAAGATTCTGAGCCATGCTTTGTCGCTGCCGCCACAGAAGAATCGGCCGCTTTGGGATAAGAATCGCCGAGCGGTCCTTCGCGAGCTCATGGCCAAAGCGCAAACGGCTAGCGCCCAAGCCAATTAGTGCGGGGGCGGCAACCATCGTCCAACCGGCTGTGGGAAGGCATCGGCGCCCAATTGCGCCATCCGTCGGGGCTCTTTGGCAAGCTGGCCGGGAGCGCGATGGTTTTTGCCAACGCCAAACCGAACACACTCGCAATTGCCGCGCTCAGCCTAAGAGCGGGCGAGAGCCTGCTTGAATTGGGCTGCGGTCCCGGCCGGGCATTGCAACAGCTGCTCGCTTGTCCGCATCTCGCGCGCGCGATCGGGCTCGACTGGTCCGACGTTATGCTCGCCCAGGCATCGCGACGCAATCGGCCGGCATTCGACGCCGGGCGTCTTGCGCTGGTCCGTGGTGATTTCGCCAGACTTCCTTTTATCGCCGAATTCGTCGACGCGATCTTGGCGGTGAATGTGGCCTACTTCATGGACAGCCCGGCCGCCGTGCATGAAGCGCGTCGCGTGCTGCGCCCAGGCGGCCGCATTGTGCTTTTTGCCACCCATAGGTCAGCCATGCGAAATTGGCCTTTTGCCGGGGCCCACTCTCATCGGCTGTTCGATCATGCCGGACTGACCGCGCTGCTCATTGATGCCGGTTTCGCCGCGGAGTGCATCCACATCGAAAGCGTCAACGCCGGTTTTGGCGTGCTTGGTCTTTTGGCAGTGGCGCACAAAGAAAAGGCCTGAGCCTTGCCGAACCTGGCCGCGTTATCGCCAGCGCGGGATCCAGCCGAATTATTCGTGGGCCGCCGCGGAGGGCGATGAGATCGCCGATGATGGCAGGTCGCGCTGTTGCTGGGCACAGCCGCACAACACCAGCATCGCCAGCACTACCGCATACCTCATGACATTACCTCCATGTCGATGCCGCCGCGTTACGCGGTTGCGGCCCGGGCTGATCTTGTCATTCCGATTGGGTTGGCGGACCGGGTCCTGCGCAACGGCTCCTGGTCAAGCTGGCGGTCCCCGGCTTGCGCTCTGGCGGCCTCGTAGCGTTGGCCGAGATAATCCCTGATCCGGGGGTCGGCCATTTGCGCGGCAATCGCGCGATCCACGAGCTTTGGCAGAAGCCTCTGCACAAGCACGAACAGCCGCTCGGGGCCCTTGGCATAGATGCTGTCCCGCTCTTTGGTCACGGCCCGCCAGATATCGTTGGCAACGCGTCCTGGATTGTCCATGCGCATCTGCATGGGCGCGACCAGCGGATCAAGGACCCGTGCCGCGTCGGTCTTGGTCGCTCGCGGCGCGGCGTAAGTGACGCCTATGCCGTAAGTTTTAAGCTCGCGGCGCAGGGCAATGGACATCCCGCGCAGGGCGAATTTCGACGCGGAATAGGCGGCGAACAGCGGGTAGGGGATATCTCCGAACATGGACCCGACATTGACCACGCGCGAAGGCATCGCCCGCCGCAGCAAAGGCAGCATCTCCCGGGTCAAGGCCAGCGGCGCGATGACGTTCGTCGCCATCATCTGCTCGAATTCCGCGTCGGTGGCGTAGGCCAGCGGCCCAATGGCAATGACCCCGGCATTGTTGACGAGCACGTCAAGGCGGCCCCATTGGCGCTGTAGATAGTCCCGCATCCCCCGCCTTACGGCTGGATTGGTGATGTCGCCACGCAGGCGCAGATGCTGGCCTGACGGCGTCATCTCCGACAGGGTCTCGGCGAGCGCTTCGGCCCTGCGGCCACACAAGGCCACTGTCATGCCGAGCCGCGACGCCTCGATGGCGAGGGCGCGGCCGATACCAGAGCCCGCGCCGGTGATCAGCGTCCGCTTGCCCTCAAGCTGCATGGCTCTTGACGGGGTGTCGCGTCGCCAACTCGTGATAGATGTCGCCATAGAGCCGATAGAAGATTTTCGAGGCGTCGATCACGATTTGCTGGGTTTTGGTGTCGGCGATGCCGTTCACGACCGTCTTGAAGAAGGCGACGTGCTCGATGTCGAGCGCGCCATGCGACCGAAGGTAGGAGAAGCCCTCCTTATCTCGGCGGCCAAGCGCCCGCTGGATCGCGTCGGCGGCCTTGTCCGCGAGTAAGGTCGACATGCCCTCGAGCACGTGCACGCTGCCGAGCATGGCATAGGGACTGATCCATTCGATGGCGTAGTAGGTGTAACCCACCATCACCTGGCAGGCGATGCCCGGAGTGCCGTCTCTGACCGAAGCCGCGTTGCCGCCCATGGCCTCGATGTCATTGAGGATCCACTTCTCATGCCCGCGTTCCTCCTCCATGTATTCGAAGAGAGCGTCCTGATATTTCTCGTCGGTGGTGCGTGAAGCGGCAAAGGCAAGCTCAGCGAAAGTGTGCTTCACGTGATGATAGGCCTGCGTCAAAAAGTCGACATAGAGCTCGCGCGCCGCGCCCGAGCGCACCGCCTCGCCGATCAGCGGAATCGCCGTGAAGCCGTTCCGCTCTTTCTCTGTTTCAGACGTCAGTCGATCATAGAACAACACGACATCCCTCCATTGCTTGTGGGCTCTTGGGAATCGGCTCAGGCGGCTATCGCGCGCCGCGCCAGTCTGAGCGCTTGATAGGCTGAGTTGGCGGCATCGCGGACGACGCGCCCGTTAGAGGTCAGAAGGCCGGTCCGCTTCGCTTCCGCTGTCGGGCAGACGGCGAAATCCTTGGGCACCGCATAGGCCGGAGCATCGATGCAAATTTGCTCGAGCCATAAGAGAATGTGGGCTCGCGGCGCCTCCGTCAGCCAGCGTTCCCCGGAGGCCGAGGGGATAAGCAGCACGCTCAGGTGACGCTGGCCGTGGCCAAGCACCGCGCACGCCCCGATACGCGGATCGCCCGTCAGCATGGCTTCGACCCATTCTGGGCTGATGTTCCGCCCGTAGGCTGTGACGAGCAGGGTGTCCTTCCTACCCGTCACGCTCAGAAAGCCATCTTGATCGAGGCCACCGAGATCGCCGGTGCGCCATGGCTGTTCGGCGCGTCCCGCGTGAAGGTAACCATTCATCACGGTGGCCCCGCTCACCACCACCTCGCCGTTCTCGGTACGGACATCGAGGCCGGGCAGCGGCTCGCCCACCGTGCCCGCCTTGCGGCGTCCCGGCCGGTTCAGCGCCACGACAGAGCAACATTCGGTGAGGCCGTAGCCTTCATGCACGGGGATGCCGAGGTCCCAAGCCCGCCTCGCCAGCGCCTCCGCGACCGGCGCGCCGCCGACCGCGACAAAGCGCAAGCTTTCCGGCGCGCGCTTTCCCCTAGCTTCGAGCTGGGCAATCCAGGTCGAGAGCAATTGCGGGACGAGCACGGTCGTCGTCGGCCGCCACTGCTCAAACGCCTCGAGCAAATCGACCCGCCGGCCAGAGCCGACGCTCTCTGCGACAGCGGAAGCAAAATGCACCCTCGCGCCGGCGAGCACCGGCACGCAAATCGCTGTGACGGTCTCGAGCAACAAACAGAGCGGCAAAACCGACAAGTAAACATCGTGCGGGGCCGCTTCGATCGCCTCGGCGAGCGCCCGCGCCTGCCAATCGATCTGCTCGAGACCGAGGCGGACGCCTTTTGGCCGTCCGGTGCTGCCGGACGTGTAGACGATGACGCTGGCGCCGGGTAACGGCTCGGGAAAGGTTTCCGAGCGACGGTCCGAAACAAGGGTGATCCCGACCTCGAGTGCGGCTGCAAGCGCCCCGGCTTCGCGGGTCACGACCACATGACGCACGCCTGCATCGCGCACCATGTGCTGAAGCTGCAGAGCGCTGAAGAAGGTGGGGAGCGGTACGACGGTCTTGCCGGCCACCCATGCGGCGAGCTGAGCGATCGCCCAGTCCGTCCCGTTGGCGCCGAGCAGGCCGATAACCGGCGGTAGGTTCCGCAAGCGCTCGGCCAGGCCGGCGAGAAGGGCGGCAAGGTCCCCGCGCGTGAGGGTACGGTTGTCATCCGACATCGCAACTTCGCCGTGGCGAGAGCCAAGCCAGCCGCGCAGCACCTGCAGCACTTCAACCATATGCCGCGCACCTGGCATGGCTGCCGATGCAAGCGCCGACGACCTCGCGATGGACGGCGTACACGCTCGGCGCGAATGCGTAGTAGCTGCCCCAGGCGTCCGGGTTGGCGACCCGCGAGCTTGAGGCGGCGGCGAGCGGCATGAGCGGTAAGCCCAGGCGGTCGAGAAGTCCCTTGAGCGGCGCCGTGGCGGTGAAGAACGCCCACTCGAAGCCCGAGGCCTCGCCGCAGGCGATGATCTTGCGCAGGAAGGGCCCAACCGCATGGGGGGCGCTGCTGGCCAGCGAGGTCACCTCGAAGATGTTCTGCCGGCATACCGGAGAGTGCCACACCCCCGACAGCACTTCATCCACCGGCGTATCGAGATAGCACTCGGAGAAAAAGCCATCTGCGGCGAAGCGCAAGCCAGCGGCGCAAAGCAGGGCGCCGCCATCGCCGATCATGCCAATGAGCATTTTGGGAAAGGCCGTGATATGCGCCGAATAGTGGAGCGCATAGACCTCTCTGATCAGTCGTTCAGCTTCTTTTCGTGAATCATGGTCACGCGGAATGAGCGCCGCCCGCATCAGGAATCTTCCCCCTTCGAACCGATAAGGTCGCGAGAAAAGACAATCGACGGAGCGGCTTACGGCTGCCTTACGGCCGCCAAAAGATCATAATCATGAAGGGCGTTGAGGTCAGAGCGCCCGCTCGCGCGGCGCGGCATGCAGCGTCGGCGCCGGCGCCTGGAGCGCTTCAAACTGCATGGTGAAAATGGCTCCGCCGTT
The DNA here is from genome assembly GCA_038209695.1 of Hyphomicrobiales bacterium. Lineage (GTDB taxonomy): Bacteria > Pseudomonadota > Alphaproteobacteria > Rhizobiales > Methyloligellaceae > Methyloceanibacter. The sequence goes on from JBBQXL010000009.1 coordinate 8,046, forward strand.
GGGCGCATCGGCCACCGAGATGATCCCCCCATGGGCGGCGACGGTGCGCGCGGCGATGTCCATTCCGAGACCGGCGCCCCCATTGTTTTGATCGCGATCCCCCTGCCAAAAGCGGCGAAAGATCGCATGCCTTTGGTCTGGCGGCACGCCGGGTCCCTGATCGATGACGCTGATCGCCGGTGGATTGGCGACCACAATAGAGACGGTCGTACCCACAGGCGTATGCCGGAGGGCATTCTCCACGAGATTGCGCAATGCGCGGAAGAGGTAGTCGCTGGCGCCACGGATGCGAACTGGTTCATCGGGCGCGACCACTTCGATAGACCGGCCGTTGTCGATGGCCGTCGGTCCAAGATGGGAGGCAACCTCGGTCGCGACACTCGTCAGGTCCGCCACATTGTCAGCCTCAAGCTGCAAGACATCGAGGCGCGCCACGTCGAGCAGTTGGTTGACCAGCCGCTCAAGACCGCCGATCTCATCGACGAGTTCGGCGTGCCCTTCGAATTTGGGCAGGATGGCAGCATGCGCCTTTAGAATCGCGACCGGCGTACGGAGCTCATGGGCGGCATCGGCCACGAATCGCTTCTGCGCGTCGAAGGCGGTCTCCAGTCGGTCCAAAGCCCGGTTGACGGCCGTCACCAAGGCATGAACATCGCGGGGCAGCCCGCTCTCGCTGAGCCGTACGGACACGGCGCCCGGGCCAATGGCAGCTGCTTGGTTTGCGGCCATGCGCAGTGGTGCAAGACCGATGCGTGCCACGAGCAGATTCACAAGCAGGACCACAAGGACGAACGGGATCCAAATCCAGGCAATGTCCTGGACGAATTCTTCCAGCACGCTGTCGAAGACGATGTTGCCGGCGTGGAAGGCGACTTGGACCCAAACGGGCTGCTCCGCAAAGGACGTCCGCACCGACAGCCCAAAGTAAGGCGGCTCCTCGCCCTGCTGGAGGGCGAAAAGATCGCGGGTCGCTGAAGGGTTGATCGCGGTCAGCGGTGCGGTGACCTGCGGAGACGCGGCCAAAAGTGCTCCGCTGCTCGAGACAATGGCATACCGGCCCTTGTTCGCCTTGAAGCCTTCCGTCACGTAGTGAGGCAGGTGGATTTCACCCTTTGGCGCCGTCCTCAGATAGTCCACGATGACGCCTGCTTGATTGCGCAGGGTCTGTTCCCGAAACTGTGTGTTCTTGGCTTTGAACCTGACATAGAGGACGCCGCTCGCCGCCCCGACGGCAAGCAGGCTCACAGTCACCAGCCCGATGATGAGCCTCATCCACAAGGATGGGCTGGCACTTGGCGGGCTACTCACCTGCTGCCTTGTCTGAGAGCACATAGCCGACGCCACGCAGCGTGTGGATGTGCATGTCTGCTCCGGCGTCTTGCAGGCGTCGCCGAATCCTGTGGACCAACACTTCTATGGCATTGGAGGAAAGGTCTTCTCCGAACGAATAGATGGCGTCTTCGATGGCCGATTTTGGCACCACCCGGCCAGCCCGCCGCATCAGAAGCTCCAGACCGTCGATCTCGCGCCGGCCGAACTCCACCGCGGTGCCGTCAACGGTCACTTTGCGGTCGCTGGTATCGAGCGTGACATTGCCGGCGCTGAGCTTGACCCCGAGCGCTTCGCCGGGCCGGCGCAGCAGCGCGCGAATGCGGGCGATGAGTTCGTCCAACTCGAACGGCTTGCGCAAATAATCGTCGGCGCCCTGGTTGAGACCCGCTACGAGATCCTCCAGGCTGTCCCGCGCCGTGAGCACCAATACGGGTCGCGTCATTTGGCGGCGACGCTGGTCGCCGAGCCAAACAAGACCGTCCTTGTCCGGCAGGCCGAGATCTAACAGCAGCGTATCGTAATGCGTGGTTGCGATGGCGCCGTCAGCGTCCGCCGTTGTGCTGACGTGATCTACGGCGAAGCCGCCATTCTGCAAGGCGGTGGCGAGATAATCAGCCAGCCGCTGGTTATCCTCGATCAGCAAGAGGCGCATTTGACCTTCCTATTTTCAGCGGGTGCGCGATCGGAATCCCAACCGGCAGCGCGTGCTGACTGTCGTCGTGATTGGTCTTGGAAGTGAGCGATACGAGTCGCCCCTAGCTCCAGCGCTCGAAGCGATAGACGGCAATAACGGCCATTGTGACCGCGACGTTTGTCGAAATATGGGCCGGCAGGCGGTCGCTGGAGGCCCTGAAAAATTCAGGCCTGCTCCCAACAGCCTGGCGCATAGGGCAAGCGAGTGGATAGTCATCGCCGCCTCCCCAAACAGGATCCCTGCTGGAGAGGGCTAGGATCGACCTTACGTCAACATTACAGCTGCAGGTTTCTTCGCGTGGTGGTCGGGTTTATGCCTGTAGGTGACCATCTTCAGCCAGTTTTGTCGGCGCAGCTTGCGCTGCATCAACGTCGGGTATCCTTCCCCGGGATCAGGGAATTTGGCCGTTGGACAGCGTTCACGGCGCGGCAGTGGCCGCGCTCGGCGCGGACAATACCTTTTGGATCACCTCACTCCACCATCGCCGATAACGAACTGCTCCCGCGACCCCGCCAAACCCATGGTAAATCCCTGTAGTCTCGCTTGTGCCGGGTGCCGGCTCGCGGGCACTATGAGGGGCCGAACGTCAATCGAATCGGCCCGTGCCAGACTTTTCCGTTTCGGGCGTGCCAACGCTTCAGCGCATCAAAACTTCCTGCGGGGAGGACCAAAGCAATGAATGGGTTCTGGCGCGCGCTCACACTAGCGGGCATCGCGGTTGCCGCGCTGACGGCGTCATGGCCCGGCTCACGCGCCCTCGCTCAAGACGCACAGGCCAAGTTCGATCCGTCCGTTCGTCCGGCGTTCAGCGAGCCGGTAACGCTCGCCAGCAAGGACGGGGTTCTGGAGGTGACGCTCACCGCGCATCAGGGCCGCATCCGCCTCGATACCGTGGCCGTGCCGGTCGAGAACGCTCTCGTCTTCAGCTATGAGTTGGTCCGCGGTACGGCGTCGAACGGGCAGACGGCGGGAGAGGATTTATATCCTGCGCCGACCTTGCAAGTCTTTCCCGGTGAGACGCTGATCGTCCATCTGGACAATGCTCTCACAAATCTCACGATCCCGGATTTCTTCGACCAGAAATACACCGTTAAGGGCGAGGACGTGCCGCTCTATCCCTCGCAGATGCAATCCTCGCCGCTCAATCTCCACACCCACGGCCTGCACGTCAGCCCCAAAGGCAATTCCGACAATGTGATGCTCCACATTCCGGGTGGGATGTCGAACACCTACACCTACAAAATCCCCGAGGACCACCCGCCGGGGGCCTATTGGTATCATAGCCATCTCCACGGTCTGACCTCGCCCCATACCTATCTTGGATTGGCCGGCCTGCTCGCGATCGCACGCACCGACGGGAACATTCCGCTGGTCACGGAGAAGCAAATCCCCGTCCGAAACATGCTGCTTCAGTTCAACTTTGTGTTCGACCGGAAGGGCGGCCTCGCACAATTGAACAACCCGAGCTGGCCGCAATGGGTCAGCACGCTCAAGCCGCCGGAGGGTGATGAGCTGGCCAAGGGCGCGTATCGTCCGCTGCTCGCTCCGGTGAATTTCGATCAATCGAAGACCGGAACGCAGTACCAAACCGTCTGGTACGCCGGCCCGCTCTCCATCGACAATTTCCGCGGCCTGCTTAATTTCATACCGAGTAATTTGCAAAGCTTCACCGCAACCTCAGGCGGCTCCGGTGCGGACGTGCCCGCTGATCCGTCGCTCCCCGACTATCAGCGGGACGTGCAGTTCACCGTCAACGGTCAGTTCCAACCGGTCATCAACAGCAAGGCAGGCCAGACCGAGCTCTGGGTGCTCGCGAACGTGAGCGACATGGCATACATCAATGTGCAGCTCACCGAGACGACGACGGGGAAGCATCCGAAGATCGCCGTCATCGGTAGTGACGGAAATCCGAGCCCCCGCGTCCATTATCCCGTCACCGACGACGGCACGCGCTTGCTCATTCCGCCCGCCAGCCGGTTCGCGATCGCGGTGACGATGCCGGAAACCGGCGATCTGATCCTGGAAATGCCATCACGAGGCGGCGGTGCGAAGACGATCAATATGCCGGGTATCCTCTATACCAACGACGGTACGGAGAATCCGCCGGCCATTCTCGGTTTCTTGAGCGTGTTGCCTTCGGCCATAAGCTATGCCGACGGATTCTTCTTGTTCCCCACACAGGTTCTTGCGAAAGCGGTGCCCTCGGAAGGGCAAGGAGAGACGACCGCGTTCGTCGACGGGCAAGATCTGAAGGCCTACACCTCCTTCGAGGACATTTCCAAGGTCACGCCCGATTTCACGCGGTCGCTCTTGATCACCGGCGGGTTTCTCAACGACCTCGCCAGCCCGGCCGATCCGAAGGCTTTCGTCTACGCCTTCGCAGGCACCGCGTTTCCCAACGTTCCTCTGCTCCAACCGCGCCTCGACTCCGTCGAGGAGTGGACGTTCCCCAACGAAAACAACGACGAGCATCCGATCCACATTCACGTCAACGACTTTCAGGTGACCAACTATTTCGATCCCACGACCGGCCTCCATACCGGCGTGGAAATGTGGGGTCTGGATAATGTCAACGTGCCTGCGCCGACATTGGGCTCGGGCGAGGCTGTGGTTCAGCAGGGGACGGTGTCGCTGCGCACCAGGTTCAAAGATTACGCGGGGCTCTTCGTGACGCACTGCCATCGCCTGAACCACGAAGACAACGGCCTTATGACGTTGGTGAATGTTATCCCCGCTGCCTCGACCTATGCCGTGGCCGTTCCCGGATCGGCAGGGCGCCCGGCCGAAGTGAAGGTCTATGACGGCAACGGCGACCGGCTCGTCGCCACGGTGACCCCGTTCAAGGATTTTGCCGGCACGCCGAGCGTGGCCATGGGCGATCTCGACGATGACGGCGTGTACGACCTGGTCGTCGGCGCCGGCAAGGACTACGCCCCGGAGGTTGTCGCCTATTCGGGCAAGGCGAGCGGCGGGCAGGGGTCGTTCGAAACGGAACTGGCTCGATTCGAGGCCTTCGAGGCTTCGGCACGCGGTGGGCTCAGCGTAGCCGCCTCGCAGATCGACGGCTCGACCGCGGACAATATCATCGTCGGCTCGGGTCCCGGCATTCTCAGCGAGGTCAAGGTCTATCGCGCGAACTTACCGGCCTCGCCGGGTGTTGCGCCCGAGCTGTTCTCCTCGTTCAATCCCTATCTCGACGATCGCAACGGCGTGAGCGTTGCCTCGGGCTTCGTCGATTTCACCACCGGCCGTTACAGCATTGTGACCGCGCCGGGTGCGGGCAGCATAGCGCAGGTGAAAGTGTTCGCCTTCTCCCTGATGACGCCGATCGACCATAAGAAGCGCAGCGGCCCCGGGGCGGATCAATGCGAGCCCGGTGACAACAAGCCTGCGGTCACCAACGCGTTCATGCCGTTCGGCATGACCTATCGGGGCGGTTTGTCACTCGCCACCGGCTGGCTCGCGGGCTCGCTCGGCGGCGCCGAGCGGATTGTAGTTGGCCAGCTGACCGGTCCCGGCGAGGTGAAGGTGTACTCCACCGGCTCGAGGCTGCAGGGCGGACCCGAAGTCTATGTCGTCAGCATGGAGCACCCCCCGATTGCCGGCTTCGGCGAGATCGCCAGCTTCAAGCCGTTTGCGGATGCGTCGGGCGTGCGGGTCGCCACCACCAGCACGACCTCCGGCGCCGACCTGCTCGTGAGCGGCATCTCGCCGCCCGACAACAGCGTGAAAGTTTTGAAATTCGAGCTGGTCAAACCTGATCCCGACGCTGTGACCCTTGCCGCCAGGCAGCTCAGCACGGTGGTCTCGGCGCCGGGTTCGCTGCCCAATGCGCTCGGCGGCGACTGAGGCCCAGCGTGAGTGACGACATCTCGACGCTCCTGCTATGCGCGCGCATCCGCCCGGGCAACGAGGCGGAGTTCGCCCAGTGGCAGGTCCGCTGGCAGACCGCCGCGCTTGCGTCTGCCGGCGCGGTAAGCGTCGAGTTCTGGCCGCCGGCCCCGCCGGACCAGCTCGAAACGGTCGTGGTGACGCGGTTCAAGTCGGACGACGCGCTGCGGCGGTGGCGCCGGGGCGAGCGCAATCGCGAACTCGTCGATGAAGTCGCGCCGCTGGTCGAAGGCGGCCTGGTGATGCAGCTCGTGGGTCAGGCGGCGGTCGACTACACCGTCCGCCATGGGGTCACCATGGTGATGGTCACCGAGATCAAGCCCGGCAAGGAAGCGGCCTACCGCGCCTGGGCCGATCGCATTCAGAAGCTCCAGGCGACGTTTCCCGGATTTGTCGGGTCGTTTGTCCAACCGCCGCAGGGGGCCGAGACCGGCTGGACGACGGTGCTGCGCTTCGATTCGACGGAGCATCTCGACGGCTGGCTGAAGTCGGACGCGCGCGCCGCCATGATCAAGGAGAGCGAGGAACTGGTCGCGGGCTTCCACGCGCAGCGGGTCGACACCTCGTTTCCGGGCTGGGTGCCGAACGACCCGGCCACCGGGCAACCTCCCAATATGTGGAAGACGGCGGCCCTCGTGCTGCTCACGCTGTTCCCGGTCGTCATGTTGGAGCTCAGGTTCCTTAATCCGCATCTCGCGGCGCTCAATCCCGCGCTCCGCACCTTCATCGGCAACGCCGTTAGCGTGGCGCTGACCACCTGGCCGCTGATGCCGCTGGCCATCTGGGCCTTCCACGCCTGGCTGTTTCCCGAGAATCAGCCGCGCTGGCTGGTGACGACCCTGCCGGTCGTGCTGGTGCTGTGCTATCTAATCGAGATCGCGCTGCTCTGGCATCTGCTCTTTTAGGGCGCGCGTCTCGCCCTGAGGCGGGCGAGATCGTCCGGCGTGTCGATATCGGCGAAGATGCCGTCCGACTCGACTGCGACTTCGGCCACGCATTCCTGGTGCAGTGCCAATAAGCGTTTGGCGCCGACGTCACCGGCGAGACTCGTGATCTCGGCGAAATAGTCTCTCCCCCACAGCACCGGGTTGCCCCTTCGCCCCTGATGCACCGGCACGCAGATCGCGCCGGCGCTGGTAAAGGCCGTCATCAAGGCCCGCAGCAGCGAGCTTTCGACCTCCGGCATGTCGCCGAGCAGGATCAGCGCGCCATCGCTGTTCGGCGGCAGCGCGTCTAGGCCAGCCTGTAGCGAGGTGCTCAAACCCTGCGCGAAAACGGGGTTATGCACCATGGTCACTTTCAAACCGCGCAACGCGTCTTCAATGCGCGCGGCATCGAAGCCGGTGACCACGATGACGGGGTCGGCGCCGCTGGCAATGGCCGCTTCGGCGGCGCGAGCGACGATCGCCTTGCTCTCGACCCGCTCGAGCAGCTTGTTGCGCGGCGCCATACGTGAGGAGCGTCCCGCCGCAAGCACGATCGCCGCGATGTTCGCGCTCACGTGCCGCGCTCGCCTTTACCGCGTTGCACGGCGGTGATCTCGGCGGCGATGGAGAGGGCGATCTCGGCCGCGCCCTTAGCGCCGATATCGAGACCGATCGGGGCGTGAATGCGCCCGACATCGCCGGCAGACACGCCGGCTTGGAGCAGTCGCTCCACGCGCTTGGCATGAGTCTTCCTGCTCCCCAGCGCGCCTACATAGAACGCCTCCGAGGACAGCGCTGCGATCAGCGCCGGATCGTCGATCTTGGGGTCATGGGTGAGCGCGATCAGCGCGGTGCGGCCATCCAGGCCGATCTTGGCCAACGCCTCGTCGGGCCAGTCGCGCGAGATCGCCACTTCGGCGAAGCGCTCGTTGGTTGCGAACGCGCTGCGCGGATCGACTATCATCACGTCGTAGCCGAGTGCGCGCGCCATCGGCACCAGCGGCTGCGCCACATGCACCGCGCCGACGATGATCAGGCGGACCGTCGGATTGAATACATTGATGAAGATCTCACCGTCGCTTTGCGCAAAAGCCACGCTGCGGTCGCGGCGGAACGCTTCGTCCAGCGCCGGCGCCAGATCCGGTCCCACATCGCCCGGCGCGTGGGCCAAGCTTCGCGCGCCCGTGCCGAGATGCGTGATCAGGGCGACCTTCCGGCGCGCGGCGACATCGCTCATCACAAGAGGCAGTACGCCGTCGGGGGAAGGCCTAGGCCCGGCGGCCAAGGGCTCGACGAAGATGCGGATGGCGCCCCCGCAGGCCAGCCCGAAGCTCCAGGCCTTATCGTCCTCGACGCCGAATTCGAGCGCCTTCGGTGCGCCGCTGGCGATAACGTCGATCGCCTCGGTGATGACTTCGGCCTCGACGCACCCCCCCGACACCGAGCCGAGGAAATTGCCGTCGGCATCGATCACCAGCAGGCTGCCAACCGGCTGCGGCGCCGAGCCCCAGGTCTGAATGACCGTGGCCAGCGCCACCAACCGGCCCCCTTCCTGCCAGTCGAGCGCCTTGGCGAGGAGGGATGGGTCTGGTGCACTCATGGGAAAGGGGGCGCCTATTAGCTTTGACGGGCAAGTCGAGTCGGCCAATTGCGCGGCAATCGTAGCGCCGCTTGCCTAGCGGCGCTATCCGCCGCGCGGGGAATCGTGGCATGGTCGCGCCATTGAGCGCCCCCGCCACAGGCGACGGTCATGAATCTGAACACGATTACCGAGGTCAGGCGCCCCTTATCGGCCGACGAAATCCCGGATTGGCGCGAGGGTTACGCTTGGCTCGCCGGCGGCACATGGTTGTTCTCGACGCCGCAGATCGAAACCCACACCCTGATCGATCTTGAGACGCTGCGCTGGCCCGCGCTCAAGGCCACGGCCGACGGCCTCGATGTCGGCGCCACCTGCATCATTGCCGAGCTCGAACGGTTTCAGGCGCCGGCCAAATGGAGCGCCGCCCCGCTGTTGAAATTGTGCTGCCATGCGCTGCTGATGTCGTTCAAGATCTACAACGCGGCGACCGTCGGCGGCAATATTTGCATGTCGCTCCCCGCGGGCGCGATGATCTCACTGACGGTGGCGTTGGAAGGCAGTTATACGCTGTGGCCCCGAGGCGGCAAGCCGCGCAAGATCGCCGCGCTGGATTTCGTCACCGGCAACCACAAGAACGTGCTCGCGCCGGGCGAGTTGCTACGGAGTATCCATATTCCCGCCAGCGCGCTGGAGAAGCGCTTTGCCTTGCGCCGCAATTCGCTCACCCATCTCGGGCGGTCTGCCGCATTGCTCGTCGGGACGCGCACCAAGACCGGCGATGATTTCCTGCTCACCATCACCGCGGCGACCGCTCGGCCGGTGCAGCTTCAGTTCGATCAGCTACCGTCGGCCGTCGCTTTGCGCCGCGCCATCGACGCAGCCGTTCACGATGCGGACTGGTTCGATGACGTCCACGGCTCGGCGCCGTACAAGCGCCACCTCACATATTATTACGCGGAGCAAATTCGTGCGGAGCTCGCGTCCGCATGAACCTCACGGTCAACGGCAAGAAGCTTTCGGCGGAGCCGGCGCCGGGTCAGTGCCTCAGGACGTTCCTGCGCGATCACGGCTGGTTCGGCGTCAAGAAAGGCTGCGACCAGGGCGATTGCGGCGCCTGCACCGTCCATATCGACGGCGTGCCGTTCCATAGCTGCCTGATGCCGGCGTTCCGCGCCGAAGGCCGCTCGGTCACCACCATCGAGGGCCTCGCCCAAGACGGCAAGCTGCATCCGATGCAGCAGGCCTTCCTCGACGCCCAGGCCTTTCAATGCGGCTTCTGCGCCGCCGGCATGATCATGACCGCCGCAACCTTCGACGAGCAGGCACGCCAGGACCTGCCGCGCATGTTGAAGGGCAATCTGTGCCGCTGCACCGGCTATCACAGCATCGACGACGCGCTGCACGGTGTCGTCAATGTCGAGGACGATGTCGCCGGAGAAGCGTGCGGCCGGAGCCTGCGCAATCCTTTCGCCGAGGCGATCGTCACTGGCAAGGCGCATTACACGCTCGACCTCGCGGTGGAGAACGCACTGCACCTGAAGGTGCTGCGCTCGCCCCATGCCCATGCGCGGATCATGTCGATCAAGCGCGACAAGGCCCGAGCCGTGCCCGGCGTGGTCGCCATCTACACCTGGGAGGACGTGCCCCGTAAGCTTTATTCGACCGCGACCCACGAGGATCACATGGTTGATCCCGACGACACCTACATGCTCGATAATGTCATGCGCTTCGTCGGCCAGCGGGTCGCGGCGGTGGTGGCGGAAACCGAGGCCGCCGCGGAAGAAGCCTGTCGCCAGCTCGAGGTCGAGTACGAACTCCTGCCTGCGGTGTTCGATCCGGAACTGGCCATGGAGCCTCGCGCGCCGATCCTGCACGACAAGAGCGTGGCCTTTCGCGACAATGTCTATGTCGACATTCATGGCGAACTCGGCAATGTCGAGCAAGGCTTCAGCGAGGCCGACGCCATCCACGAGATGACCTACTCGACCTCGCGCGCCCAGCACGTGCATCTCGAGACGCACGGCTCGATTGCCTGGCGCGGCGACGACGGCCGGCTCCATGTGCGCACCAGCTCGCAGGCGCCGTTCATCGCCAAGCAGAAGCTTTGCTATTTGCTCGGGTTGTATGACCGCGACGTTCATGTCTTCACCGAACGGGTCGGCGGCGGCTTCGGCGGCAAGCAGGAGATGATCTCCGAGGATCTTTGCGCGCTCGCCGCCCTGAAGACAGGCCGGCCGGTCATGTGGGAGTTCACCAGGGCAGACCAATTCATCGGCGCCACTACCCGCCATCCGATGACCACGCATGTGAAGCTCGGCGCCAAGAAGGACGGCACCCTGACTTCGATCCAGGTGCGCGTTGTGTCCAACACCGGCGCCTATGGCAACCATGGCGGCGAGACCCTGGCCGCTTCGCTGTCGAGCCCGATCGCCGCCTATCGCTGCCCCAACAAGAAGGCCGACGGTTATGCGGTCTACACCAACATGGTCCCGGGCGGCGGCTTCCGCGGCTATGGCGCCTCGCAGACCACTTTCGCCATTGAATGCGCCATTGACGACCTCGCCAAGCTGCTGGGGATGAACCCGTTCGAGATCAGGCGCATCAACAAGGTGCGGGAGACCGACCGCATCGAGTCGATCTGGAAGGATTCATCGGACGTTTATTTCGGTAGCTACGGCATCGACCAATGCCTCGATCTGGTCGAGCAGGCATTGGCCAGTGGTAAGGGATTGGCCAAGCCCGAGGGCGACGATTGGCTTGAGGGCACCGGCGTCGCGCTCGCCATGCTGGACTCCGGCCCCCCGACCGAGCACCGCTCGGGCGCCGAGATCAAGCTCTTGCCCGACGGCACCTATCATCTTGCCATCGGCTCGACCGAGATGGGCAACGGCTCGATCACGTCGCACCGCCAGATCGCCGCGTCAGTGCTCGAAACGCGCGCGGACCGGATCGCCATCATCAATGCCGACACCGACCAGACGCCTTACGATACCGGTACCTTCGCCAGCACCGGCACGGTGGTTGCCGGGCAGGCGGTGGAGAAGACCGCCTCCGCGCTGCGCGATGTCCTGATGGAGTTCGCCAGTCGCCATTATGGCTGCGAGCCGGCCGATTGCCGCTTGCAGGACGATGCGATCATCTGCGCCAACCGGAAGATTCCCCTGGCCGAATTGCACGCGGTCGGTGTCGAGGTGGGCGATCGACTCGTGGTTCGGCGCAAGGCGTATCTGTCGCCGCGCTCAGTCGGCTTCAATGTCCAAGGCATCCGCCTCGCCGTGCATCGCGTCACCGGCGAGATCATGATCTTGCAAAGCGTGCATGCCGCTGACATCGGCCGGTTGATCAATCCGATGCAGTGCCGCGGCCAGCTTGATGGCGCCATCGCCATGGGCGTCGGCTGGACGCTTTATGAGAAGATGGTCTTTGACCAGAACGGCGCCATGGTGAACCCGGCGCTGCGCGACTACCGCATTCCGGCCTTTGCCGACGTGCCCCGCAGCGAACTCTATTTCGCCGACACCTATGACAAGGTCGGCCCGCTTGGCGCCAAGGCGCAAGGCGAATGCGCCATCAATGCGGTGGCGCCGGCCATCGCCAATGCCGTGGCCGATGCGACCGGTGTGCGCTTCCCCAATCTGCCGCTGACGCCGGACCGGATCTTCGCCAAGCTCACGCCGAGCGGAGAATAAGTTTTGCATGCGCAAATTGCCGCAGCGCCTCAATTTGCCCGCTGGTGAAACCCCCCGACACAGGACGTGATCGGGTGACCACGGTTTCGTCACAGACTGATCCCGCTCTGGCCAGAATTGGCCAACACTAACCTCGCAGACACGAAGAGATGCGGATCCGATCCGCACAACATCGAACTCAGCGGGGTGAGTATCAATGAACGTGGGGACTACGAACGCGCGCGTCGTCATTCTTATCGTGGGGCTGTTATCCTTCGCCCACCCGGCCTCTGCCGCCGTCGTTAGCGGCCGGTCATCTGGAAATTCTTGGGACTCGATTTCCGCTCCGAATCCCATGGCGATCGAACTGGGTGCGCAAACCGGGCGGGAAACGATCGGCTCTCCCGTTGCTGTCGATTCCAGGGACCTGCGCTGCCTGGCGCGCGGCATCTATTTCGAGGCGCGCGGCGAGCCGACGCGCGGAATACTTGCCGTCGGACGCGTGATCCTGAATCGAGTCGAGAGCAAAGCCTATCCGAACAGCGTCTGCCGGGTGGTCTATCAGAACGATAACAGGCGCAACCGCTGCCAGTTCTCCTTCGCCTGCGATGGCAAGCCCGACACCATCACCGAGCCCGACAAGTGGAACGAGATCCTTGGCTATGCCAGATGGCTGCTCGAACACGACGCCGCAGATCGCTCCACGTCCGAACTTTGGACGTCAACGCACTATCACGCGGATTACGTCACCCCGGGCTGGGCCAAGAGCCTGACGCTGACCGGCCGGATCGGACACCATCTATTTTATCACGACCCGTCGGCGTGAGCGTCCGCCAGCCCGGCGACTAGTTCTGCAAGCCAAACGCGGCGAACGGAATGAAATCCACCAGGTCGCCGCGTTTGACCTCGGTCACGTTCTCGGCCACCTCGACCAAGCCGTCGGCTTCGCGCAACGAGGAGATCAGGCCTGAGCCATCGCGGGCGAATTTGGCGACCTGAAGCCGCCCGTCGGCGCCGCTGGTCAGCTTCGCGCGCCAGAACTCGCGCCGGCCCGCTTTCTTGCTCTGCGTGAACGCGGCGGGCACTGAGAAGCGTGGAGGCTCCGGCCACGCGCCGCCCGCCAGCCTAGTCAATACCGGCCGGACGTAAATCAGAAAGCAGACAAACACCGCGACCGGATTGCCGGGCAGCCCCAGCACCACGCAATCGCCAATCTGACCGAAGCTCATCGGCCGGCCGGGCTTGATGGCGATCTGCCAAAGATGACGCTTGCCCAGCGCATCGATGCTGTTGACCACATGATCCTCGGCGCCCTGGCTTGCGCCACCTGAAATGATGATGGCGTCGTAGGCGCGGGCGGCGTCGGCGAGAGCGGATTTCACCAGCTCCGCCTGGTCGGGCAGCACGCCGAGATAGACCGCCTCGGCGTCGGCCGTGCTGATCAGGCCTTGCAGCATCGGCGCGTTGGCGTCGTAGACCTTGCCGGATGAGAAATTCTCGCCGGGCCGCAAGAGTTCGTCGCCGGTGGAGAGGATGGCGACTCTTAGCTTCGCAAAGCAGGGGATCTGCCCGAGCCCCGTCGCGGCCGCGCTCGCCACATCCTGCGGCCTGAGCCGCGCGCCCGCTTCCAGCAGCACGGCGCCCTCTGGTGCGTCCTCTCCGGCAAGCCGGCGATTGGCGCCCTGCTTCAAGCCGGGGGGAACGAGCGCCCAGAGCTCACCGTCCTTTTGCTCAAGGCGCACGTCCTCCTGCATCGCCACGCTGTCGAGGCCTTGCGGCATGACCGCGCCGGTGTAGATGCGCACCGTGCTGGCTGGGGGAGGGGTGCCCGCAAACGGATGACCGGCGGCAGCTTGGCCCACGACCTTCAGCCTTGCCCCGTTCGCTTGGTCGTAGGCGGCACAGTCAAAGGCGTAGCCATCGACCGCCGCATTGTCGTGCGCCGGAATGGGCCGCGGCGCGACGATGTCCTCGGCGAGAAAGCGCCCGGTGGCGTCGGCCGCGTGCACCTCCTCGACGCCCACCATCGGCCGCACGCGAGATTTGAGAATGGCAATGGCCTCGCTATGCGGCAGCCGGTCCTTGTCGAGAACGAAGCAGTCGTCGATGAGCTTGGCCGTCATGTCGGTTCGAGCCCGAGGGTGGCGACCACGAAGTCGGTGATCCCTTTGATATCGTTGAGATCGAACACGGGGAGGGCGCTGTCTTCGCTGTCAGTCCGATCGGAGGCGATCGCCACGATCTGGGGACAGCTACCCAGCAAGGGGTCGCGCGAGGCCGCGCCTTCGCGCCGGATTTCGAGCTTGGGAAAGGCCTCGCGCTTATAGCCCTCGACGAGCACCAAGTCGCATTTACCGGCATAAGCGAGAATGTCCGCGAATGACATTTCCGGGCCCTCGCCAAGCTCGCGCATCAAAGCAAAGCGCCTTGGCGACGACAGCGCGACTTGGCACGCACCGGCCGCGCGCATCCTGAACGAGTCGCGCCCTTCATGGTCGATCTCGAATTTGGCATGGGCGTGCTTGATGACGGAGACGGACAACCCGCGTCTGGTCAACTCGCCAATCAGGCCGACCATGAGCGTAGTCTTGCCGGAGTTCTTCCAGCCGACCACCCCGAACAGAGGGGGCGTCATGGCGCGTGCTCGCTCAATAGGGCCTCGGCTTCCGCCAAATCCTCCGGGCGGTTGATGTTGAAGAACGGGTCGATCTCTCGCGCGCCTATCTTTACCGCGGTAAAGCTCATTTCGACCGCGTGGTGCCGCTCGGCAAAGAATCCGACCTTGTGCATGCCCCGCCTAAGCGAATCCTGGATGTCATCGGCGAGAGCGACCGGCCAAAGACCAATCACCGGATGCACGCCTGCCGCCGAGCGCGCCACCACCAGCGCAGGGCGGCCGGCCGCACCGGCGAGCAAGCGCTGCACCAGATCGGTGGGAAAGAACGGCGTGTCGGTTGCGACCGTGACCCCATAGGCACAGTCGGGGCGGTTCTGCTTGATCCAGGCGAGCCCCGCCTGGACGCCGGCCAGCGGCCCGGCATATCCGGTGATGCTGTCGCCGACCACCTTCAGTCCGAACCCGCCGAACCGGCCGGCATCCTCATTGGCGTTGATGATCATGTCCGAGACCTGCGGCCTCAGCCGCTCGACGATGTGAGCGAGGATCGGCCTGCCGGCGAGCGGGCTTAAGCATTTATCGCCGCCGCCCATGCGACTCGACCTGCCGCCGGCCAGGAGAATACCGACGACGGGCGCTGACGAGTTCATCGCGTCACGAGGCTAGAGCCCCGACGCAATCACGGGGATATCGAACTCCGGCACGTGCGGCTCGTCGCCATGGGCCGGGCCGATCTTCACCGCGCAATATTTGTACTCGGGGATCTTGCCAATCGGATCGAGCTGCGGGTTGGTGAGGATATTGGCGGCGGCTTCGACATAGGCGAATGGGATGAAGATGGTCCCTTCCTGAACCGCACGGTCGGCGCGCGCGGTGAGCTCGATCGCACCCCGGCGCGTGGTCACGCGCACCAGTTCGCCCGGCTTGATGCCGTGGCGGGCGAGCTCCCTGGGGTGGAGACTGACCGTCGGTCCGGGCTCGAGCGCATCGAGCACGTTGGCGCGGCGGGTCATGGCGCCGGTATGCCAATGCTCCAATTGCCGGCCGGTCATCAGCACCAGCGGATATTCGTCATCCGGCACTTCCCCCGGCGGCAGCACATCGGCCGGCACCAGCAGGGCGCGGCCGGTCTGGGTTGGGAATCCGTCGCCGAACACCACCGCCTCGCCCGGCTGATCGGGCGCGGGGCAGGGATAGATGACCGAGGATTCGCGCTCGAGCCGTTCCCAGGTGATGTTGTCGAGCGACGGCATGGCGAGCTTCATCTCGGCGAACACTTCCGACGGATGGGTGTAGGTCCAGCCGAGGCCGAGATGTTTGGCTAGCTCGACCAGTATCCACAGATCCTCGCGCGTGTCGCCGGGGAGCGGCAGCGCTTTGCGCCCCATCTGCACCTGCCGGTTGGTATTGGTCACCGTGCCCGACTTCTCCGGCCACGCCGAAGACGGCAGGATCACGTCGGCCATCATCGCCGTCTCGGTGAGAAAGATATCCTGCACCACCATGTGCTCGAGCTTGGCAAGCCCGGCCCGCGCATGATCGAGGTCCGGGTCCGACATCGCCGGGTTTTCGCCCTGGATGAACATGCCCCTGATATCGCCACTGACGGCGGCATTGATGATCTCGACCACCGTGAGCCCCGGCTTCTCCGATAGCGGGGTTTTCCACAGCTGCTCGAACTTGTTGTGCACGGCATCGCTCTTCACGTCGGCATAGTCCGGATAGAACATCGGGATCAGACCGGCGTCGGAGGCGCCTTGCACATTGTTCTGGCCGCGCAGCGGGTGGAGACCCGTGCCCGACCTGCCGACCTGGCCGCACATCAGCGACAGCGCGATCAGGCAGCGGGCGTTGTCGGTGCCATGCACATGCTGCGAGATGCCCATGCCCCAGAAGATCAGCGCCCGCTCGGCGCGGCCGAAGGTGCGCGCCACCTCGCGGATGGTCTTGGCATCGATGCCGGTGGTGGCGGCCACCGATTCGGGGCTGTAGCTCGCGACGTGCTTCTTCAGACTCTCGAAATTCTCGGTGAAGGCCTGGAGATACTGAACGTCGTACAGGCCTTCCTCGACGATGACATGCATGATGGCGTTGAGCAGGGCGACGTCGCTCGCCGGTTTGAATTGCAGCATATAGGTGGCGTATTCGCGCATCGCCTGGCCGCGCGGGTCGATGACGATGAGCTTGGCCCCGCGCTTGGCCGCCTGCTTGAAGAAGGTCGCGGCGACAGGGTGGTTCTCGGTCGGATTGGCGCCGATGATCATCACCACATCGGCATGCTCGACCTCGTTGAAGGTCGCGGTCACCGCGCCCGAGCCAATGCCCTCGATCAGCGCCGCCACCGACGAGGCGTGGCACAGCCGGGTGCAGTGATCGACATTGTTATTGCGGAAGCGGGTGCGGATCAGCTTCTGAAACAGATAGGCTTCTTCATTGCTGCATTTCGCCGAGCCGAAGCCGGCGATCGCCTCGTTGCCATGCTGCTCGGCCACTTTCACCAGGCCCTTGGCGGCAAAGTCGAGCGCCTCTCGCCAGCTCGCTTCGCGGAAATGGGTGTAGGGGTTGGCGGGATCGACATTGATGCCCTTGGGCAGGCCGGGCTTCCTGATCAGCGGCTTCATCAGCCTTTGCGGATTGCTCACATAGTCGAAGCCGAAGCGGCCTTTGACGCAGAGCCGGTTCTCGTTGGAGTAGCCGTTGCGGCCCTGCACGAAGGCGATCTTCTCGTCTTTGATCTGATAGCTGAGCTGACAGCCGACGCCGCAATAGGGACAGACCGAGTGGACCTCGCGGTCGACCTCGCGCGTGCCATGCTGGGTGATCGGATCGACGATCGATTTCGGCATCAGCGCGCCGGTCGGGCAGGCCTGCACGCATTCGCCGCAGGCGACGCAGGTCGAGCGCCCCATGGGGTCGTCGAAATCGAACACCGGCCTGGCTTCGATGCCGCGAAACGCCATGCCGATCACGTCGTTGACCTGGACCTCGCGGCAGGCGCGCACGCACAGCCCGCAATCGATGCAGGCATCCAGATTGACCGCCATGGCCGGATGCGACAGGTCGGGCTTGATGATGCCGTGGGCCGGAAACCGCGACGTCTCGATCCGCTGGACCTCGGCCCAATGCCAGAACGGCGAAACACGGTCCGGCGAATCCTCGTGCGGCGGCTGGTCGGCAATCAGCAACTCCATCACCATGCGCCGCGCCTTGACCGCGCGGTCGGTGGCGGTCTTCACCACCATGTCCGGCGACGGCTTCCTGATGCAGGAGGCGGCCAGCACGCGCTCGCCCTCGATTTCGACCATGCAGGCGCGGCAATTGCCGTCGGCGCGATAGCCGGGCTCGGGCAGCCAGCAGAGATGCGGGATGGTGTTGCCCTCACGCTGGGCCACCTGCCAGATGGTTTCGCCCGGCCGGGCCGAGACCACTTTTCCGTCGAGAGTGAACAGCAGCTGATCTGTCATCGCATCGTTTCCCGCCCCGTGCCGGGGCTGTTCAGAGTCACTCTAAGTCGTTAGGCGCGCCCGGCCATCTCGGTTCCCAGTCGCTCGTCCAAAAAGAACTGCATGGCCGAGATAAAGGCATTGGGCGCGGCCTGTCCAAGGCCGCAGATCGACGCGTCGCGCATGGTCTGAGCCAACTCGATCAGCAGCTCCTTGTCCCATTGCCGCCGTTCCAGCAGCGCCACCGCCTTGTCGCAGCCGACCCGGCACGGCGTGCATTGACCGCACGATTCGTCTTTGAAGAAGCGCAGCAGATTGATCACGATGTCGGCGACATCGTCGCGTTGGGAGAACACCACCACGGCGTGGCTGCCGACGAAGGAGCCATATTTGTCGAGGCTGCCGAAATCGAGCGGCAGATCGCCGAGGCTCTCCGGCAGAATGCCGCCCGAGGCGCCGCCCGGCAGATAGGCCTTGAACGTCTCGCCGTCCTCCATGCCGCCGGCCATCTCGATCAGCTCGCGCGCGGTGATGCCGGCAGGCGCCACGATGACGCCGGGCTTCTTCACTCGCCCCGACACCGACCATGAGCGCAAGCCTTTGGCGCCATTCACGCCGTGATCGGCGAACCATTTGGCGCCCTTCGTGAGGATCTCCGGCACCCAATAGAGCGTTTCGATATTGTGATTGAGGGTGGGGCGGCCGAACAGGCCGACCTCGGCGATGTAAGGCGGACGATTGCGCGGGTAGCCGCGCTTGCCCTCGATCGACTCGATCATCGCCGACTCCTCGCCGCAGATATAGGCGCCGGCGCCGCGGCGAAGTTCGATGAAGCCCTTCTCGATGATGCCGGCTTTTTCCAGTGCGGCGATTTCGATCGCGAGAATGTCGAGTACGGCCGGATATTCGTCGCGCATGTAAAGATAGATGCGCTCGGCCTCGACCGCCCAGGCGGCGATCAGCGCGCCCTCAAACATCTGCTGTGGATTGCGCTCTAGATAATAACGGTCCTTGAACGTGCCGGGCTCGCCCTCGTCGCCATTGATGGTCATCAGGCGGGGGCCTTGATAGGAGCGCACGATCTGCCATTTGCGCCGGGCGGGAAAGCCGGCGCCGCCCAGTCCGCGCAAGCCGGCGTCGGTCATCTCCTTGATGATGGTATCGAACGGGAGCTTCCCGGCCCGGCATTTTTCAAGCACCGAATAGCCGCCCTTGGCCCGGTACTCGGCCAGCGTCTCGTAACGGGGAATCTCCGACTCGCGCTTGCCGCTCCTTACTACCTCCTGGACTCGCTCGGGCGTCGCATGGTCGACGAACAAGTGTCCGACCTCGGCGACCGGCGCCGTGTCGCAGCGGCCGACACACGGCGCGCCGACGACACGTATCTTGGCTGTGTCCACGCCCGATTTCAGCGCCGCGAGCAGAGACTCCGCGCCCTTGATGGCGCAGGCGATGGACTCGCACACCCTGATCGTAGTCGGCGGCGGCGGGGTCTCACCCTCCTTCACCACATCGAAATGATGGTAGAAGGTCGCGACCTCATACGCGGCGGCCTGCGGCAGCCGCATCTCCTCGCACAGCGCCTTCAAATGGCGCGCCGAGATATAATGGTAGCGGTCCTGAATCAGGTGGAGATATTCGATCAACAGATCGTGGCGGCGCGGCCGGTCCTGCAGCAGCGCGCGCACCTCGTCGAGCGCCTCAACATCGAGCTGGCGTCCCTTGGGAAAAGCTCGTGCCCGCTTGCGTGAACCGACATGTCGTGCCGGCCGGTCCGGGCCGCCGTCACCTTGGGTCTTCTGCTCCACGCTCATCCCTTCCGTTAGACCCCGCCCAGCATCGTCTGCCCAGTCATGCGGGAAAAAAGCAATTAATATTCGGGCTTGGTGATACCGCGACCGGCTTAGGTCGGCAAGTCACGCTCCCTGGCCGGCCCACTTGCATGCTACTGCCTCCTAGCGCTTTTCTCGGCTAGACGGTTTAGATAAACTCCGACCACCCCGAGGGGGTGCTACCCCCAGCACATAGTCATTCGAGCCGACCATCACATGGCCGATTTTCTCCAAGCATTTCATACGGCTCTGAGGCTTATCGTCACGCTTGACCCGCGCCTGGTCGAGATCGTGCTGCTGTCGCTTCGAGTCAGCCTGCTGGCGGTGGCAATCGCCAGCGTGATCGGATTTGCGCTTGGCGGCGCGCTGGCGGTCTACCGCTTTCCGGGCCGCGGCGCCGTATCGGTGGTGCTGAGCGCCCTGATGGGTCTGCCCCCGGTTGTAGCCGGCCTGTTCGTCTATCTGCTGCTGTCCAATGCCGGCCCGTTGGGCGTACTCCAACTCCTGTACACCCCGACCGCGATGATCATCGCCCAGGTGGTGCTGGTCACCCCGATCATCGGCGCGCTCACCCGTCAGGCCTGCGAGGACCTGCTCGAGGAATATGACGAGCAGCTCCGCTCGCTCGGCGCCTCCTCCAGGGCCATCGTCGCCACGCTGCTTTGGGACGGCCGCTACCGGTTGATCACCGCGGTGCTCGCCGGCTTCGGCCGGGCCATCGCCGAGGTCGGCGCCGTGATGATCGTCGGCGGGAATATCGACCATGTGACCCGCACCATGACCACCGCAATCGCGCTCGAAACCTCGAAAGGCGACATCGCGCTGGCGCTGGCGCTGGGCATCGTCCTGCTGCTGACCGCGTTCGCCGTCAACGCCGCCTTGATGGGCGTGCGGCGCTTCGCCGTGCGTCTCGCTTATGCTTGATCCCACCTCTCCCAACGGGGCCAAGGCCTCCGTCAACGGGCATGGCCCTCTGCTGCCGCTCGAGCTGCGCCGGCTGGCCTACGAGGCCAACGGCAAGCGCGTCATCGACGGCCTCGACCTCATCATCGAAGAGCCAGGCATCACCGTCATCATGGGGCCGAATGGCGCCGGCAAGAGTATGCTGCTCAGGCTGATACACGGCCTGATCGCGCCGACCGGCGGCGAAGTGCTGTGGGGCGGCAAGCGTCTGACCCGCGAACTCGCCCGCCGACAGGCCATGGTGTTCCAAAAGCCGGTGCTGCTGCGCCGCTCCGCCGGCGCCAATATCTGGCATGCGCTGGGCTTGCGCGGCATTGCCCGCGTCGATCGCGCCATCCGCGTCGGCGACGCGCTCAAGCTTGCCGGGCTGGAGGGCAGGGCGTCGACGCCAGCGCGGGTGCTGTCCGGCGGCGAGCAGCAGCGGCTCTGTCTGGCGCGCGCGCTCAGCCTCGAACCCGACATCCTGCTGCTCGACGAGCCGACCGCGAGCCTCGATCCTGCTTCGACGCTGGCCATCGAGCAATTGTTGATCGACGCTCAACGCCGGGGAATCAAGATCATCGTCGTCACCCACGACGTCGGCCAAGCTCGCCGGCTCGCGCGCGAGGTTCTGTTCCTGCATCACGGCCGGATCGTCGAGCATCAGGCGGCGAAGGACTTTTTTGAGTCGCCGCAAAGCGACACCGCGCGGGCCTTCCTCGCCGGCGGTCTGGTGCTCTGAATCTTGGCTGGCAGCTCTTGTGGCCCTATGGCCACGCGGCGTGCCGATCTGCTTCTGCCTAAGATATGAGCATTGACGTCCATCACTCCCGTCAGATCAAATGAGCCCCGCGAGGGGACAAAAAATGCGTACGGGGCGTCGTTCTGGCCGATCTGCGGTCGCGTCAATTCTGCTGGCGGTCTGCGCGTTTCTGGGCAATGCGGCCGTCCTTTCCACCCATCTGGCGCGAGCTGCCGAGTTCGGCACCGGCCCGTGGGTCAAGGGCTACACCGACATTTTCGGCGGCATCGTTCCGCCCGTACCGGGCTTCTATTTCCGCACCGACGCCTATCACTACGAAGGCAGCGCCGATCGGACGGTCCTCGACGGCTTCGCGCAGGTCGGCGTCGACGAGACCTACACCGCCACCATCGCCGCGCTCACTTATGTGACGCCGTGGAAGATTCTGGGGGGCACCTACGCGGTTGCCGTCGTGCCGAGCATGGTTGCCATGGATGTCGATGTCGGCATCGGCATTCCTCAATTTGCCGGCCCGCTCGGCTTGAGGACCTTCGGTCCCTTCAACTTCAAGACCGGCGACACCAATCTTGCTCTCGGTGACACCGCCTTCGCGCCGCTGGTGATCGGCTGGAATGCAGGCAATTTCCACTGGAATGTCGGGGTGTTCGGCTTTGTCCCGACCGGCGACTACAGCAAGAAGCAGCTCGCCAATACCAGCCTCAACCATTGGGCCGTGATGAACCGCATCGCCGGCACCTATTACAATCCGAAGACCGGATGGCAGGTGAACGGCGCCGCGATCTATTCGGTGAATTGGGAGAACCCAGCGACCAACTACGAGACCGGCAACATCCTCAATCTCGAGGGCGCCATCACCAAGAACTTTGGCCGGTGGGGTGTGGGCGCGGTCGGCTATGCCATGATCCAGACTACCGGCGACAGCGGCTCAGGCGCCCGTCTCGGCTCGTTTGAGTCTCGGGTCTTCGGCGCCGGCCCGATGCTGAGCTATACGCTTGGCGATCCCCGCAATCCGCTCACCTTCATCGCCAAGTACTATCAGGAGTTCGACGCCGAGAACACGTTCGAGGGCCATACGTTCGACGTTGCCTTCACCGCCAAGTTTTGACCCCGGCTTTATCCTGCTATCATGCGACGAGATGATCGATCCGCCGCGAGCGCGCGGTGCGAGGGGTAGAAGTCCATGCCGGTCAACCGACGAGCTGCAGTTCAAATCGTCATCGCCGCGCTTGTCCTGGCGCTGTGGAATGTCGGAGCCGGCCGCGCCGAAGACAAATTCATCATCGTCCAGTCGACCACCTCGACCCAAAACTCGGGTCTGTTCGAGCACATTCTGCCCAAGTTCACCGAGAAGACCGGTATCGATGTGCGAGTGGTGGCGGTCGGCACCGGCCAGGCGTTGAAGAATGCCGAGAACGGCGACGGCGATGTGGTGCTGGTTCATTCCAAGCCTGACGAGGAGAAGTTCGTCGCCGATGGCTGGGGGGTGAAACGTCACGACGTCATGTATAACGACTTCGTCATTGTCGGCCCCGCCGCCGATCCGGCCAAGATCGCTGGCCTCAAGGACGCGGTCGAAGGCTTCAAGAAGATTGCCGCGGCGCAAGCGCCGTTCGCCTCGAGGGGCGACGATTCCGGGACCAACAAGGCCGAGATCAAGCTCTGGCAGGATGCGGGCATCGACCCCAAGCCGGCGAGCGGCAAATGGTACCTCGAGACAGGATCGGGCATGGGCGCGACCCTCAACACCGCGGTCGGCAAACAGGCCTACACACTGACCGATCGCGGCACCTGGCTCAGCTTCGCCAACAAGGATGATTTCAAGGCTCTGGTTGAAGGTGACCCTCAATTGTTCAACCAATACGGCGTCATCCTGGTCAATCCGGCCAAGCACGCAAATGTGAAGGCGAAAGAGGGGCAGGCCTTTATCGACTGGCTGACCGGTTCGGAAGGGCAGGCGGCGATTGCCAGCTACAAGATCGATGGCCAGCAGCTGTTTTTCCCCAACGCTCGCCCCCAAAGCTAATTCGCGACTTCCCGATCAAATTTTTCGTCGTCATGTTGCATCGCCGCGATCGCTCGCGCTTTTGGCCGGTGATTCAAATTTCACTGAAATCCCACCGGCCGCATAAAGCTCGTTGTGATGAAGCTTGCCCTAGGGTGCAGCCTCTTTGCGCATCCTTTCAGGCTTACGGGGCAGCCGATGCATCTCGACATGCTGACGATGTCCGCCGTGGACATCACGGTGACCGCCATCCTTGGCGTGGTGCTGGTTTTCAACTGGGCGCGGGAGCGCGGCACCACTTTCGTTGGCTGGTGGGGCGTAGCGATGCTCCTCCAGAGCCTGAGCGTCGTCATCGCGACCGCCTCATCGCGGAGCAATGCCGGCGACATTGTCACCCTCGCCATGGCGACGATGATCCTGGCCGACGCCCTCAAATGGAAGGCGTCGGGGGAATTCGCACATCGCCGCCCTGGCAGGTTTTGGATATTCTTGGGCCCTGTTGGGTTCCTGCTCGCGGCTCATTCAGGCTATCTCGCATCGTTCGATGGCCGGTTCATCCTCCTCTTCACGGTGAAGGCGACTTACAATTTCGCGGCCGCCGTCGAGCTTGCGCGCGCAGACGGCGAGCGATTGACCTCGCGCTGGCCGGCCGTGATCCTCTTGGTCTTGACCAGCGTGAGCTACGTGTCTTGGTTGCCGTTCAGCCTGTCGATGCCGATCCACGAAGCGAAGGCGATTTTCACCAGCGGCTGGTTCCCAGCAGTCGTTCTCGTCGCGGTACTGCTTCGCGTCGCCTTGGCGTTTATCGTGCTCTCCATGGCGAAAGAGCGCCAGGAACTGGAGCAACGCGTCGAGGCCTTGACCGATGCATTGACGGGCCTTCCCAACCGGCGTGCGCTGTTCGAGGTGGCCGACTCGTTTAGCCGCGATAACGACCCGGGGGCGGACGCAATTTCGGTGCTCATCTTCGATCTCGACCAATTCAAACAGACCAACGACCGCTTCGGGCATGAATTGGGCGATCGCGTGCTCAAGCTGTTTGCCGTCACCGCGCAGGCCCATTGTAACGGCGCGGGCATGGTCGCCCGCCTAGGCGGCGAGGAATTCGCTGCCATCCTCGCCGGGGCGGATCCCCTGGAGGCGGTCGGGACCGGGGAAGCCGTGCGCCGCGCCTTCGCCAACTCCGCGGCCTTCGTCGACGGTCCGCCGGTCGGCGCCACGGTCAGCGTCGGGGCCGCATCTGACGTCGGCGTAACCGGCGACCTCAACGCCTTATTCCGCCGCGCCGACGCCGCGCTGTATGTGGCCAAGCGTGCGGGCCGCAATCGCGTCGAATTGTTAAGGCCCGACGACGCGAGTCCGCCGGCGGAGGCTGAGACCGGGGTAAGAACTGCCCGACGCAGACCTTCCGTCGACCTCGCCGATCCCCTCGCTGCAAAGTTAAGTGCCTGACATAGCCCGATCGGGCAGCGCGTTGAGTGATGACGGTTCTCGCCCGAGAACAGGCTTGATTGTGACAGCCAGATGTTGGCTCTGTCGCGCCAGCCCGCTCGTCGGGCTTGGAGTCGCATCGGAGCAGTGTGAGGCGTTATGGCTCGTGACGTTGCGCGCCAAGCGATCGAGGTGGAGCTCAAGCTTGAGTTCGACCCCGCCGATGCCGCGCGCATCGCCTCGCATCCCGCGCTCGCGGCAAGCCTCGCCCCGCCGGAGGATCGAGATCTCGTCTCGACCTATTTCGATGCGCCGGATTGTACGCTGCACCGGC
This sequence comes from Hyphomicrobiales bacterium, assembly GCA_038209695.1. Classification (GTDB taxonomy): domain Bacteria; phylum Pseudomonadota; class Alphaproteobacteria; order Rhizobiales; family Methyloligellaceae; genus Methyloceanibacter. Next base: position 33,503 of record JBBQXL010000009.1, read on the forward strand.
TGGGGGTCTATTTGCGTATTCGCGAGAGCGGCGGCCGTTTTGTGCAAACCGTCAAGACTGCCAAGGGCAAGACCGGGCTGCTTGAGCGCCTCGAATGGGAGCGCGAGATCTCGGGCCGCACGCTCGATCTCGACGGACTGGCGGGCACCGCCCTTGAGCCGCTGCTGACGCCCGAACTCCGCGCCGCGTTGCAGCCGGTATTCGAGACGCGCATCAGGCGTCATATCTGCCGCATCGCCCAGGACGGTTCCGACATTGAAGTCGCCATCGATCTCGGTGAGGTAGCCACCCGAACCCACACGCGGCCGATTTCCGAGCTTGAGCTCGAGCTCAAGCGCGGTGAGAAGCAGGCATTGTTCGACCTCGCCCATATCCTGGGTGCGACCGTGCCGTTCAGGCTTGAGGTAAAGACCAAGGCCGAGCGCGGCTACGAGCTTCTCCAAGGGGGCGGCTATCAAGCGGAGAAGGCCCGCGCTGTCGACATTCCGCCGGACATGACGGCCGGCGACGCGTTTCGCGCCATTGCCCTCAGTTGTCTCAGGCAGATCATGGCCAATGAGCCGTCGATGTGCGCCGGCCATACCGAATCCTTGCACCAGATGCGGATCGGCCTCAGGCGCTTGCGTGCCGCTATCGCCATCTTCGCCGATGTCGTGGCTGACGAGAATCTGGCGAAGATCAAGACCGAGCTCGAATGGATCACTCAGGAGCTTGGCCCGGCGCGCGACCTCGATGTGTTTGACGCCGAAGTTCTTAGCCCGCTGCGCACCAGTCATCCCGAGGACGAAGCCATTGCCGCCGCGCATGGCGATTTGCAGCAGAAGCGCATGGCGGCCTATGCCCGTGCTGCTGCCGCCGCCCAGTCGAGTCGCTTCCATGCCGCCGTGCTCGACCTTGCCGAATGGATCGAGACTGGCTCCTGGGCGGTCGAAGACGATAAGGACCTGACGGCGTTGCGGACGCGCTCGGTGGTCAAGCACGCCAAGAAGAAGCTTGCTCGGCTTCGCAAGTGGATCAAGCGCGAGGGCGACGATCTCAGGGATCGCAGCGCAAGCCAGCGGCACCACATCCGCATTCGCGCTAAGCGCCTTCGCTACGCGACCGAGTTCTTCGCCGCGACGTTCCCCGGCGAGAAGAGCGCCAAGCTCAGGATGGAATCGCTGACGGCGCTCAAGGATCTGCAGGACGCGCTTGGCGATCTCAACGACCTCGCCACGCGCCACGTCTTGATCGATTACAGCCTCGAGGGCGACACCAATCTGGCCGATGCGGAATCCCAAGCCGAACAGCTGCTGCTCAAGGCCGAGCGTGCGGTGGCGTGCTTTGCCGACACCAAGGCCTTCTGGAAAACCTGACAGCGAGGGAGCGCGGCTCAGCCTTCGATCGGCGGCCGGCCCACATGGGTCTTCACGCTGCCGCGCATCTTCCTAGTTTGATCCTCAAGCTGGCGCGTTGCCGCGGCGAAGGCGTCGCGAAGAGCGACATAGACATCTTCATGGGCGTGGTCGGTGGGTTTGGCCCGATCGACCACCACATCCTTGCCCGGCACGCTGATATCGACCCGCACGCTATAGAGCTTGCCCTTGTGGTGATGGCGGTGGGGCGCTTCGACCACAACGGTGCAGCCGACGATGCGGTCGTTGAAGCGTTCGAGCTTCGCCGCCTTTTTGCGAATGCGCTCCTCGACCGCGGGGGAGGGGTCCATGTTGCGGAAACTGATCTGTAACGGTATCGGCATGGCGCGGTCCGACTCCTTCGTGGTTAGTCGTGGTTGATCAGCGTCGCAGTACGACGCCGACGATGAAGCCAATGCCCAGCGCGATGCCGAGGGCCTGAGTGGGATTGCGCCGCACCGACGTCTCGATCGCCGCCAGGGCTTCGCTCGCCGCGTCCTGCACGCGGTCGGCCTGGTGGCCGCCGGCCCGCTTGACCGATCCGGTAAGACCCTCGATGTCCTTGCGCAGAGTGCCAAGATGCTTGGCGATCTCCTGGATCTCCTCGCTCAGCGCATGGTGGGCTGGCATTTCGGCGTCTTTTGCGGCCATCTCTCTCTCCTTAGCCTGGATTCCGCTGCGGAATGGGCTCATCAACACAGTTGCCCGTCAATGTCCCTTCAGGCGTTGACGGAGATCAAGCGCATCATCATCCCCTTAATATACCAATCCTGGACTTATGTTCCGCCTCGGGTGGAGAACGGCTAGAATTCGCCATGCATGGCCCGGCTACGACCCCCTCTGAAAGGAGCCGCGTAGAGCGGTTTTTTTCAGGCCTCTTCGACCCTAACATCTCGGGCGCACATTATCTTGCGGCGGTAGGGGCCGTTGCCGCCCTGCTCCTGCTGGGCTGGGGCCTTCACCCTTGGCTCGGCGACCGGGCGGCCTTTCTCATCTTCATCCCCGCGGTCCTTTGCGCCGCCGGCCTTGGCGGTCTTGGCCCGGGGCTGTTGGCCACCGCGCTTGGTCTCGCCTTTGGGCTCCTGCTCGCCGGCGGCGACATGCTCGATTATCCGAAGATGCTCGAAGCCGTCATTTTCTGCGTCGTCGGCGCGGGTATCGCCTGGTTCGGTGAAGAGCTCCGGCGCACGCGGAGTCGCGACCGGGCTCATGCACAAGATTTGCGTGCGCGCGAAGCCCATCTCCGTTCGATCCTCGATTCGGTTCCCGACGCCACCATCGTCATCGACGAGAAGGGGATCATCCAATCCTTTAGCGCCGCTGCGGAGCGTCTGTTCGGTCATCCTCAAGCGGCGGTCCTCGGCCGCAATGTCAGCATGCTGATGCCGCTGCCCTATCGCGACGGGCATGACAGCTACATCGCGCGTTATCTCGCCACCGGCGAGAAGCGCATCATTGGGATCGACCGCGTGGTGACCGGCCAGCGCAAAGACGGCTCGATCTTTCCCATGAAGCTTGAAGTCGGCGAGATGCAGTCGGGTGCCGGCCGCTTCTTCATCGGCTTCATCCGCGACCTCACCGAGCGCCAAGAGACCGAACGCCAGCTCCAGGAACTGCAGACCGAACTTGCCCGTCTGTCACGGCTCACGGCCATGGGCGAGATGGCCTCGACGCTCGCGCATGAGATCAACCAGCCGCTGTCGGCGATTTCCAACTATCTGCAAGGCTGCGGCCGGTTGCTTGAGACCATGGATCATCCCAATGTGCCGAAAATCCGCGACGCACTGGCCGAAACCACCAAGCAGACGCTGCGCGCCGGTCATATCATCCGCCAGCTCCGCGAGTTCGTCGCGCGTGGCGAGACCGAGAAGCGGCCCGAAAATATCAGCAAGCTAGTGGAAGAGGCGAGTGCGCTGGCCCTGGTCGGCGCCAAGGAGGAGGGGGTCAAGACCCGGTTCCGTTTCGAAAGTCACACGGCTTCGGTGCTGGTGGACAAAGTCCAGATTCAACAGGTGCTACTCAATCTCGTGCGCAACGCCATTGAGGCCATGCATGACTGCGAGCGAAGAGAATTGTTGGTGGCGACCAAAGCAGTCGATGGCGACATGATCGAGGTCAGCGTCGCCGATACCGGCCCAGGTGTCGCCGCTGAGATTGCCGATCGCCTCTTTCAGCCTTTCGTCACGACCAAGCCCGCGGGCATGGGCGTGGGCCTATCGATCTCCAAGCGCATCATCGAGGCGCATGGTGGAGAAATGTGGGCCGAGCCCAACCCCGGCGGCGGTACCGTGTTTCGCTTCTCCTTGCAGTCGGCGTCCGAAGGAAGCTCTGCCTATGCGGGATAGCCCCGTCGTTCATATCGTCGATGACGACGCTGCTGTTCGAGAGTCGCTCGCCTTCCTGTTGAGCTCGGCGGGCGTTGCCGTGCTGCTCTACGACTCGGCGACGGCGTTTCTAGCCGGCCTGCCCGAAATCAAGGGCGGGTGCCTGATCACCGACATGCGCATGCCCGGCATGACCGGGCTCGAGCTGCTCCACGTGCTCAAGGCCAAGGCTTGCGCGCTTCCCGCTATCGTCGTCACCGGTCATGGCGACGTGCCCTTGGCGGTCGAGGCGATGAAGGCCGGCGCCGTCGACTTCATCGAAAAGCCGTTCGACCAGGAGAGGATCCTGCATGCGGTCCAAGCCGCGCTTGAACGTGGCGGCGACGGCAGGGAGGGCCCGGCCATCGCGGCGAAACTTGCCTCCTTGTCCGAGCGTGAGCGGCAAGTGCTCGAAGGCCTGATCGCCGGACATCCCAACAAGATCATCGCCCACGAACTCGGCATCAGCCCGCGCACGGTCGAGGTTTATCGTGCCAACCTGATGACCAAGATGGCGGCCAGAAGCCTGTCCGAGCTGATCCGCATGGCCATTCTCGCCGACATGGCCTCAGCCGGGCGCACACCGAAATAAGCCGCGTCGCTGGCCGATTGGCCCGTTTGACGTAGCTCAATGCGGGCCGTCTCCATCTTCCGCAATCTGCAGTCCTGAGATCAGCGAACCGCGCCCGAAGGAGAAGGATTTGGCGGAGGCCGCTACCATTCTGATCGCCGTCGGCGACGGCGTCCTGGCCGACTCGCTGCGCTTCTCGCTGGAGCTGGAGGGTTACGCGGTCCAGCTATGCGATGAGTATTCGTTGTTCCGCGCCATCGCCGCCAGCGAACCCCAGGGCTGTCTGGTTCTCGACCAGGACGTGTTCGCGCGGATGGTGGACCGCCGGTTCGAGGGATTTGGCGTCCCGGTCGTTCTCATGGTGGAATGCCAGACGGGGCCGATGCTGGCCCGGGCCGAGGCGGCCGGCGTAACCAGGGTGGTCGAAAAGCCGATTCTGGGAGCCGTGCTGTCCGAGGCCATCAAGACGGCGATAAAGGAATCGCCCCCGAGCGCGCGCGATCACCGCCGTCCTTGAGTGAATTGGCCTGTTTCCAGGCCTCCCATCCTGGCAACTCCGTAATTCCCCTTAGGTGCTTGTCACGAATTTCCGCCTCCGAGCGCGGGGCGTACTGATTTGCGTCAGACAGGCCTAATCCCGGGAGGAAGCCAACATGCTGACGCAGAGCGCCGTTCCCCCAGCAGCTTACGAACCTCACTTCGCCGTGCCGGCCCGCCGCAACTCCGCTCCGTCCACGCCGTTGGCCCCAGTTGGCGTGGTGATGAGCTTCGGGCGTAACGCCGAGATCTACGCCGAGGGCGAAATGTCGGGTTATGTCTACAAGGTGCTGTCGGGCTTGGTCCGCGTTTCCAAGCTTCTTCCCGATGGGCGCCGGCAGATCAGCGCCTTTCACATGCCGGGTGAGATGTTCGGCTTCGAGGCCGATGCCATCCATCACGCTTCGGCCGAAGCCGTGGTGCCCGTCAAGGTCGTTGCTTTCAAATGGGACGGACTTCCGGATCTCGCCAGCACGCCCACTAATGTCGTGCGCGAGCTGCTAAGCCTTGCCCTGCTTGGGCTCAGGCGCACCCAGGATCAGCTCCTGGTGCTCGGCCGCAAGAATGCGCTGGAGCGTCTTGCAGCTTTTCTCCTGGAGATGGATGCCCGGTCGGGCGCGAGCCACATCATCGATCTCGCCATGCCGCGCCACGACATCGCCGATTATCTCGGACTGACGCTCGAGACGGTCTCCCGCATGTTCGCCGAACTCAAGGAAACCGGCACGATCAGGCTCGAATCAGCCCGGCGCGTGCATTTGCTCGACGTCGCCAGGCTCAAGGCGATCGGCGCCTGAGCGTTCCACGCACGAGCCCGTCCGGCGCTTGCTATATAGGGTATATAGGGTAGGGCGTTGCCGCTCTTGCCCGGTGAAGGGACTTTCATGGATTTCCGCACGATCTCGACCTTTGGCGCCGTGTCGCTGCTCGGCGCTGCTTTCGCCTTCGCCGCGCCGGTGACGAACCAACCCGATCCCGTGCATGGCAAGGACTTGGCGGTACGGCTCTGCGCCAACTGCCATCTCGTCGGCGCCGGCCAGGAACAGGCCAATGTCGACATTCCGAGTTTTCACGAGATCGCCAATAAAGAGGCGCAGACCGAGGGCACGATCATGGCGCATATCGCGCTGCCCAAGCATCCGATGCCGACAATTCCGCTTACCAGGAAGGAACTTGCCGATCTCGCTGCCTATATAATGAGTCTGCGCGATCCAGGAGAACCGTCGAACCCATGAAAAAAGTGAAGATCTGGTACGTCATTGCCGACGGCGGCAGAGCCCGCTTCGTCGAACGGGACGAGAATGGCGCCTTTCGAACGGTGTTGAGCTTCGTTGCCGCTGACTTGCATGCGCGGTCGAGCGATCTGGGCCGCGACCGGCCGGCGCGGGTCATGGAGAGCGCCGGCCCCGGCCGCTCCGCCGTCGAGCCGCGCCGCGATCTGCACGAGGCCGCCAAGGAGGATTTCGTCAAGCTCGTCGCCGCGAAGGTCGAGGCCGAGCATGGCAGCGGTCAATTCGACAGTCTGGTGCTAGTCGCGCCCCCCGGGGTGCTGACCGAGCTCAAACAGGCTCTCTCCAAGTCGATGACCGCGCTGGTGGCCGACAATCTGCAAAAGGACCTGACCAAGGTCCCCGACCACGACTTGACCGGGCACCTCGCCCCGGCCCGCTAGGCCATAGCCTGGAATGGTAAGCCTCACGGCTCTGTCACTTGACGGGAGCGGGGCCTGACGGCTAGTCCTGGAGAACGATGAGCATCGCCCGAGCCATTATGGTGGCCTTGACGGCCCTTTCGGTAGCCATGCTGCCGGCCGCGGCGGCCAGCGCCCGTACCGTAGCGCACGAAGCGTCCGTCGCCGCCGCGCTCGACTGCTGCCCGCAGGCAGAGCATTGCGACAAGCAGAGCAAGGGCGATTGCGGCAAATCTGCCGCCTGCGTGCTGAAATGCGCGGGTGTCTCGGCGCTCCCCGTGGCGCCGACCGGAATTGCATTTAGGCCGTCGGCCTCGCCTCGGACGTCGACTCTTACCGGCCTCTCGACAACTCTGTCGCGCAATCCTCCTTCGCCGCCTCCCCGAATCTGAATCCCCAGTAAATCCGTGCTGCCGGTGTGCGCCCGCTCGCGCCCTAGCATCACGCGCCAGTCCTTTGTCTGTCGCCAGGCAGGGGTCCAGCAACGAGGATTCCGGGAGACGCGCCATGAGGCGTCCGAATAGTCTGATTCTATTGGTTGCCGGCATGATTGCCGGCGCCGCAGCGACCTATTGGTATGCGCATCGCTCCGACACGGTCGCCACCCCCGTATTGGCCGAGCAGTCTCAGCCCGCCGCGCCCGGCCGGACGATTCTCTATTACCGCAATCCCATGGGGCTTGCCGACACTTCGCCGGTGCCGAAGAAGGACTCCATGGGCATGGACTACATCGCGGTCTATGCCGATGAGCAGGACGACCCGAACACGGTCAAGGTCAGTCTCGACAAGATCCAGCGTACGGGAGTGCGCACGGCAAAGGTCGAAACCCGATCCATCTCCCGCACCGTGCGCGGGATCGGCACCATCCAGCACGACGAGTCGCTGCTGTGGATCGTCACCGTACGGTCTGACGGCTATATCGAGGAGCTGTTCGTCAACAAGACCGGTCAGCACGTTAACAAGGGCGAGCCGCTATTCCGCTTGTACAGCCCGCAAATTCAGCTCGCGCAAGCCGATCTCCTGGTCTCGCTCCGCGCCGAAGGCGCCTCCTCGAAGTCCGAAGCGAGCCGAAGTCTCGCGGGCGCCATGCAGAAACTGCGCAATCTCGACGTTCCCGACAGCCGCATCGACGAGGTGCGGCAGACCATGACCAACCCGCGCACTATCGATTGGGCCTCGCCGGCGACCGGCGACGTCGTCGAGAAGAAGGTCATCCAAGGACAGCGCGTGCTCGCCGGAGACGAGCTGTTCCGCATTGCCGACCATTCCAGTGTCTGGCTGGTCGCCGAGGTGGCTGAGGCCGATATCGGCCAGATCAAGCTGGGCATGGCCGTCACCGTAACGCTCAGATCGTTCCCGGCCGAGCCGCAACACGGCGTCGTGGCGTTCATCTATCCCGAGATGATGAATCCGGAGACCCGCACGGTCACCGTTCGCATCGAGCTGCCCAATCCCGACGGCAAGTTGAAGACCGGAATGTATGCCGATGTGGTGTTTGAGGCCGGCGAGGGCGAGGCTCCCGCCGTCGCCGTCCCGGACAGCGCCATCATCGATAGCGGTGCGCGCCAGGTTGTGCTGGTGGTCAAGGGCGAGGGGCGCTTCGAGCCGCGCGCAGTGGAACTGGGGCGGCGCGGCGAAGCCTATACAGAGATCACCAGTGGCCTTGAGGTCGGCGAGGAGGTCGTCACCTCGGCCACCTTCCTGATCGACGCCGAAAGCAACCTCAAGGCCGCGCTCCAATCCTTTGGCCAGGGAGCGCAGCCATGATCGCCGCGATCATCCGCTGGTCGGCCCGCAACGTCTTCCTCGTTGGCCTGGCCACCCTGTTCGTCACCGTCGCCGGCATTTACGCGGTGTCACGGGTGCCGCTAGACGCCATTCCCGATCTCTCCGACGTTCAGGTCATCGTCTACACCGAGTTTCCCGGCCAGGCGCCGCAAGTGGTCGAGGATCAGGTCACCTATCCGCTAACCACGGCGATGCTGACCGTGCCCAAGGCGCGCGTGGTGCGCGGCTTCTCCTTCTTCGGCGTGTCGTTCGTCTACGTCATCTTCGAGGACGGCACCGACATCTATTGGGCGCGGTCGCGCGTGCTCGAATATCTCAGTTCCGCGGCCCAACGGCTGCCGCAGGGCGTGACCCCGAGTCTCGGTCCCGACGCCACCGGCGTGGGCTGGGTCTATCAATATGTGGTGCGCGGCACGCAGCGCAGTCTCGCCGAACTGCGCACCATCCAGGATTGGTATGTCCGGTTCGGCCTGTCCAGCGCGTCGGGCGTGGCGGAGATCGCCAGCGTCGGAGGTTTCGTCAAGCAATATAGCGTGGTGATCGATCCCCGCCGCCTCCAGGCGCTCAATATTCCGCTGTCGCGAATCCGTGACGTGATCCGCGACAGCAATATTGATGTCGGCGGCCGTACCTTGGAGGTCTCGGAGACCGAGTTCGCCGTGCGCGGGCGCGGCTACCTCAAAAGCCTGTCAGATATCGAGCAGATCGTGGTCAAGAACGAAGGCGGCATCCCGGTGCTGCTGAAGGACGTGGCGCGGGTGGAATTGACGTCTGACGAGCGCCGCGGCATCGCCGAGTTGGACGGGGAAGGGGAGGCGGTCTCTGGCATCGTGCTCCAGCGCTTCGGCGAGAACGCGCTGACGGTGATCGACAACGTGAAGCGCCGACTTGCCGAGCTGGCGCCGAGCCTGCCCGAGGGCGTCACCATCGAAGCGGTCTATGACCGTTCCGGCCTGATCTATCGGGCGATCGACAATCTCAAGCGCACGCTGATCGAGGAGAGTGCGATCGTCGCGCTGGTTTGCGTGATCTTCTTGCTTCACGCCCGCAGTGCGCTGGTGGCGATCATCACCCTGCCGCTCGGCATCCTCATCGCCTATATCTGTATGTGGGCGCTGGGGCTGAGCTCCAACATCATGAGCCTCGGGGGCATCGCCATCGCCATCGGCGCGATGGTGGATGCCGCCATCGTCATGGTCGAGAACGCGCACAAGCATCTGGAGCGCGCGCCGCCCGGCAAGCCCCGTAACGAGATCCTGATCGAGGCCGCCGTCGAGGTCGGCCCGGCGCTATTCTTCAGCCTGCTCATCATCACCGTGTCGTTCCTGCCGATCTTCGCCCTGGAAGCGCAGGAGGGCCGGATGTTCAAGCCGCTCGCCTACACCAAGACCTTCGCCATGGCCGCCTCGGCGCTGCTTTCCATCATGGTGGTCCCGGCGCTGATGGTGGTGTTCGTGCGCGGCCGCATCATGCCGGAACACAAGAATCCGGTGAACCGGTTCCTGATGTGGGTCTACCGGCCGGTGATCCGGCTTGCCCTCAAGTTCAAGACCGCCACGATCCTGATCGCGCTAGGCGTGCTCGCCGTGAGTCTGTGGCCCGCGTCCAGGCTCGGCAGCGAGTTCATGCCCAATCTCAATGAGGGCACGCTGTTCTACATGCCGGTGACGCTGCCGGGCATTTCCGTGACCAAGGCGGCCGAGTTGCTCCAGACCCAAGACAAGATCATCAAGTCCTTCCCGGAGGTTGCCTCGGTGTGGGGCAAAGCGGGGCGCGCCTCGACCGCCACCGACCCGGCGCCGACCGAGATGGCCGAGACCGTGATCAACCTAAAGCCCGAAAGCGAATGGCGCCCGGGCGTGACCGTGGACAAGCTGATCGCCGAGATGGACAGCTCGCTTCAGTTTCCCGGCGTGTCCAATGCGTGGACCATGCCGATCAAGGCGCGCATCGACATGCTGTCGACCGGCATCCGCACCCCGGTTGGGGTTAAGGTGTTCGGCAAGGATTTGGGCGAGATGGAGAAGCTTGCCCGCAAGATCGAGACCGCCATTCGCACCGTGCCGGGCACTGCCTCGGCCTATGCCGAGCGGGCCATCAGCGGCTATTACCTTAACGTCGACCCCGACCGGGCGCAGCTCGCCCGTTACGGGCTGATGATTGGCGACGTGCAGAGCGTCATCGCCATGGCGCTCGGCGCCGAGCCCGTGACCACCACGGTGGAAGGCCGCGAGCGCTACACCGTGAGCATCCGTTATCCGCGCGACTATCGCAGCCGCCCCGAACAGATCGCCTCCGAAGTGCTGATCCCGCTGCCGGGCGGCGGCACCGTGCCGCTCGGCGAAGTCGCCAAGGTCGAGCTTGGGCAAGGCCCCTCGAGCATCCGCACCGAGGACGGTCAGCTCGCGCTCTATATCTTTGTCGATCTGCGCGGCCGCGATCTCGGCAGCTATGTCGCCGACGCTCAGAAGGCGGTGGCGGCCGGAGTGGAATTTCCGCCGGGCTATTACGCCACCTGGAGCGGCCAGTTCGAGTATCTCGAGCGCGCCAAGGCACGGCTGCAAGTGGTGGTGCCGGTGACCCTGCTGGTCATCTTCCTGCTACTCTACCTCAACTTCCGGCGCATTACCGAGACCCTGATCGTCATGCTGTCGGTGCCGTTTGCGCTGGTCGGCGGCTTTTGGCTGATGTGGTGGCTCGACTTCGATTTCTCGGTCGCGGTGGCGGTAGGCTTCATTGCCCTGGCCGGCGTCGCCGCCGAGACCGGTGTGGTGATGCTGATCTATCTCGATCACGCGCTGGAGGATCTGAAGGCCAAACGCGAGCGGGAAGGGCGCCCGTTCACCCGCGACGACCTCTATGCCGCCGTCATGTCGGGCGCGGTCGAGCGCGTGCGCCCCAAGATGATGACCGTCGCCGCCATCATGGCGGGCCTTCTGCCGATCATGTGGAGCCACGGCACCGGCGCCGAATTGATGCAGCGCATCGCCGTGCCGATGATCGGCGGCATGGTGTCCTCGACGGCGCTCACCCTTATCGTCATCCCGGCGATCTACTTCGTCGTGAAAGGATTCGCCTTGCGGAAGCAGCCGGCCAAGCGCGCAAGCTCAACGCGCCACGACGAGGCCCGCCTCTTTGAGGCCGGCGGGTAGGCTTAGCCTGACTTTGTAGATCGAGCGATCCTCGGGATCGGGAGCGGTCTGAAAGCCGAGCGCGCGGCACATCTCGAGCATCGGGTAATTGGCGGCCAGCACGTCGCCGGTGAGCTCGCGCAAGCCTTCGTGCTCCGCATATCGGATCAAATGCTTCATCAGCGCCCAGCCGATACCCGTGCCTTTGAGATCGCTCCGCACGATGATGGCGTATTCCCCGCTGGTGTAATCGGGGTCGGCGGCCAGCCGCGCGACCCCGAGCAGCTCCTTCTGCTCCTTGTCTAGCGCCACGAAGGCCATGGCGCGGGCATAGTCGATCTGCGTGAAGCGGGCGATGAATTTGTGGGAGAACTCCTTGCGCGGCGCCAGGAAGCGGAAGCGGATATCGTCCGGCGAGAGCTTATCGACGAACGCGCCATAAAGGTGCTCGTCGGCGGGTCTGACCGGGCGGATGAAGATGCGGAAGCCGTTATCGGTTGGGGTCCATGTTTCCCATTGGTTGGGATAGGGCCGGATGGCGAGCCGCGGGTTGGGGCCTTGCGTCTCCACTTCGGAGGGCTCGATGCGTATGCGGGCGTCGAGGGCAATGACCTCGAGATCGTCGGCGAGCAGGGGATTGATGTCGAGTTCCATCACCGCCGGGCAATCCACCACCAGTTGCGACAGGCGCACCAAGATGTCGGCAATTGCCGCCAGATCGGCGGGGGGCCGGTCGCGATAGCCCTCCAGTAGCTTGAAGATGCGCGTTTGCTCCATCAGGTCGCGCGCAAGCTCGAGGTCGAGCGGCGGCAGGGCCACAGCCGTGTCGCGGATGATCTCGGTCGCCGTGCCGCCGGCTCCGAACAGGATCATCGGCCCGAACAGGCGATCCTCGTAGACCCCGATCAGGAGTTCGTGTGCGTTGAGACGCGTGATCGTCGGCTGCACAGTGAAGCCCTTGATGCGCGCATCGGGGCGAAGCTCGGCCACGCGCTGGTGCATCCTCTGCGCGGCATGGCGGGCGTCTTGCGGGCTACGCAGTCCAAGGCGAACTCCGCCCACATCCGATTTGTGGGGAATATCGTCGGAAAGAATCTTAACCGCGACGGAGCCGGTTTGCCCAAGCAGCGTCGCGGTGATGCGCTCGACCTCTTCCGGCGAGCCGGCCACCCGCGTTGCCACCGTGGGGATGCCATAGGCGGACAGCACTGCCTTGGCTTCAGGTTCGGTCAGCAGCGAGCGGCCCTCGGCCGCGGCTGTGCGCATGATGGTGCGCGCTGCCTCCTCGGCAACATGGGTCCGCTCGGACTCCCTCGGGGGCGTCCGCATCAGGGCTTCTTGCGCCTTGGTGTACTGCCAGAGATAGAAGAAGCCTTTGATCGCGTCGGTCGGGGATTCATAGGTGGGAATGGCGGCCTCGCGGAACTTGCGCCGGCCTCCGGCCGCGGCGTCCTCGCCGAGCCAGTTGGTCAGGATGGGCGGCAGGAACTCTGGCCTCGGCGCCCGGGCGATCGCGGCGATCACGGCCTGCGCTGCGTCGGTCGAGGAGGCCAGCGCCGTCGGGCAATTGATGACCAGGATGGCGTCGGCCTTGGAATCTGCCAAGACCGCATCGAGCGCGGACTCGTAGCGTTCGGGCAGCGCGTCGCCGATCAGGTCGATCGGATTGGCCCGCGACCAATTGGCGGGAAGCACGGTATCGAGCTTTGCCACCGTGGTGTCGGCCAGCGGTGCGAGCCGGCCGCCCGAACGTATCAGATCGTCGACCGCCAGCACGCCGGCGCCGCCGCCATTGGTCACGATCAGTAGCTCGTTGCCTTGGACCGGCTTGAGGCAGGTCAGCGTCTCGGCCGCGGCGAATAGCTCTTCGAGCTCGTTCACCCGCACCAGCCCCGCCCGCCGGAACGCCGCGCCGACCGCCGCGTCGCTGCCGGCCAGCGCGCCGGTATGGGTCGCCGCGGCGCGGGCCGACTCTGCGGAGCGGCCCGACTTGATCACGATCACCGGCTTGGCACGGGCCGCGGAGCGCGCCGCCGACATGAACTTGCGCGCCGCCGGGATGGTCTCGAGGTAGAGCAGGATCGAGCTGGTCGCGATATCGGCCGCAAGGAAGTCGAGCAGATCGCCGACATCGACATCCGCCATGTCGCCCATGGAGACCACATAGGAGAAGCCTATTGTGCGCGCCGCGGCCCAGTCGAGAATGCCGGTGATAAGCGCGCCCGATTGGGACAGGAAGGCGAGCTTGCCGGGAGAGGGCCGGCTGAATCCGAAATTTGCATGCAGCCCGATACCCGGCACGGCGATGCCGAGGCAGTTCGGGCCGATGATGCGCAGGCAATACGGCCGCGCGGCGTTGAGCGCTGCCTGCTTGAGCTCGGGCGACAGGCCCGCGGTGATGACCACCACGGCGCGGGTTCCCTTCGCCCCCAGCGCGCCGATCACCCCCGGCACCGTGGCGGGTGGTGTTGCGATCACCGCAAGCTCCGGCGCTTCCGGCAGCGCCGCGATGTCGGCGAAGCACTTTTTCCCGCCGATCTTCGCCTGATGCGGATTAACGAGATAGATGGGCCCGGCAAAGCCGCCGGAGAGAATGTTTTTCGTCAGGACGTGGCCGACCGAGCCCGGCTCCGCGCTGGCGCCGATGATGGCGACAGAATGCGGGCGCAGCGCATGATCGAGATTGCGAATTGTCATAGAAGCTTGGTCTTAGACCGCTTAGGCGGAAATTTCATGACAGACCGGACCAGACCGCCTGTGTCAGAACCATGAGGCAAATCAACCCACCAATGAGGCAAATTGGCTTCCCGTTTCGTTAAGGCAAACCACTTGTCCACAGAGCGAGATCGACAATGACGGTTGCATCCGCTCGCGGCGCCGAACACCGGCGCCTGCTCGATACGCTCAAGGTGGCGCTGGTCACGCCCGTCCGCGCCATGCGGCTGCGCTATCTGCCGCTGCTGATGATCTATTACGCCTATGGCGCGCTCGGCCTGGTCGCCATTGCCGAGGCCTTCTGGGTCAAGGAAGCCTTGACCTTCACCCCGGCCGAGCTGGCCGCGATCGCCGTGTGGTTCACGTTGCCCTGGACCATCAAGATGGTGTTCGGGCAGCTCGCCGATTCGGTGCCGATCCTCGGCTCGCAGCGCCGGGCCTATGTGTTCATCGGCGCGAGTCTGGTGGCCTCGGGCATGATCCTGCTCGCCGGCGCAGCCGGCGGCTGGATCGCCTTCGCCGGCAAGAACGCGCTCTATGTCACCGCCCAGTTGCTCATCGTGATCGGCGTGGTGCTCCAGGACGTGGTCGCCGACGCCATGACCACCGAGGTGGTGGACCGTGAGCGGCCCGACGGCACGCCGAAGCCAAAGGCCGAAATCGACCGCGAGCTTGGTCTGGTCCAGGTATTGGGCCGGTTGGCGCTGTGGTCCGGCATCTTGTCGGTGGCCGGCCTGTCCGGCTGGCTCGCGCAGATCTACAGGTACGAGACGGTGTTCCTGCTCGGCCTGACCATCCCGGCCATCTCGCTCACCGGTGCCATGCTGGTCCGTCTCGACGCGGTCGCGCTTAAGCCGGTCGACTGGCGCATCCTCGGCGGCGGACTTATGTTCGGGGCAGTAGTTCTGGCCATCGGTCTCAGCGGCCTGCCGCTCGGCCAGGAGCTGGTTTTCGTCGTGTCCGTTGCCGTGATCGCGCTGATGCTCGCCCGCATCGCCGCGGGTCTCGACGAGGTGCATCGCAAGCGCATGTTTTATGCGGCGCTGGTGATCTTCCTCTACCGGGCGAGCCCGGGGGTGGGGGAGGGCTATCGCTGGTTCACCATCGACGTGCTCGGCTTCGACGAGAGTTTCTACGGCACGCTGGCGCAGATCGGCGCCGGACTCAGCCTCGCCGGCGCCTGGCTGTTCTCCGATCTCATCACCCGCAAGCCTATCGCCCAAGTGCTGTTATGGCTCACCATCATCGGCACGGTGCTGTCGCTGCCGAGCATCGCGCTGGCGCTGCGGTGGGACCAATGGACCATGCAGATGTTCGGCTTCGGGGCGCGGACCATCGCCTTTGTCGATACCACCATCACGTCGCCGTTCGCCGAGCTGTCGATGATCCCGGCGCTCACCATCGTCGCCATCAATGCGCCGGCGGGCCGGCGCGCCACCTGGTTCGCGCTGATGGCGTCATGGATGAACGTGGCGCTGGTGGCGGGCGCGCTTCAGACCAAATATCTCAATATCTGGTTCGAGGTCGGCCGCGACTCTTATGCCGACCTCGCCGCGTTGACCATCGCCGCGGTCGCCATCGGCTTCGTCGTGCCGGTGGCCGGCATTATCGCCTTCGGCAAGCGCGCGACCTGACCGGCTCAGCCGGAGCGAACGGCAAGCAAAGTCAGAATTGTGCCCGGCTTTCATCCGCGCCGTGCTGGGGAGGATTGGCAACGCTGGCAGGACCCGATCGGCTAGCCTCCAGGCGCCATCGAGGCCGCCAGGTCTGCAAGAAGCAGTCAAGACCACGCCGGGTATGATTCGTGTTTTCCCGCGACACGTGCTGGGTGACTTGAGACTCCGAATTAACTGAGCCGTGCGGTACACACAAATTACGCAAGTTTTTTGCTTGACGCCGGAAACTGCGGGGTTCGCATCTTGATGCAGTGCAGCGAAGTGCAGTGAGAGGAATGATCATCTAGCACATTTGCTTGCCGCGAGCACTTTTCGCTTGCAAAGCCATGACATTTGGCAATTATGAGCGTGCAGCTTGGCAATGAGTGGGATGCCGGTTCTGATCGAGATTTCGAAAGGGCCGTATTTCATTCTGCGCTAAGTTGTGATTCCTCGTGAGGTGTCACCGCGTGATGTGTTCATCGGAGGACCCGCCGCTAGGCGCGGGCGCGAGGCGCATTTATTTGCTTCGACGCTTTCGGGATGCCTCCCATATCCACAGTGACAGCTTGAAAACTTGCAGGGGCCCGGTGCTCTCTTGGCATTTTGCTTAAGAAAGAAACGCGTCTCAGCACACACACAATAACTCAGCTTTCGTTCGGTGAACTGAGTAGCTAGGGAGAGGAGAACGATATGAAAATGAAGTTTGGTGTTCTGGCCGGAACCCTCATCGCAGTGATGATGGGTATCTCCGGTCAGGCAATGGCTGGTTCCGATGAGGAGCAGCTTGCGCGTATGGCGGACCCCGATCAGTGGCCAGCCCCCGGCCGGGATTTTGCGCTGACGCGTCACAGCACATTGGCTGATATCAACACGAAGAACATCGGCAAGTTGCAGATGGTTTGGCTGCAGGGAACCAATGCCCTGCGTGGTCATGAGGGTCAGCCCCTCATCATCAAGGACGTTGGTGGCAAGACCATGCTGTTCATGGTTTCCGGCTGCCCGGCCATGTCAAACTGCAACGTGGTCCAGGCTTTGGACCTGACCGATCCTGACAACCCGAAGGGGGTCTGGCACTATGTCAAGACCACCGATCGTGACGAGTCCGCTGTTCCGCGCGCTTGTTGCGACACCGTCAATCGCGGTGGTTCCTATGCCGACGGCAAGTTCGTCTATGGCACTCTCGATGGTTTCGTGATTGCCCTCGACGGCCAGACCGGCAAGGAAGTCTGGGTTGTCAAGTACGCTTACCCTGAGAAGGGCGAGACCATCACCCCCGCTCCATTGATCGCCGAAGATAAGGTGATCATCGGTTTCGGTGGCGACGAGTTTGCCGCTCGCGGCCGTATCGCTGCCTTCAATCTGAAGGACGGTTCGGAGGCTTGGGTTTGCCAGAGCACGGGTTCCGACGCGGACGTGTGCTTGACGGCTGACACCAACAAAGCCAACCCGCAGTTCGGCCAGGCTGGTTCGGACCTCGGCATCAAGACGTTCCCCGGCGACGATTACAAGATCGGCGGCGGCGCGGCTTGGGGCTGGTACAGCTACGATCCAGAGCTCAAGATG